>JADZBS010000133.1 GCA_020851975.1 Gammaproteobacteria bacterium | reverse complement strand
TTATAAATCAATCGCTTAACAATCACGTCTCAATCTGATCAAATATGGACCAGCCAGGTCCGGCAAGTGCCTGTCGGAAACCGGAAACACAATATCTTGTGTTGGCTGTGCCCAGCCTTTCCACTGCTTCTTCACACCCTGTTCACCGCGGTGCCTGCGCGGGAACCCGCTATGATTCGCGCTCTCAAAGCCACGTCACACCGTTGTTGCCGAGGACATTTCGCATGAGGATTCCGTTTCTGCGGGCGGCATTGCTCGTCACCGCCCTGACTGTCGCACCGGCCTGTTCCTGGGGCGCCCTGCCGGCTGTCGTCGGCGACCAGACCGTGCCGAGCCTGGCACCACTGGTGAAGCAGGTATCGCCGGCCGTGGTCAGCATCGCCACGCGCGCAACCGTCAATGCCCCGCGCAATCCCCTCATGGACGATCCGTTCTTCCGCCGTTATTTCGGCGTGCCCGACCAGCAGCCGCGCGAAGTCCGCAGCGCCGGTTCCGGCGTGATCGTCGACGCCCGCAACGGCTACGTGATCACCAACCATCACGTCGTGGAAAACGCCACCGAGATCGAGGTGGTGCTGAACGACAACCGCAACTTCAAGGCGACGGTCGTCGGCTCCGACGCCGGCACCGACATCGCGGTCCTGAAACTCGCCGATCCGGACAAGCTCACGCAGATCGGTCTCGGCAACTCGGACAACATCCAGGTCGGCGACTTCGTGGTGGCCATCGGCAATCCGTTCGGCCTCGAGCATACGGTCACGTCAGGCATCGTCAGCGCCCTCGGCAGGAGCGGCATCAACCCCGACGGCTACGAGGATTTCATCCAGACCGATGCCTCGATCAATCCCGGCAACTCCGGCGGAGCGCTGATCAACCTCAAGGGCGAGCTGATCGGCATCAACTCGGCGATCTTCTCCAACAGCGGCGGCAACATCGGCATCGGCTTCGCCATCCCCGTCAACATCGCCAAGTCGATCATGTCGCAGATCCTGCAGTTCGGTAAGGTTCGTCGCGGCCTGCTCGGCGTGAGCATCAGCGATTTCAATGCGGAGACAGCGCGTGCCTATGGCGTGGCCGATGGCGAAGGCGCGCTCGTGCAGGAGGTCGCATCCGGTTCTGCGGCCGAGAAGGCCGGCGTCAAGGTAGGCGACGTCATCGTCGCCGTCGATGGCAAGAAGATCCGCAATGCTGCCGAGCTGCGCACCAACATCGGCGTCAAGCGCAGCGGCGACAAGGTTGCCCTAGGCCTGCTCCGTGAAGGCAAGCGCCGTGACATCAGCGCCACGCTCGACGAGCGCGATTCGGCAGCCCAGGTCGACGCCGGCAAGATCCATCCGGCGCTCGAGGGCGCCGGGTTTGCCGCCTATGACGGCACGGAGGGCAGCTTCGATGGCCCGGCGGTACTGGTGACGAGCGTCGAGCCGCAGTCCGCGGCCGCCGCCCGCGGACTGCGCGCCAACGACATCATCGTTGCCGTCAACCGTGTGCGCGTTCGCTCCGTCGAGCAGCTGCAGGAGTTGGCAAGCGAACAGCGCCTGCTGATCCTCGCCATCCGCCGCGGCAACCGCGACCTGCTGTTGCAGATCCGCTAGGCGGCCATGCGTATCAGGGCCTGGCGCGGCACGCCGCGCCAGGCCCGCGCTCGCTCGGCCCGGTGATGGCACCGAGCACCTCAGCGCGGCCGTCGGCGTCGAGCCGTGCCAGCCGGTCGATCCGACGGTAGAACGCCGGCAAGTCGCCGCCTTCGCTCTCCAGGATGACCCGCAACGTGCCGACCAGCTGATCGTATGCGGCCAACGCGCCGAGGCTGGCGTTGTTGATCCCGTCCTCGAACCAGTGGTCGAAATACGGCGGATCAGTCCAGCCTGCGCGCAATGCGCGATAGCGCCCGACCAGCCGGTCGATCTCCGCGACCTTCGCCGCGGCGCGCGCCTGCGGTGGTGCTTCCGACGCGTAGATCCCGGCGAGTGTCGTGCGTGTCCCGTCGATCAGGCTGTGTACGCGACGGGCGCGTTCCAGCCCGGTCTCGAAACGGCAGAGCGCGGCCTGCTCGCCGCGTTCGGCCAGCCAGCGGACCATCCCTTCCTGCTCCACGAGTGTCGCAAAACCTTCATTGAACACAGTGTCGCCCGGCACGTACAGACGCTGGTGCGCGAGCTCGTGAAAGATCATCGCTGCCACCGACATGTCGGACAGGCGCAGCACGCTGCTCGGCAACGGATCGCGCAGATAGCCCAGGGTTGAATAGGCCGCAGCGCCGGCGACGTGCACGTCATCGCCCGCCTCGGCCAGATTTGCGGCGAAGGCGTGTGCGCGCCCCTCGTTGAAATAGCCTCGATAGACCACGCAGCCGGCCACGGGGAAACACCAGCGACGCAGCGCGAGATCGAAGCGCGGGGCCGCGAACACGTTCCACACCACGTAGGGGCGGCCAATGTCGGCGTAGTCGCGATAACTGCCATTGTCCGGCAGTCCCAGCGTCGCGTGCGCGAATTCCAGCGCCGCAGTCATTTCCGAGAGGCGCCGGCGCGTCTCGGCGTCGGTCGCCGGGTCGGCCAACACCGCGGCAACCGGCCGCCGCTCGCTGACGAGCTGCCATTGTCCCGCCGCGGCCTGGACCAGATAGGCCGGATTGCACCCGGCGAGGAGCAGGACGCCGAGCAACCCGGCGCTGCAGCGGCCGATGGTGGTCACGATCATGGCCCGCCAACGATACCGGCTAGAATGCCGGCATGCAGACCTTCCTCGTCGGCGGCGCCGTTCGCGACCGGCTCCTCGGCCTCCCGGTGCACGAACGCGACTGGGTCGTGGTCGGCGCCACACCCGCCGCGATGGAAGCGGCCGGCTTCCGGCGCGTCGGGGCGAGCTTCCCCGTCTACCTGCATCCGCAGACCGGCGAGGAACATGCGCTCGCGCGCACCGAGCGCAAGACAGCTCCCGGCTATCGCGGCTTCACCGTCCACGCCGACGCAGACGTGACCCTCGAGGACGATCTGCGCCGCCGCGATCTGACCATCAATGCCATGGCCGAGGACAGTGCCGGCCGGATCATCGATCCCTACGGCGGCCAGGCAGACCTCGCAGCGCGGCAGCTGCGTCACGTCTCGGTGGCCTTCCGTGAGGATCCGGTGCGCATCCTGCGGGTGGCGCGCTTCGCGGCACGGTTCGCGCCGCTCGGCTTCACGGTGGCTGCCGAGACGCTGCAGCTCATGCGCGAGATGGTCGCAGCCGGGGAAGCCGGTGCGCTCGTGCCCGAGCGCGTCTGGCAGGAAACCGAGCGCGCCCTCGGCGAAGCGCGCCCGGACATGTTCATCACGGTCCTGCGCGACTGCGGTGCATTGGCCGTGATCTTCCCGGAAATCGCAGCCCTCTGGGGCGTGCCGCAGCCGCAGGCCTGGCACCCGGAGATCGATACCGGCGCTCACCTGCTGATGGCCTTGCGCGCGAGCGCCAGCCTGTCGCCGAAGAGCGAAGTGCGCTTCGCGGTGCTGGTGCACGATCTTGGCAAGGCCACCACGCCGCCCCGCTACTGGCCGAAGCACAGCGGACACGAGGAACGCAGCGTAGTCCTCGCCGAGGCCCTGTGCCGGCGCATCGGCGTGCCGAACCGGTTCCGCGATCTCGGCGTGGCGGTTGCCCGCTATCACGGGCTCGCGCACCGGGCTGCCGAATTGCGACCCGCCACGCTGTTGTCGCTGCTCGAAGGCATCGATGCCCTGCGGCGCCCGGAACGATTCGAGGATTTCCTGCTGGCCTGCGAAGCCGATGCCCGCGGCCGCCTCGGCCATGCGCAGGCGCCGTATCCGCAGGCCGGGCTGCTGCGCGCTGCGCGCCGCGCGGCAGCCGGCGTGGACGTGGCGGCACTCCTCGCCCGCGGCCTCGAAGGCGAGGCCCTCGGCGAAGCGATCCGGCAGGAACGCAGCCGCGCGATCGCCGCCGCGAAAGCTGCTGCCGCCGGCTAGAGCAGGTGGCGCAGGTCGCGGAAACCAAATCCCCTGCAGGACTCTGGTGCAGTGCCGCCACGGGCCAGCGCGAGCACCTTGAACCGCTCACCCATCTCGCCCGGCAGGAGCAGCGTCTTGGCCTGCTGCACGAGACGCAGGTCTGGCTGCCCGCCAGGCCCGCTCGCCGCGGCCAGCTCGGCGTCGATGCCGGCATCCACCAGGTAATGCGCCTGCGTGGTGTAACCGGCAACCGCGAGACCGCTGGCTTCACCGGCGGCTGCCGCCGCCGAGAAGTCCACCCAGGCGGTGATGTCCTGCAATCCCGGCAGAATCAGCGGATCGTGATGGGCACGGTGACGGTAGTGGCAGGCGAGCGTGCCATCGCACCGTTCCGGATGGTAGATCTCGCGACGCGTACCGCCATAGTCGCAGATCAGCACCAGCCCCTGTCGGAGTGATGCACCAAGCGCAGCGACCCAGCCCGGCAGACGCAGGCTGATCTCGGACGTGTATCCCGGCGGCAGGCGGGACCCGAGCGACGATTCCACCACCGAGACGGCGTCGGCCAGCTCCGCCCCGGCCGGACGCGGCGCCCAGGTAAAGCCCCCGGCGTCGCTGATGACGCCCTGTTCCAGCACACCCGTGGTACTGCGCGTGAAGCGACTGACCGGCAAGGCGTCAGCGACCTCGTTGGCGATCACGACGCCGTCGGCGGATGCATCGGGAACGGCGTCGAGCCACTCGACCTGCGCGAGGTGCCGCGGCACGCGCTGCGCCAGCGTCAGGCGCTGGCGCTGGCGCAGATCACCACTGACTTCGAGGATGCGATAACGCACGCCGCCGAGGCCATGCGCGGCGAGTGCCGGCAGCAACTCGGCGGCGAGCACGCCGCTGCCGGCGCCGAACTCGACGACCACCGGCTTCTCGAAGCCGGCCAGCAGGGGCGCGCAGGCCCTGGCCAGGCAGCGCGCGAACAACGGGGAGATCTCCGGCGCCGTGACGAAATCACCGGCCGGGCCGAACTTCGTCGCGCCGGCGCTGTAGTAGCCTATGCCCGGCGCATACAGCGCGATTTCCATGAAACGCGCGAAGTCGATCCAGCCACCGGCAGCGGCAATCACCGCGTGCAGGTGTGTGGCCACGCACGCGCCATGTTCACGCGCTGCGCCGGACGGCACCGGCAGTTCGAATCGCTGCTGCATGGTGGTGTAATCTTACGATCTTCACACGACTTGCCGGCGGGCCATCCGCCGGCCCGGGCGCGACGGCATGACGGCGGACACGGCCACACTCGAAGGACGATGGGCGCTGATCACCGGCGCCGGCCGGCGCGTCGGTGCCTGCATTGCACGCACGTTGCACGCCAACGGCGCCGGGATCGTCATACATCACCGTTCTTCGGCGCAACCGGCGGCGGCGCTGGCCGCCGAGCTGAATGCACGCCGGCCCGGTTCCGCGCTCGTGGTCCAGGCAGACCTGCTCGACGAGGCGCGGCTCGTGACCCTGGTGGCCGAAGCCGTCGCGCAGACAGGCCGGCTCGACATCCTGGTGAACAACGCCTCGAGCTTCTACCCTACCCCGCTCGGCAGCGTGACGGTGGACCAGTGGGAAGACCTCGTGGGCACCAACCTGCGTGCTCCGCTGTTCCTGTCCCAGGTGGCGCTGCCGCACCTGCGCGAACACGGCGGCAACATCGTCAACCTGATCGACATCCACGCCATCCGGCCACTGCGCGACCATGCGGTTTACGGTGCCGCCAAGGCCGGGCTGGCGATGCTGACGCGGGCCATGGCGCGGGACCTCGCGCCGGCGGTGCGGGTCAACGGCATCGCGCCGGGGGCCGTGCTGTGGCCGGACGATGGCCTCGGGGAGTCGACCCGTGACAGCATCATCCGCCAGATTCCGATGAAGCGCGCCGGTACGCCGCAGGACATCGCCGGTTGCGTGCTCTACCTCGTGCGGGATGCCCCCTACGTCACCGGGCAGATCATCGCGGTCGACGGCGGGCGCAGCGTGGGCTGGTAGCCGCACAGCCGCCACCGCGCGTGGTGACCGGCCGTCACGGCGTGCGATTCCCGCGTTCGATGCAGATGCCCACGTCGCGCGAGCCCCGTACGGCAAAGGGCTTGCGGACGGCCACCCGCACCCAGCGCACCGAGAACTCCTCGGTCACGATGCCGGCGACGCGCTCGGCCAGCGTCTCGACCAGCTGGAACCGTGACTCCTCCACGAATCGGGTCACCCGCTTGGCAACCGCCTTGTAGTCGAGCGTTGCGTCGATGTGATCCCGTTCGGCCGCCCGCCGGACGTCGGCCGCCATCTCGAGATCAATGCTGACGACCTGCGGGATGCGGCGCTCCCACTCCCAGACACCGACGATGGTGCGAATGCGCAGGTCGTTCAGGAAGATCGTGTCCATTGCTTGCCGATTGCGCCGCTGCGACTCAGGGTGGCGACAGTTCCTCGAGCCCCCAGCGCGCACGGGCCGTGATCGCATGGTCCGACGTGGGCCGGCCAGGGAAGCGGCGGCAACCGGCCAGGGCCACCATGGCACCGTTGTCGGTGCAGAACTCGTGGCGCGGATAATAGACTTCGCGGCCTCGTGCTGTCAGTTCATCGTGAAGACGCTGGCGCAGCCGGTTGTTGGCGCCGACGCCGCCAGCGACGACCAGCCGGCGCATCCCGGTCACGTCGAGTGCCCGCTGGCTCCTGGCGACGAGGACGTCGACCACGGCCTCCTGGAAGGAACTCGCAAGGTCGGCCCGGTCGGCTTCGGCGAGCACGCCTGCAGGTGCCAGGTCACGAGCCTGCTGGACCACCGCCGTCTTCAGGCCGCTGAAACTGAAATCGAGTTCTGGACGGCGCAGCATGGGCCTCGGGAAGGCAAAGCGGTCGGAACGACCGCAACCGGCGAGGCGCGCGAGCTGCGGCCCTCCCGGGTACGGCAGCCCGAGCATCTTCGCCGTCTTGTCGAAAGCCTCGCCGGCGGCATCGTCGAGGGTCTCGCCGAGCACCCGGTACCGGCCGATTCCGAGGACCTCCACGAGCAGGGTGTGACCGCCGGATACGAGCAGCGCCACGAACGGAAAGCACGGGCTGGCCGGCTCGAGCAGGGGCGCGAGCAGGTGGGCCTCCATGTGGTGGACCGGAATGGCCGGGCACCGCCATGCCGCCGCGAGCGTGGTCCCGAAGGTAGCCCCCACGAGCAAGGCCCCGATCAGACCGGGTCCGGCCGTGTAGGCCACGCCATCGATGTCGCCGCTCTGCAGCGACGCCTGGGCCAGCGCCTGACGAACCAGCGGCAGCAGCTTGCGGATGTGGTCCCGAGAGGCGAGTTCCGGAACCACACCGCCGTAGGGTGCATGAACGGTCACCTGGCTGTGGATCAGGTGCGCCAGCAACCCGTGGGCCTCGTCGAGGATGGCCACCGAGGTTTCGTCACAGCTGGTTTCGATGCCGAGGATGATCATGGAGCCTGCCGACGGTCCCGCCGCCTTTGCAAATGGCGCCGAAATGGCTATATTGTGCGGTCTCTACCGGCCGCGCGCCGGTTTTTTTCGCCTGATCACCACGGCCGAGGACGACGAACTTGCCGAGCGTACGCGTCAGAGAGAACGAGCACTTCGATGCCGCCCTGCGCCGCTTCAAGCGCGCCTGCGAGAAGGCCGGCGTCCTCACCGAACTGCGCCGTCGCGAGTTCTACGAGAAGCCGACCCAGGAGCGCAAGCGCAAGCGCGCCGCGGCCATCAAGCGCCAGCTGAAGCGCACTTCCCGCGAGAGCAATCGCCGCCGACGCCTGTACTGACGCCGGTTCATTACCCGGCGCGAGCGATGAGCAGCCAGCTCAAGGCCCAGGTCACTGCTGACATGAAAACCGCCTTGCGTGGCGGCGAGAAGCTGCGCCTCAGCACCATCCGCATGCTGCTGGCGGCGGTCAAGCAGCGCGAGGTGGACGAACGGCGGGAGATGACGGACGCCGACCTCCTGCAGATTGTTGAGAAACTCATCAAGCAGCGGCGTGAGGCAGCCGGCCAGTTCGCCACGGCCGGTCGCACCGACCTCGAGACCCGGGAACTCGACGAAGTCAGCGTGCTCGAGGCCTATCTCCCGGCGCCGCTCGACGAAACCGAGATCGCCGCCCTCCTGGAAGCGACGATCGCGGCCACCGGTGCTGCGGGACCGAAGGACATGGGCAAGGTCATGAATGCCCTGCGCCCGCAGATCCAGGGCCGTGCCGACATGTCGCGCGTGAGCGCCCTGGTCAAGGCCCGCCTCGCCGGCTGAACGTCAGCGCACCGGCGCGTGGACGAGGCACGTCCCCGACCCGTATTCTCGCTTCCCGGGCCGGCAACGCACGGCTCACAGGGCTCAGCCAACGTCATGAACGGGCGTATCCCCCAGCATTTCATCGATGAGCTGCTGCAACGGGCGGATATCGTCGAGATCATCGGCTCGCGCGTTCCCCTGAAGAAGGCCGGCCGCGAGTACAAAGCCTGCTGCCCGTTCCACGGCGAAAAGACCCCGTCGTTCACCGTCAGCCCGACCAAGGGCTTCTACCACTGCTTTGGTTGTGGTGCGCACGGTACCGCGCTGGGCTTCCTGATGGAGTACGACCGGCTCGAGTTCATCGCGGCCGTCGAGGAGCTGGCAACGCGGCTCGGCCTGGAGGTCCCGCGGGAGGGCGCCGGCCAGGCGCAGTCGCCGCTCGCCCCCGTGTACGACGCGCTTGCTGCCGCCGCCGCGTTCTTCGAGAAGTCCCTGCGCACCCATCCGTCCGCGGTGGATTACCTGCGCAGTCGCGGACTCGATGGCGAAACGGCGCGCACGTTTCGCGTCGGTTACGCGCCACCGGCCTGGGACTCGTTGCTGCGCGAGTTCGAGGACACCGATGCGGAGCGCACCCGACTCGCCGCTGCCGGACTGATCGTGGCACGGGAGGGTGGCGGGTACTACGACCGCTTCCGCGACCGCATCATGTTTCCCATCCGCGACAGCCGCGGCCGCGTGATCGGCTTCGGCGGCCGCGTCATCGGCAGCGGCGAACCGAAATACCTGAACTCGCCGGAGACCGCCGTCTTCCACAAGGGTCAGGAACTGTACGGGCTGTACGAAGCGCGGCAGGCGGAACGACGGCTCACGCGGCTGCTGGTGGTCGAGGGGTACATGGATGTGGTCTCGCTCGGCCAGCACGGGATCTGCGACGCCGTGGCAACGCTGGGAACGGCCACCACACCGGACCAGGTCCGCCGCCTGTTCCGTGCCGTGCCGGAGATCGTGTTCTGTTTCGACGGCGATCGCGCCGGCCGGGCCGCGGCATGGCGCGCCCTGCAGGCGAGCCTGCCTGAGGTCCGCGAAGGCCGGCAGGTCCGCTTCCTGTTCCTTCCCGATGGCGAGGACCCCGACTCGCTGGTCCGCAAGGAAGGGGCCAAAGCCTTTGCCACCCGTGCCGATGCCGCCGTGCCCTTGTCCGACTACCTGCTCGAGGAGCTGCAGCGGCAGGTCGGGTCCGACTCGCTCGACGCACGGGCCCGGCTGGCGGAGCTGGCGCGCCCGCTGGTGGCGATGCTGCCGCCCGGCGTCTACCGGGAACTGCTCACCGACCGGCTCTCCGAAGCGGTCGGGTTGCGGCGTGAGCGGCTCACGGCTGCCCTGGGCACCCCATCCGGCAGCAACGCCCCGGCACCCGCCCGGCGGCCACGTCCCGTGCCTGGCCAGCGTCCCTCGCTGGTGCGCCAGGCGATCACGCTGCTGGTGCACCACCCTGAACTCGGGCGGACGGTGACCGTGCCACCCGGCCTCGACACGGTGCGCACCAGGGGAACCGCCCTGCTCGCCGAACTGCTCGAACTGACCCGCAGCACCCCGGGCCTGACTCCGGGGGCGCTGGTCGAACGTTTCCGCGAGCGTCCCGAGGGGCCGCACCTGGCCGAACTGCTGGCCGGCCAGGTCCTCGTCGGCGAAGCCGGTGCCGCCCGGGAACTGGCCGACAGCCTGCAGCGCATCGTGGCCCAGGCGCGTGACGAGCGCCTGGCCGAGCTGGTGTCGAAGGCGGCATCGGCCAGCCTCAGCACGGAGGAGAAAGACGAGTTCCGCCGGCTGCAGAAGGAAGCAGCAGGCATTAGGTAAAGATCCGGGACCGGCGGCCGATATGGTCCTCGCACCGGCCAGCCGGCCGGGACGCTGCATTGGTCTGTTTTTGTTTTATTTTCAGGGCATTGGCTGCCGACCGCGACCGGCTCGTGGAAGCCTGCGGTACGCCGCACGTCACTGTGGATGGACGCCCGGCGCCCCCATATAATGCCCGGTTTACGCGTTCGCGCCGAGGTCTGCAGTGGACGACTATACCGAGAACACCACTACCGCCGAACAGCAGTCCCAGCTGAAGCTCCTGATTGCACGCGGCAAGGAGCAGGGCTACCTGACCTACGCGGAGGTCAACGATCACCTGCCAAACGATATCGTCGATCCGGAGCAGATCGAAGACATCGTCAACATGATCAACGACATGGGGATCACCGTCTACGAGAAGGTCCCCGATGCCGACGCCATCCTGCTCTCCGACGTGCCGGTGACCAGCGACGAGGAGGCCGCGGAGGAAGCTGCAGCTGCTCTTGCCACCGTCGACAGCGAGTTCGGCCGCACGACCGATCCGGTGCGCATGTACATGCGCGAGATGGGAACGGTGGAGCTGCTCACCCGTGAAGGCGAGATCCGCATCGCCAAGCGCATCGAGGAGGGACTCGACCAGGTCAAGCGCTCGGTTGCGCTCTTCCCTGCCTCGGTCGATGTCATTGCGCGGGCTTACGAACCGGTCAGGACCGGTGAGGCCCGCCTGCAGGACGTGCTGACGGGCTTCGTCGACCCGAACCAGCCGGAGGAAGTCCTGCCGGCGAGTGCACGCGAGGCGGCGGAAGACGTCGATGTGGGCGATGACGAAGACAGCGAGGAAGCCGAAGAGCTCGGCCCTGACCCGGTCGAAGCCGACAAGCGCCTGAAGTCGATCTTCCGCCACCAGAAGAAAGTCCTTGCGACCATGGACGAGCATGGCGCCGCGCACAAGACCGCCATGAAGGTGCGCGAAAAGCTGGCAACCGAGATCATGGAACTCAAGCTCGCGCCGAAGCTGTTCGACGCGCTCTGTGCCCACCTGCGCGACACCGTGGATGCCATCCGTGCCCAGGAGCGGCGTGTCATGCAGCTCAGCGTCCGCGACGCCGGCATGCCGCGCAAGGATTTCCTGACCACATTCCCGACCAACGAAACCAGCCTGAGCTGGGTGGACAAGCATATCCGCGCCAAGCGCAAGCACTCCTCGGCACTCGCCCGGCTCAAGGACGAGATCGTGCGCTGCCAGAAGAAGCTGCAGGCAATCGAGCAGGAATCGCACCTGTCCATTGCCGAGATCAAGGAGATCAACCGCCAGATGTCCATCGGCGAGGCCAAGGCCCGGCGCGCCAAGAAGGAGATGGTCGAGGCCAATCTGCGCCTGGTGATCTCGATCGCCAAGAAGTACACGAACCGCGGCCTGCAGTTCCTCGACCTGAT
>JADZBS010000132.1 GCA_020851975.1 Gammaproteobacteria bacterium | reverse complement strand
AGAAGTTTTTCCGCGGTGTATTGCGCCACGTTGCCCGAGCCGGAGACCACGCAGCGTTTTCCCTCAAGGTCCTGGCCACGCGTCGCTAACATTTCCTGCGCGAAGTAGACCGCGCCGTAGCCGGTGGCCTCCTTGCGCACCAGCGAACCGCCCCAGCCGATGCCCGTGCCGGTGAGCACGCCGGACTCGTAGCGGTTGGTGAGCCGCTTGTACTGACCGAACAGGAAGCCGATCTCCCGCCCGCCGACGCCGATGTCGCCGGCCGGCACGTCGGTATGTTCGCCGAGGTGGCGGTGGAGTTCCGTCATGAAGCTCTGGCAGAAGCGCATGATCTCGGCCTCCGAGCGCCCCTTCGGGTCGAAGTCGGCGCCGCCCTTGCCGCCACCGATCGGCATGCCGGTCAGGGCATTCTTGAATACCTGCTCGAAGCCGAGGAACTTGATGATGCCGAGGTAGACCGAGGGGTGAAACCGCAGCCCCCCCTTGTAGGGACCGAGCGCGCTGTTGAACTCGACGCGGAAACCGCGGTTGATCTGCACTTCGCCGCGGTCGTCCTGCCAGGGCACGCGGAAGATGATCTGCCGCTCCGGTTCGCAGATGCGCTCGATGATCTTGTGCTCGGCGAACTCGGGAAACTTGACCAGCACCGGCCCGAGCGACTCGAGCACCTCGGCCACGGCCTGGTGGAACTCGTCCTCGCCCGGGTTGCGGGCGCGGACCTGCTGGAAGATGGCTTCGATCGATTCCGGGAGTGCGCCGTTCATGCTGGTCGTCCGTGCAAATCGTGGAATTATGCCGCTGGCCGCCAGAACTTGCCGTAAGAGCATGTCCGCATGCCCGGCGGCAGCCCGGCCTGTTCCTGGCAAGCCCGCGTCGCACGGCGGATCGACGGCGACCCCGCTGGCACCGTAAGGTGATCGTAAGGCGGGCCACGCGACACTGGCTCCATCGCAGGATAGTGAGGAGACCTGGTCATGAGCAGGGAACAGGAAGGCCCGTTGCGAACTTACCGCGTCTGGGACCCGGTGCAGCGGGTGTTCCACTGGCTGAACGTCGGCTGCCTGCTCGCGCTGGTCGCCATCGGCACGACCCTCCTCTGGGGCAAGGAACTCGGCGTCTCGGCCGACGGCAAGGTGCTGCTCAAGACGGTGCACGTCTGGGTCGGCTATGTGTTCGCCGCCAATGTCGCGGTGCGCCTCGGCTGGGCTTTCGCCGGGGGGCCGTTCAGCCGCTGGCGGGCGTTCCTGCCCGGCCCGGGATTCCTGGCGTCGCTGCGCGGGTATCTCGCCGGCGCCGCTGGCCGTACCGCAGCCGCCTACCTGGGCCACAACCCGCTCGGCCGCCTCATGGTCAGCGGCCTGCTGCTCCTGCTCACCGTGCAGGCCGTCGGCGGGCTGGTGCTGGCCGGCACCGACATCTACTACCCGCCGCTCGGCGGCTGGATCGCCGCCTGGGTCGCCGCCCCGGGCATCGACCCCGCCACGCTCGTTCCCGGCGACAAGACCTTCGTGGACCCGGCCGCCTGGGAGGCCATGCGAGCCTTCCGCGCGCCCTTCATCGAGACCCACGAGATCGTCTTCTACCTGTTGCTCGTCGCCGGGCTGCTGCACATCGCCGGCGTGGTCGTTGCCGAATTTCGCGAGGGCGGCGCGCTCGTCTCGGCGATGCTCACCGGGCGCAAGGTGCTTGACCGGCGGCCCGTGGACCTGGAGTGAGGCACGGCCCGCGAGGACACGCCACAGGCCCGGCAACGACCTGACCGGGTCCGCCGCCCGACCGGCACCGTGGTATCGTCGCGATTCCAGTGCCGGTTGCCGCAAGGGAGGCCGCATGCGGTGCATGCTCTCTGTCCGCGGGTTCCAGGTGTTGACCGCGGCCCTCGCGATCAGTCATTCGGCCGGCTTCGCCTTCCCGGCAGCCGATCCGCCCGTGCCTGCACGCCTCGACTATCTGACCTTCGCGCACGGCGCCGTGCCGCTCGCGATCGGTGGTGACGGCGCCCGGCTCGGTGCCAGCTTCGAACACGCGGTGCGGATGATCGACGGCGACCCGTCCCATTTCGTGGTCGTCAACAGGGGCCGGAGCGATACCGCCACCGAGTTCGTGTACGAACTGCCGGCGGCGACGACCTTCGACCGCTTTGCCGTGACCGAGGTGCTGGAAACACCGAGCCCGAGCGCGACGTTCACGCAGCGGGTCGAGGTCTACGGCTCGGCGCGGAGCGCCACCGAGGGATACGAACCGCTCGCTTCGGCAACGCTCGTGACCCACAAGAAGAAAGGTGAGGTGAGCGAGCTGCAGGTTACCCGGAAGGTTCCTGTCCGTTGGGTGAAAGTGACGTTGCTGGGTGGCATCGATCTGCCGCGCGGTGAGGGCGCACTGGAATTCAGCGAGATCATCGGCAACGGCGTGCAGGAGCAGGCGCCGTTTTCCGACAGGTTCCGGGGCGTGTGGAAGCAGGGTGCCAATGTCATGGCACTCACGCAGGAGGGCGCGGTCGTCACCGGCTGTTTTGACCGGTCCGGCGACCTGACGGGAACGGTGTCGGGCAGCATCCTGCGCGCCACGGGACTCGACCGTTCGGACAGGACGAAGAGTGCTTTCATCCTGTCCGTGGCGCCCGACGGCAGCCTGCGCGGCGTACGCTCCTCGAACGGTGCGCCATTCCGGCTCTATGCGGCGCCGGTCGCGCCTGGCGGGACGAAATCCGCGTGCCCGACACCGGCTGTGAAGCTCGGCTGCGGTGCAATCATCCATGGCATCAACTTCGATTTCGACTCCGCCGTCATCCGCCGGGATGCCGAGCCCGTGTTGGCCGCGCTCCACGCCGGGCTGCGCAACGATCCGGCCACGTCGATCGGCATCGAGGGACATACCTCGAGCGAAGGCTCGAACGAATACAACCAGGCGCTCTCCGAAAGGCGCGCGCAGGCCGTGGTCGCGGATCTCGCCCGGCGCGGAATCGCGGCCGCGCGCCTCACGGCGATCGGTGTCGGCGAAGTGCGACCGATCATGAGCAACAATGACGAGAACGGGCGCGCCATGAACCGGCGCGTCGAAGTGGTCTGCCGGTGAGTGTGCGGGTGACACGAGTCGTCGCTGCGACGGCCACCGCCCACCCGCGCCGCCCGCGCTTGGGTAAAATCCCGTCGGGCGCACCCAGGACAGCGCCCGGGGGATGACGGCGATGGCAAGCGATGGCAAGCGCACCGGCGCACCGGTGAGCGTGGTGGTGATCGGTGTCGAGGACCTCGACGCGTCGCTCGGGTTCTATGCCGGCACGCTCGGACTCACCGTCACCGAAAGCCGCACCTGGCAGGGCGCGGATCTCGAGCGCCACTGGCGCGTGCCAGCCGGGACGAGCGCGCGCTGTGCCTTCCTGGCGCACGGCGCCGATCCGGTGGGCCGCATCCAGCTCATGGAGTTCAGCGGGCGGGATCGCAAGGTCGCGCGGCCGGCGAGCGTGCGCCGCGCGGTGGGACTCTTCAACCTCAACATCTACGCGAGCGACATCCGGCGCGACTACGCGCGGCTGGCGGCGCAGGGATACCGCTTCTGGAGCGAGCCCGCCCACAACAACTTCGGCCCGGCCATCGGCGAGACGATGGAGGCTTCCTTCGACGGTCCGGACGGCGTGGTGATCAACCTCATCCAGCTCCTGACCGAGGATCCGAAGACGGTCATCGGGCACATCACGCAGTTCATCGCCGGCTACGGGCGCACGCCGACCGGCTTCACCTCGGTCGTCACCACCGCCCACACCGTCGCCGACATGGAAAAGGCGCTCGCCTTCTACTACGGGCCGCTCGGCATGACGGTGTTCGTCGAATCCATCCTGCAGGGGCCGGTCACGAACCGCGCGCTCTCCCTGCCCGAGCACGCCCGCACCCGCAGCGTCATCGTCCAGGGCCACCACGAGTACGGCAAGATCGCGCTTGCCGCCGCGCTCAACTACGAGATCCCGAGCCTCGTCGCCAACGCGGTGCCACCCCACATCGGCTACCTCGCCCAGTCGTTCGAGGTCGCCGACCTCGCGGCGACAGCCAGCACCTGCGCCGCCCTCGGCACCGAAGTGTTCTCCGGGCCGGCCGAGCTCGACCTGCCCGGCCGCGGCCGCTGCACCGCCATGGTCGTGCGCAACCCCGGCAGCGGCGCGCTGCAGGAGCTGTTCCAGGTGTAGCGGTGCCGGGTCGAAGTTTCGAAGTTTTCGGGGAAGGAAAAGGGGGAAATCGGGACAGTTTACTCAACCGGCTCCTACGCCCGATGGGGCTGCGCTGATCTGCACAAGGAGCCGGTTGAGTAAACTGTCCCGATTTCCCCCTTTTCCTTCCCCGAAAACTTCGAAACTTCGACCCGGCACCATTCAACCGGCACCATTCAACCCGGCACCGCTACATGACAACCTCCGCTCAGGAACGACAGGCACTGGTGATCGCCGACCGCATGGCGGCCGCCTGGGAAGCGCTCGACGGCGCGGCCATCCTCGCGCTCTTCGCCGACGATGCCACCATGCAGAGCATGATGAAGGCACCCTACCGTGGCAAGGCCGAGATCAAGGCCATGCTCGACGGCTTCTTCGCCCGCGCCACAGCCGTCCGCATGGAGATCATCACGAAGATCGCCCGCGGCAACGTGCTCGTGCTGGAACGCCGCGACCACTTCACGATCGATGGCAAGTCCGGGGTCCTGCCCGCCATCGGTGTCTTCGAGATCGAGAACGGTCTGATCACGAGCTGGCGGGAGTACTACGACTGGGACACGTACATCCGGCAGATCGCCTGAACGCCGGAGGTGCCGGTGTTACGGTTTCGGTAACAACGCTGGCCACCTGCAACCGTAACCGTAACACCGGCACCTCGTTCCTACTCCGTCCAGTTGATCTCGGCTGCGGTCGCGGGTCCGACCACCACCTCCGCGAGGTTTGCCGGCATTTCGGCCGCAGTCGGCGACAACGCCGTGCGCCCGGCCATGACCTCGGCCAGGCGCTGCGGATGGCGCGGTTCGGCGTCCGGCTCGGCATAGCCTTCGGGAAACCTCGGCTGGCCGGTTGCCGGATCGTACTTGTCGGTGGCACCGAGCGTGTGCAGCACCTCGTGAGCGATCACGATGTTGTTCGCCTCGTCCATGTCGCGGGCCGCATAGGCGTACACGACCCCCAGCAGCCCCTTCTGCAGCCCGAGCGAATGCGGCACCGCACGGGTCTGCTGCGGATCATGGTAAATGACGAAGATGCGGACATCGGCGAGCGCATCACCCGCCATCCGCCACGTGTAGTAGCGCATGCGCAGGCTCCACCAGACGTGGCCCAGGGAACCTGCCTCCGGATCGAGTCGCGGCGGCGGCCGCGTGACAGGCGGATACAACTCCACCCGCACCGGCCGATCGATCGCGACACCGAACGCGCCGGCCTCACGCCGGAAAAACGCCTCGATCTCTGCCAGCCGCTCGCGGCCGAGCCCGGCGATGTAGCGCCCCGTCGCGGCACGACCGTCGCCGTCCACCGGGAAGACGCCGATCCACAACGTGTCCGTCCAGCTCGTCGTGCGCAACCTGTCGCCCCAGGTGACTCCCGCGGCCACGATCAGGATGATCAGCAGGATTGCGATCCGCACGGCGCGCCACATGGATGGATCTTACGTCGGGAGGCGGCGCTCAGCAGGACAATCAGCTTCAGGCTGGCTGCCGCCTGGTTTGCGGCGGGCGCTGTTCCACTCAGTCGTCCAGAAGCGCGACGACGGCTGACTGGTTGGCGAGCGTGGCCAGATCGAGCGCCGTGCGGTGATCCACGTTGACGAGCCCCGCGTCCGCGCCGGCCGCGAGAAGCTCGCGCACGACCGCGGCGTGTCCCTGGAGGGCCGACGTCATCAGCGCGCTGTTGCCTGCAGAGTTGCGCAGATCCGCATCGGCACGGGCGCTGAGCAGCACGCGCACCGCGCCCGTGTGGCCGGCAGCGGCCGCAGCGATGAGTGCCGTGTTGCCGAGGTGGTTGCGGGTGTTCACGCGCGCACCGAGTTGCAGCAGCCGGGTGACGGTGGCGGTATCGCCATTGCGCGCGGCGATCATGAGCGGGGTGTCGCCCTCGCGGTCGCTGATGTCGAGCCTGGCGCCGTGGTGGGCAAGCAGCTCGAGCGTCGCCGTGCGGCCGGTGCCAGCCGCGAGCCACGCGGGGCTGCGCCCTTCGCTGTCCACCGCATCGACACGCGCCCCGCCGGCGAGAAGGGCGGCAGCGACGTCCGGAGATGCCAGTGTCGCGGCCAGCATGAGCGGGGTGCGGCCACCGGCCGTCGCGGCGTCCACTGGCGCGTTCGCGGTGATGAGTTCGCGCACCAGGTCGGCGTCACCGCCGCCTGCGGCGAGGCCGAGCGGTGTGCGACCGTCCGCACTACCCCGATCCGCGCGCGCGCCGTGCTGGAGCAGGAGCCGCACCACTCCGCCGTGGCCGCCAGCCACGGCGGCGAGCAACGCGGTGGTGCCGTCCTTCGCAGCCGCTCCAGGATCGGCACCGGCATCGAGCAGGCGCGCGACGATGGCGTCGTGGCCGCGCGAGGCGGCGCGCATCAACGCCGACTGACCCGAGTTGTCCGTGGCCGTGATGTCGGCGCCGCCGGCGAGCAGTTCGCGCACAACGTCATCGCTGCCGCGCCACGCGGCGAAAACGAGCGGGGTGGCACCCGGCAGGGGCGAAGTCGCCTCCGCAACTGCCGCTGCCGAAACCTTCCCGGTTGCGGCGCGCAACGACTGGCCTTCGCGCCCACCGCGCGCGACGAGGACTCGTGCAACGTCCGCGTGGTTGCGCTCGCGGGCCGCGGTGAGCGCCGTCCATTGGCGGCTGTCCGGCGTGTTCACGGCGGCACCGGCGTCGAGCAGCGCGCTGACTGCTCCGGCCTGTCCGGCGGCGGCTGCGATCACGAGAGGCGGGTTGCCCTGCGCGTCGGCGGTGTCGAGCGGCGCACCGGCTCGCGCCAGGAGCGTCACGGTCCGTGCCTCGCCGATGCGCGCCGCGATGTGCAACGGCCCGCTGCCGGCAGCGTCCCGCGTCGTGGCCGAGGCGCCTGCGGCCAGCAGGAGCTCCACGGCGTCGGCGTGCCCGTGGTCAACGGCTTCGATCAAGGGGGTGCGGCCGTGGTCGTCGGTACCGTCCACGGTGGCGCCGGCAGCGAGCAGTTCGCGCAACGCCGCGACGTCGCCGCGCTGCGCGGCGCGGCGCAGGGAAGCTGCTCGCTCGGCGGTGTCCACCGGGCCACCCCTGCGGGCGAGAGCAGCCAGGCGCTCGCGTGCCTGGTGGCTGCCAGCCGCGTCTGCGCGCTGGTACCACGATTGCGCCGCCGTGGCATCACGCGCCACGCCGGTGCCGTTCTCGAGCATCTGGGCGTACTGGTACAGGGCACGCGCATCACCCGCATCGGCAGCTTCCCGCATCAGCGCCGCCGCACGCGGCCGGTCGCGGGGCACTCCCCTCCCCGCGCCCAGCAGCAGGGCGAGCTGGTAGCGGGCCTCCCCGTCGCCAGCGGCGGCGAGTTCGGCGTAGATCCGTGCGGCGGTGGCGAAGTCGCGCACGCGCACGGCGCTGCGCGCGTCCTCGACGGAACCGGCGCCGAGTGCGCTGCCGGCGCAGCACGCCAGCAGCAGTGCCGCGGCGAGGGTGGTGCCCCGCATCCTCAGGGCTCGTCCCACCGGCCGCCTGAGAACCGGCGGTTCGTGGTGCTCCAGGCGGGGTAGGTGGGCCGGTGGCAGCCGGAGGCGGTGCAGTCCTTGGTCGGGCTCGTGCTCTGGTGGCTCTTGGTATCGACGGCAGCCGAGGTCACTGTCTGGTTCGTGTAGTGGCAGTACACACACTTCACGCCCTGCACCGGGAAAGCGTGGTCGTAGGAGATGATGCGTGCGCTGGTGTTGGTGCCGTGACAGGTCGCGCAGGCGAGCCCGGCCTTGTTCGGGTCGATGGTCGGGTGCGGCGCCGTGATGCTGGCCCAGGTGCGACCCGCCGGCGGCGTGAGCGTCACGATGGCCGGGAGCGCCGAGGCACCGGTCCAGCGTTGGCCCGTGAGCAGGTGGCAACTCCTGCAGTCGCCGAGCCCCGACTGGGAGTGGTCGAGCGAGGTGGCGCCCGCGGGGGGCTTCGTGATGGTGTGACAGGAGCTGCAGGCCGCGGGTGCCGGGCTGTGGCTGTAGCGGCCACCGGTCCAGTCGACGGGCGTGGCGCTGCGCGGGTCGTGGCAGCCGGCGCAGTCGCCGGCAACGAGGCCGTGCAGGTAGTCGTTCGTGTAAGTTCGCCCGTCGGTCGAGGTACCGGTGCCGCGCACGGCATTGGCGGGCTTGTCGCCCGTATGGCAACCGGCGCAGTTGGCAGGCTTCGGCACGTGCGAGAAGCTGCCACCGGCCCAGTCGTTCTTCGTCGGGCTTTGCATCGCGTGGCAGCTTGCGCAATCGCCCGCGGCCTGCGTGGCGTGCAGCGTGTCGGTGGGGCGGCGGCCCTCGTGGCAGTTCGAGCACGACGTGAGAGCGCTCGTGTGCGTGAAGTCGCCGCCCGTCCAGTCTGTCTTGCTCGGGCTTGCAACCACGTGGCAGGCGACGCAGTCGCCGGAGCCACCGTTGGCGTGGTCGAACAGCGAACCGACCGGTCCGACGGGACCGATCGGCCGCTGGTTGAGATGGCAGACGCTGCACCGGCCCGGGTTCGGGTCGTGCGCGTACCGCCCACCGCTCCAGGCGCCGCCAGGGTCGAGGTGACAACTCCTGCAGTCGGTCGCGGCGACGATGGTGTGCAGGAACTGGTTCGGCTGGGCAGGATGGCCCGGCCAGGGCACGTTGACCGCTGCGGCCGGGCTGTCGCCGGCGTGGCAACTGTCGCAGCGGGTCGTCGGCGCGAGCGTGGCGTGATCGAAACCCGCCACTGCGCCGCTCCAGCGTACGCCGGGTTCGACGTGGCAGGCGGCGCAGTCGCCGGTGCCGCCGAGAGCGTGATCGAAGCCGCCCGTGGTTGGGCCGACCGGCCGGTCGGCGAGGTGGCAGTCGATGCAGGTGCTGGGCGCCGGGCTGTGACTGAAGTTTCCGCCGCTCCAGTCCGTCTGCGTGGCGCCCGGCGGCGCATGGCAGCTCTTGCAATCGCCCGTGCCGGCGATGGCGTGGTCGAACGCGGGCGTGCCGACCGGCCCGGTCGGGCGGTCGCCGGCGTGGCAGCCGGAGCACGAAGCGGGCGCCGGACTGTGGGAGAAGCTGCCGCCCGACCAGTCCGCCTGCGTCGCGTCCGGCAGGCGGTGGCAGGCCACGCAATCGCCCGTGCCCGCGTTGGCGTGATCGAACGGCGGCGTGCCCGCGGGCCCCACGGGGCGGTCACCGAGATGGCAGCCGCTGCAAGTCGCCGGCGCCGGATTGTGGCTGAAGCTGCCGCCGCTCCAGCCGGTCTGCGTGGCACCCGGCGGCGCGTGGCAGCTCTTGCAATCGCCGGTGCCGCCCTGGGCGTGATCGAAGGGCGGATCGCCGACGAGCCCGACGGGCCGTGCACCGGCGTGGCAGCCGGCGCAGGTGGCCGGTGCCGGCGAGTGCGAAAAGAACCCGTCGCTCCAGCGCACACCGGGGCTGCTGTGGCAGGCCGCGCAGTCGCCGGACCCGCCGGCTGCATGAGAAAAGCCGTTGACGACGGTGGTCGGCCGGTCGGCGGCGTGACAGGCATCGCAGGTCGTCGGGACCGGGTCGTGACCGAAGGTCGCGCCGGACCAGGTGATGCCGGCGGTGCCGGCATGGCAGTCCGCGCAGTCACCGACATTCGGAAACGTGTGCAGCATGCCGTTGACGATCCCGGCCGGCCGCGCACTGGCGTGGCAGTCACCGCAGGCGGAGGGTGTCGGTGCGTGGTTGAAGGCCGTGAATGCACGCCAGCTCGTGCCGCCGGCAACGTGACAGCCGCCGCAGTCCTCGCCGCCGCCGTGGACAACCTCGGCGCCGCTGGCCGCGTCGATCGCCGGCGGCGGCCGGTCGAGTTCGTGGCAGGTCACGCACTCCAGGTTCGCGAAGGGCGTGTGATCGGGGATCGCGTCGGCCGTCGAGACGTCATGAACGGCCTCCGGCGCGGGCGTCGAGCAGGCGGCGAGCGCAAGAAGCAGTCCCAGTGCAGCGCCGCGCCTCCCCATGGCCATCAGGCTGCGATACACGTTGTGTGCCGGTGCGCTCATGCCGTGCCGTACTTGGTCTCGACCCGGATGCCGATCGAGTTCAGGAACGCCGTTGGCAGCACGCCGCCGGCGCTGATGATGACGGCATCGTTCAGCAGCGTCAGCTCGCGGTCAGGGACCCGCAGGTGCACCCGCCCGTGCTCGATGCCGACCACCTCGGATCGGAACAGCACGTTGACGCGTCCGGCCTCGGCCGCTGCGCGCAGCCGCTCGCGATTCGCCGGCTTGGCGCGACTGAAGGCCTCGGCGCGGTAGGAAAGCGCCACGCGCGAACCCGGCACTTCGCTCAGCGTGGTCGCCGCCTCCAGCGCGCTGTCGCCCCCGCCGACCACCAGCACCTCACGGTCGCGGTATTGCTCGGGCTCGATGAGCTTGTAGGTGACCTTGCTCAGGTCTTCGCCCGGCACGCCGAGCTGGCGGGGCGTACCGCGCCGCCCGATGGCGAGCAGCACGTTGCGCGCCACGAGTTCGCGCGCGGTAGTGCGGACGCGAAACAGGCCCTCTTCGGCCGATATGGCCTCGACGCGTTCGCTGAAGCTGATCGGCAGGCCAGTGCGTCGTTGGACGTCCTGCCAGTAGGCGAGCAGCTTCTCCTTGGTCGTGTTGCCGAACTTCACCGCACCAACCAGTGGCAGGTGCGCGGTGCCGGCCATCACCAGCTTGCCGCGCGGGTAATGCGCGACCATGCCGCCGAACGTGTCCTGCTCGACGGTGACGCAACGCAGCCCGTGCTCCAGTGCCGCGAGGGCGGCCGAGAAGCCGGCGGGACCTGCACCCACGATCACCACGTCCACCGCCCCGGCATGATCTGGAGCGCGGCGCTCGGCGATGTAGCCGATGGCCTGGCGACCCTGCTCGATCGCGTTGCGGATCAGGCCCATGCCGCCGAGTTCGCCGGCGATGTAGATCCCGGCGACATTGGTCTGGAAATCCGGCCCGACTTCGGGAATGTCCACGCCGCGCTGCTCGGTGCCGAACACCAGAGTGATCGCGCCGACCGGACAGGCCGTGCGGCACGCGCCGTGCCCTATGCAATCGCTCGGCGAAACCAGCTCCGCCTTGCCGCGGATCATGCCGAGGATCTGGTGACCGGGCATTTCCGGGCAGGCGTTGATGCATGCCTTGCAGCCGATGCACCGGGTGGGGT
>JADZBS010000131.1 GCA_020851975.1 Gammaproteobacteria bacterium | reverse complement strand
GATGACGGCCGAATCGAGCCCGCTCGCCACACGGAAGGCATGCGACACCGCCCGCTCCTGGTCGAGCCGGTAGACGTAGGGCTCGATCCCCGTGCGGTCCAGGCGATGAAAATCGGCAAGCCAGTGGACCGCCTCGACCGGCTGCTCGGTGTTGCAGTAGACCTCGGTGCGGTTGCAGGTGGAGAGGATGGCGGCCTCGCGCACCGGGCGATGGTCGACCAGGTCGCGCAGCGCCCGGGTCATGTTCGTCGGGTCGAACACGACCTGCTCGCGCACCTCGAGCGGCGCGCTCTGGTGGTTGATGCCGAAAGCGAACAGGTGCATGCCGGGGCCGGCGTTGCGGTCGAAGAGCCAGAAGGCCCCGAAATTATAGGGTGGCGGCAACGCCCTGTAACGCTGGCAGATGCGCCGGCGGTGCCGGCCGGCTGCGATCCGGGCTAGCCCGCGGCCGGCCAGAGGCGGGTGCCCACGGTCGAGGAGCAGGGCGCGAACACGAGCTCGGCGAGCAGCGCCGCGCCGCGGGTGCCCGCAGCGTGCACGGCCGCTTCGTGCGGCACGAAGTGCTCCTCCCACGCCTGCCGCGAGGCGAACTCGGCGAGTGTGGCGTGCCGCCCCCAGCCGACCGAGGCGAGCAGGGTGCGCGCTCCGACGCAGCCCGGCATGCGCGCGAGGAACGGAAAGCGCACCTGCGCATGCCAGGCGCCGGCTTCGTCGTCGGCCTGCGCGCTTAGCGCATTGAAGCTGTCGAGCTGGACGACCGGTGCCGGCGTGATGCCGGGCCGGCGCGTGGCCGCCTGCGGGCCGTCGACGCGGGCCTCCTCGGCCAGGATGCAGGAGGATGCGGCCTGCCGGAAGCCGATCCAGCGGCGCGTGAGGGCGTCCTGCCGCTGCTTGAGCTGGGCCGGGCTGGGATCGAGGAAGGTGTGCGCGCTCACGCCGCCGAACAGCGCGAGAAAACCGCGGCCGCGGCCGAGCCCTTCGCCGCTCGCGTGGCGGCGCCCGGCGGTGGCGGCGCGATAGGCCTCGCCGCCGTCGTCCAGCGCGTAATGCGCCGCCCAGAGATACCCCGGCCGCGACAGCTTCTCCGGGATGTGCACGTCGTGGAACCAGGCCAGGTACTCGTCGCGGCCGGCGACGGGCAGCTCGTACCACAGGGCCCAGAAGGCTCGGTCCATGTCGCTCCTCCTGCGTGTTACTCAGAGCGCCTCGCGGGCGCTGCCGCGCGCGATCGCCACCGCCCCGCGCAGCCCCACGTCGGCCGCCAGCACGACGTGCAACGGGAAGGTGTGCATGAGCTCGGTGAACTTGCCCTTCGCGCGGAAGCTGCGCACGAACCCGCCCTCGGAGAAGAGCGGGGCGATGCGCGCCGCGATCCCGCCGGCGACGTACACGCCGCCGTGCGCCATCACGGTGAGGGCGAGGTTGCCCGCGACCGCGCCGTAGATCTCCAGGAAGAGGTGGAGCGCCGAGGTCGCGCGCGGATCGCTGCCCTCGACGGCGCGGGCGGTGATCTCGGCGGCGGTGATCGGGTCGATCTGGGCGCGTCCGCCGGAGGTGCGCAGGCGCAGCGTATCCGCCTCGCTCAGGAACTGGTAGACGCGCTCCAGGCCGCGGCCGGAGAGGATCGCGCCGCACCACACGCGCCCGAGCCGGTGCACGAGGTAGTTCCACAGCCGGCTCTGGACCTCGTTGACGGGCGCGAAATCCGTGTTGCCGCCCTCCGAGGGCAGCACGCGGTAGGTCGAACCGTTCCAGACCAGCGTGGCCATGCCGAGCCCGGTGCCGGCGCCGAGCACCGCACGCGCGCCGTGGGGATCGGCGCGGCCCTCCTGCAGGGTGCGCAGCTCGCTGCGCTCGAGCACCGGGATGCCGTGCCCGACCGCCGCGAAATCGTTGACCAGCTCGATGCGCTCGATGCGGAAGCGCTGCGCGAGCTCGTCGGCGTCGATCTCCCACGGCAGGTTGGTGAGACGCACGCGCCGTCCGGTCACCGGGCCGGCAAGGGCGAAACAGGCGCTGGCGAGCCGGTCGTTCGCGCGCGCGGGGCCGGCAGCAAGGAAGTCCGCGATCACCCCGGCGAGCCCGTCGTGGCCCTCGTTGAAATAATGCTCGCTGCGCAGCGCGGTGTAGACGCCGTCGCCGGCACAGACGCCGAGCTCGAGCAGGGTCTTGGTGCCGCCGACGTCGGCAGCGAGCGTGTACCGTGCGGTCACGTCAGCGCGACCTCGCTCGCCGGGCGCTGCCGGGCACGTTCGTCCACGCCGGGGCCGGTCAGCGCGCGGGATCGCTCCCCGCCACGGCGCGAGGCCGACGTCATCGTCCCCTCCAGACGGGCTTGCGCTTCTCCGCGAAGGCGCGGCGGCCCTCGATGCGGTCCTCGGTGTGGTAGAGCAGGCCGAAGGCGTAGCGCTCGGCCTCCAGCGCGGCCTGCAGCGGCATCTCCACGCCCTGGTTCACCAGCCGCTTGATGGCGCTCACCGACAGCGGCGCGTTGTCGGCGATGCGCCGCGCGATGCCATGGGCCTCGTCCATCAGTTTCGACAGCGGCACGACACGGCTCACCAGCCCGATGCGCAGCGCCTCCGGGGCGTCGATGCGCTCGCCGGTGAGCAGCATCAGCATGGCGTCCGAGCGGCCGATGCAGCGGGGCAGGCGCTGCGTGCCGCCGCCGGCCGGCACGCTGCCGATGCGCACTTCCGACAGCGCGAACTGCGCATTCTCCGAGCACACCCGGATGTCGCAGGCGAGCGCGAGCTCCATGCCGCCGCCCATCGCATAGCCGTTGACGGCCGCGATCAGCGGCTTGTCGCAGTGCTCCAGCCCGGCGTGGAAGGCGGCGGGCGCGGACGGGCCGAAGGTCTGCTCGGCGAACGACTCGGCGGCAGGCATGGTCTTCTTCAGGTCCGACCCGGTGCAGAACGCGCGGTCGCCCGCGCCGGTGAGGACGGCGACGCGGATCGACGGGTCGGTGCGCACGCGCTCCCAGATGCGGTGCAGCTCGACGCGCATCTCCGGGTCGACCGAGTTGAGCGCCTCGGGCCGGTTCAGGCGGATGGTCGCCACGTAGTTCATC
>JADZBS010000130.1 GCA_020851975.1 Gammaproteobacteria bacterium | reverse complement strand
GGGTGAGGATGCGCGAGGCGTACAGCGCCCCGAGATAGCAGCCGTGGCGGTCCACGACGAAGATCGCGTCGGTCTTGTCCGGCATCTCGCCGAGCATGCGCAGGTAACGGATCACCACCTCGAGCGTCACGTCGGCGCGCACGGAAATGGTGTCCGGGTTCATCAGGCCGCCGGCGCTGTCCTCCGGAGAGGACAGGACCGCACTCAGCCGTTCCCGGTCCTGCTGTGACAGGGAGCGCAGCACCTGAGTCGTGACGGCTTCGGGCAGGTCGGCAACGAAGTCGGCGAGGTCGTCGAGGTCCATGCCCTCGGTGGCAGCGACCAGTTCCTGGGCGTTCATCCCTTCGACCAGGCCGGCGCGCACGTCGTCGGCCAGTTCGACCAGGATCTCGCCCTGGTCGGCGCTCTCGGCCAGATCGAAGACGATGCGCCGCTTGACCGGCGGCAGGGACTCCAGCAGGCGCGCGGCCTCCGCCGGGTGCAGGGCGCGTACCAGCCGCTGCACCTGGCGCGCGGTGCCTGTCTCGAGCGCCGCGAGCACGTTGCCGATGTCTGCGCCTGGTTGCAGCTGGGCTTCGCTCATCGCCTGCCGTCCGGTGGTCCTGTCCGCCTGTCGTTGATCGCCCCGCGCCGGGCCGGTTGTGGGCGGCTGTTCGTCACCGCCGGGCACCCGGCGGGCGGAGTGTAGCGAGGCGGTGTCGGGGAGTTAAGGCCTTTTCTCGCCGGCACCCGTGACGGGCTGGCCGGGCGGTCTGCCGATGCCCAGCAGCTCGATGTGCCGGGTCAATACCTGCGGATAGCTCCGCGACAGCTCGGCCGCGAGCTTGTCGGCCATGTACACGGAGCGGTGCTGGCCGCCGGTGCAGCCCAGGGCGACCGTGAGGTAATTGCGGCTGAAATCGATGTACTTCGGGATCCAGCGGTGCAGGAAGCCGGCGATGTCCTGGAACATCCCCTGCACGTCCGGGTGCGAGTCGAGATAGGCGATGACCTGGGGGTCGCGTCCGGTCAGCGGTCGCAGGTTGAGTTCCCAGTACGGGTTCGGCAGGCAGCGCAGGTCGAAGACGTAGTCGGCGTCGAGCGGGATGCCGTTCTTGTAGCCGAACGACTCGATCAGGATCGACAGGCCCGGTTCGTCGCGCAGCCCGACGCGGCCGCGCACGGCGTCGCGCAGCTGGTAGATGCTGGTGTGGCTGGTGTCGATGATCAGTTCGGCGCAGGCGATGACCGGACCGAGCAGCTCCCGCTCCCTGGCGATGGCCTCGCGCAGGCTCGTACCCTGACCGGCCAGCGGGTGGGGCCGGCGGCTCTCGGCATAGCGCTTGAGCAGGCTGTCCTCGTCGGCGTGGAGGAACAGTACCTCGCAGCGAACGCCATTCTGGCGCAGCTCGCCGATCAGCTGGGGCAGCGAGTCGAGACCGCTGGCCCGGCTGCGCGCATCGACGCCGACCGCGAGCTTCTCGTAGAACGGATCGCCGGTGGCGGTGATCTGGGAGATCACCGGGCCGAGCAGGGCGGCCGGGACGTTGTCGATGCAGTAGAAGCCGACGTCTTCGAGCAGGTGCAGCGCCACGCTCTTGCCGGAGCCCGACAGGCCGCTGACGATGACGAGGCGCACGCCGGGCTCCTCAGCGGGTGCGTTTGTCAGCCACCGGATCGTGCTTGTCGTAGTGGGTCTTCAGCTTCTCCTTGTGCTTCTTGATCTGCCGGTCCAGCTTGTCGACCAGCGTGTCGATGGCGGCGTACATGTTGTCTTCCACGGAATCGGCGAACAGGGTGCTGCCGTTGACGTTGATCTTCGCCTCTGCCTTGTGCTGCAGCTTTTCGACGGAGAGGATGCAATGAATGTCGGTGACGTGGTCGAAATGCCGTTCCAGGCGCGAGAGCTTGCTGCCGGCGTAGTTGCGCAGCGAATCGGTGATCTCCAGGTGATGGCCGCTGATGCTCAGTTGCATGTCTCTGTTCTCCTCGTCTTCCCGTGGTGTTGACTCGACGCCCGGCTCAGCGCGCCGCGCGCCGCCTGCGTTCGCTCGACGGGGCAATCTTCATGGCTTCCCGGTACTTGGCGACGGTGCGTCGCGCGACGTTGACGCCGTCGGCCTGCAGCAGTTCGGCGATGCGGCTGTCGGACAGCGGGCTCGCCGGGTTCTCCTGGCCGATGAGTTTGCGGATGCGGGCGCGGATGGCGGTCGATGACTGCTCGGCGCCATCCTCGCCACCGAGCTGGCTCGAGAAGAAGTAGCGCAGCTCGAACACGCCCCTCGGCGTGTGCATGTACTTTCCCGACGTGATTCGCGAGATCGTCGACTCGTGCATCTCCACGGCCGTGGCCACGTCGCGCAGGATCATCGGCTTCATGCGCTCCTCGCCGTGCTCGAAGAATTCCTGCTGGCGCCTGACGATGCAATTGGCCACCTTGAGGAGCGTATCGTTGCGGATCTCCAGGCTGCGCACCAGCCAGCGCGCTTCCTGCAGCTGGGTGCGCAGCACGCCGTGCTCGCCATTGCCACGCAGCATCTGCGCGTAGGCCTGGTTCACCCGCAGGCGCGGTGCGAGGCTGCGGTTGACCTCGACCACCCATTTGCCGTCCAGTTTTCTCACGAACACGTCCGGAACGACGTATTCCGCGGTGTTCGGCTGGATGGCGGCACCCGGCCGCGGCTGGCAGGCGCGTACGAGCGCAAGGGCGGTCTCGAGATCCGCCTCGGCTACCCCCAGCTTGCGCCGCAGGCTGGCATGTTCGCCGGCGGCAACCAGGTCCAGGTGCGAGGTGGCAATCGTCGTGGCCAGCGCCAGCCCCGGTGTGGCGGCGTCGAGCTGGCGCAGCTGCAGGCGCAGGCATTCCGACAGGTCGCGCGCGCCGACGCCGGCCGGGTCGAGCGCCTGGATGCCGGCCAGCACCTGTTCCACCTCGGCCAGCGTGAAACCACCCTCGGCGGGCAGCGTCGCGAGGATGCCCTCGAGCGGCTCGGTCAGGTAGCCGTCGTCGCTGATGCCGTCGATGATGGTCTCGCCGATGGTGACTTCGCGCGGAGTGAAGCTCTCCATGCCGAGTTGCCACAGCAGGTGTTCGCGCAACGACTGGCCGGACGTGTCGGCCACTTCGGCAGCGCGGTCCTCGCCCGACCAGGGATCGGCGCGGCTGGCCGTCGATGCCTCGGTCCACAGCTGTGAATCGGCGGCTTCGTCCGGCAGGACGCCGCTTTCATCGGGGTCGTACTCGAACTCGCCCCTGTCCTCGCCGGTGCCGGCGTCGGCCGGCTCGGACGACGGCCCGGCTTCGGCGCCGGGAATCTCGATCTCGCGCTCGGCCGGCTCCTCGATCTCCAGCATCACGTTGCTGTCGAGGATCTGCTGGAGCTGGGCGTTCAGTTCGAGGATCGGCAGCTGCAGCAGGCGGATCGCCTGCTGCAGCTGCGGCGTCATGGTCAGCTGCTGGCCGATCCGCAGCTGCAGCGAGGGTTTCAGCATGTCGTCCGTCTGCGCACTGTCCGTTCCCTAGTCCCGGCGCCGCCCCGGGCCGTCGTCCCTGTGGCCGCGTTCCATGGCCAGCTTACAACCTGAAGCTGCTGCCGAGGTACACCTCGCGAACCTGTTGATTTGCCAGAATCTCCGCGGGGCTTCCCTGCGCGATCAACGCGCCATCATTCAGGATATAGGCCCGGCCGCAGATTCCAAGTGTCTCGCGCACATTATGGTCCGTGATCAGCACGCCGATCTGCCGGCCGGCCAGGTGGCTGATGATGCGCTGGATGTCGAGGACGGAGATCGGGTCGACCCCGGCGAAGGGTTCGTCGAGCAGCACGAAGCGCGGTTCGGCGGCGAGTGCCCGGGCGATCTCGACGCGTCGCCGCTCACCGCCCGACAGGCTCATGCCGAGGCTTGCCCTGACGTGGGCGATGTGCAGTTCGTCGAGCAGGCCCTCAAGCCGGTTGTGCCGCTCGGTGCGGCTCAGTTCCGGGCGAGTCTCGAGAATGGCGAGGATGTTGTCCTCCACCGACAGTTTGCGGAAGACCGAGGCTTCCTGCGGCAGGTAACCCAGGCCAAGACGGGCCCGGCGGTGCATCGGCAGGTGGGTGAGGTCCTCGCCGTCCAGCTCGATCGTGCCGCGGTCGCAGGCGACGAGGCCGACGATCATGTAGAAGGCGGTGGTCTTGCCGGCGCCGTTCGGCCCGAGCAGCCCGACGACCTCGCCGCTGTTGATGTCCAGCGACACCTGGCGGACCACTTCCCGCGACTTGTAGCGCTTGCTCAGGTTGCGCGCCGACAGCACACTCACGGTGACGCGCCTGCCTTGTCGTCGCGCGCCGGCGGGTTGATGCGCATGCGCACCTGGCCGCTGCCATCGGCATCCGCGGTGACGTACTCGCGGCGCAGGTCGTAGGTGATGCGCTCGCCCGAGACCTCGTTGGCGCCGTCGCTGAGCCAGGCATCGCGCGACAGGCGGATGGTGGCCGAGGTGACGTCGTAGTCGATGAGGCCGGAGCGCCCTTCGGTGCGCCTCGCCCCCTCGCGCAGGTGTTCGAAGCGTGCCGGGCTGCCCGTCAACTGCGCGCTGCGCAGCTCATGGCCGACGAAGCTGAGCTCGGCACTGCTGCAGTACACGCGAGCGCCCTGGTTCTCGATGACGACGTTGCCGCTGAAGTTCCAGCGTGCGTTCTCGAAATCGATCCGGGTCGCTTCGCCGAGGTCGGCGGTGATCTGCAACGGCCCCTGCGTGATCCTGAGGCTGCGGAACACCAGCTTCTCGTGGCGCCGGTCGAACTCGGAGGAGGCGGCATCGAGGTCGATCGGCAGGTCGGGACGCGGCGCGAAGGAGACGGGTTCCGCGGCATGTGCCGCCAGCCATGCCAGCAGCAGGGCCAGGGACAGGCTGCAGCGCACGCTAGCGCGTGTAGCGGCCACGGACATCCGCCAGCAGTTCCAGGCGATCTTCGCGCAGCGGTGCCCGCAGTCCGGTGGCATGTACCACGCTGCCCGCGTACTCGATGACGACCTTGCTGCGGGTGCTGGCGATTTCCGTGCCGGGGTCAAGGTCGAGGTAGTCCGTGCTGATGGTCGCCACGGGGCTATCGGCGCCGCGCGTGGTTGCGACGACGTTTCCGGACAGTCTCACCATCTTATCACCGGCGCGCATCGTGCCGCGGTCGGCGCGCAGATGCCACGGGATGTCGGCGCTCGGGTCGTAGTCGATCGACACCGGCCGCATCGAGATGCTGCCGTCGACCGGGGACTGCTGCACCTCGGCCGCCTCAATGCGGTAGCGGATCCGCCCATCGTTACCCGAGGCGCTGAGCCGCGCCTCGCGCAGGTAGTAGCCGATGCCGATCGCAGGCAGGGCGCTGGCGACCGGCGCGTCGTCCCTGGCCCGCAGCCACAGCGCGCCACTGCCGAGTGCGGCGGCGGTGAGCAGGAGAAGTCCCGTCGTCGTACGCCGGTCCATGGGCTCAGCCCTGCGAGCGCGAGGCGAGCAGCAGGTCGCAGACCTCGCGTACCGCCCCGGCACCGCCGGGCAGGGTGGTGTGCCATGCGGCCACCGTGCTCACGCTCGGGTGGCAGTCGGCCACGGCGATCGGCAGTGCCACGCGGCGCATGACCGGCAGGTCGGGTTCGTCGTCGCCGATGCAGGCCGCGCAGCTGGCCGGCAGCGCCAGTGCGCCCAGGAGTTCATCGAACGCCACCGCCTTGTCGTCACGGCCGAGCAGCACGTGGCGGACGCCCAGCTCGGCCATGCGCCCGGCGGTCGACCGCGATGCGCGGCCGGAAATCACCGCGACGGTGATGCCGGCTGCCATGACCTGGCGGATGCCGTAGCCGTCACGGACGTGGAATGACTTGAACTCGCGCCCCTCGGCGTCGTAGTGCAGGCGCCCGTCGGTCAGCACGCCGTCGACGTCGAGAACCAGCAGCCGGATGCCGGCGGCACGCTCGCGCAGTTCGGCGGAAATCTTCCCCGTCACGTTACATCACCCCGGCGCGCAGGAGGTTGTGGATGTTGAGGGCGCCGACGATGCGTTCGCCATCGTCCACGACGGGCAGGGCCGTGATCTTGTGCTGCTGCATGAGGTGCACCGCCTCGGCGGCCAGCGCCTGGCCGCCGATGGTCCTGCAGCGGGGCGTCATGACCTCGCGCATGCGGGTGCGGTGGATGTCGACCGCGCGATCGAGCGCCCGGCGCAGGTCGCCGTCGGTGAAGATGCCGAGCAGCCGGTCACCGGGATCGACGACGGCGGTCATGCCGAGCCCCTTGCGCGTCATCTCGAGCAGGCCTTCGGCGAGTGTTGCCTCGGGCCCGATCCGCGGCACGTCGGCACCGCTGTTCATGACGTCCTCGACCCGCAGCAGCAGCCGGCGGCCGAGACTGCCGCCGGGGTGGGCACGGGCGAAATCCTCGCGGGTGAAGCCGCGGCTCTCCAGGAGCGCTACGGCGAGCGCGTCGCCCATCGCGAGTGCCGCCGTCGTGCTGGCGGTCGGAGCGAGATTGAGCGGGCAGGCTTCCTCCGCCACCCCGACGTCGAGGATCACGGTCGCGGCCTCGCCGAGCGTGGAGCGCGGGTTTCCGGTCATGGTGACGAGTGGCACGCCGAGCCGCTTCAGCAGTGGCAGGATGGTGACGATCTCGGCCGTCTCCCCGGAATTGGTGATGGCGATGACGATGTCCATCGGCGTGATCATCCCGAGATCGCCGTGGCTTGCTTCACCCGGGTGGACGAAGAACGACGGGGTGCCGGTGCTCGCCAGCGTTGCGGCGATCTTCCCGGCCACATGGCCCGACTTGCCCATGCCCGTGACCACGACACGTCCGGCGCAGGCGAGGATGAGTTTGCAGGCCCGGGCGAATTCGGCACCGATGCGCGGCGCGAGGGCAGCGATGGCGCGTGCCTCGATGTCGAGTACGCGGCGGGCGAGCTCACGGACGTCGATGGCAGGGCGCTGGTGCGTCATGGGGTCGTTCCCGGGGTGGCGGGGCCGCCATATTGTACGGGAAGGGGCCGGGGCAGGCCCGCCGCGGCCGGCATGCCGCATATAATGAAGCCCCATTCGGACCAGGCGCCGCGACGGCGCGGGGCGCGCGAACGATGCTTCCCGAGGAGATCCAGGCCATGATCGAGGCGCAGTTGCCAGGCTGCACTGCGCGTGTGAGCAGCCCGGACCGGGTGCACTACGAGGCGCTCGTGGTCAGTCCGGCCTTCGCCGGCAAGCGCCCGCTGCAGCGTCACCAGATGATCTATCGTGCCCTCGGCGAGCGCATGGGCGGCGACATCCACGCGCTGTCGATCCGCGCCCTGACGCCCGAGGAGCACGCGCACGGCGGTTGAGCCGGCGCATCGCCGCAGGCGCATGGAGAAGCTCGCCATCACCGGTGGCCGCCGCCTGGAAGGCGAGGTGCGCATTTCAGGTGCCAAGAACGCGGCCCTGCCGATCCTGGCGGCTGCCCTGCTCACCGACGAACAGGTCACGATCGGCAACATCCCGCACCTGCGCGACATTACCACCACCATCGAGCTGCTCGGGCGCATGGGTGTCAACGTCACCCTGCATGAGGGGCTGCGTCTGGAGGTCGACCCGGGCAGCATCAGCGAGTACCAGGCACCCTACGACCTGGTGAAGACCATGCGCGCTTCGATCCTGGTGCTCGGGCCGCTGGTCGGGCGCTTCGGGCGCGCCGACGTGTCGCTTCCCGGCGGTTGCGCGATCGGCGCCCGTCCCGTGGACCTGCACGTCGCCGGACTGCGCGCCCTCGGCGCCCAGGTCACGATCGAGGACGGCTACATCCGTGCCCGCGCCGACCGTCTGCGCGGTACCCATCTGGTGCTCGACAAGGTCACCGTGACCGGCACGGAGAACCTGATGATGGCCGCGGTGTTTGCCGAGGGCGAGACAGTGCTCGAGAACGCCGCTCGCGAGCCGGAGATCGAGGACCTGGCGGCGTTCCTCAACCGCATGGGTGCGCGGGTGAGCGGCGCCGGCAGCAACCGCATCGTCATCGAGGGCGTTCGCCGCCTGCACGGCGCCGAGTACGAAGTGCTGCCGGACCGCATCGAGACCGGTACCTTCCTGGTTGCCGCCGCCATGACCGGTGGCCACGTACGGCTGCGCCGGGTCTGCCCGGACCACGTCGAAGCCGTGCTGGTCAAGCTGCGCGATGCCGGGGCCCGCATCGGGACCGGGCCGGACTGGATCGAACTCGACATGCCGGGCCGGCCCGCGGCGGTCGACATCAGCACCGCGCCGTATCCGGGTTTCCCGACCGACATGCAGGCCCAGTTCGCTGCCATGAACTGCGTGGCCGAGGGTGTTGCCACGATCACCGAGAACGTGTTCGAGAACCGGTTCATGCACATGCAGGAGCTGCAGCGCATGGGGGCGAACATCCGGCTGCAGGGGCACACTGCGGTCATCCAGGGCGTGGAGCGGCTGAAGTCGGCGCCGGTGATGGCCACGGACCTGCGGGCCTCCGCTGGCCTGGTGCTGGCCGCGCTGGTGGCCGAGGGCGAAACCGTCGTCGACCGCATCTATCACATCGACCGCGGCTACGAGTGCATCGAGGAGAAGCTGAAGCAGCTCGGTGCCGGCATCCGCAGGCTCGGCTGAGGCGCAGCGGTGCGGGCCGGCCGGCACCGGCCGTAGGCAAGCCGTTTTCCGCGTGTGTATAATTTCCCGGTTTCCATCAGCCCGCCGTCACGCCGCCGCGCCCGGGGCATCCCGACGCCCGGGGCCGCGCCTGGCACAAGACCAGCAGAACATTTTCGAGGAGTAGCTCGATGAGCGACGAGGCCGACCTCAGCCGGCGCCATTTCCTGACAGTGGCCACCAGCGTTGCCGGAGGGGTGGGTGTGGTGCTGGCAGCCACACCGTTCGTCGCCTCCTTCCGGCCGAGTGCACGGGCGCAGGCCCTCGGCGGGCCCGTTCAGGTCGACATCAGCAAGGTCGACGCCGGCGCGATGGTACGCGTGATCTGGCGCGGCCAGCCGGTGTGGGTCCTGCGGCGCACGCCCGATATGATGCAGCGGCTGGAGAGCGTCCCCGTCGCCAGCCTCAAGGACCCGAACTCCGATGAGTCCGACCAGCCGGAATATGCCAAGAACGCCACGCGTGCGGTCAAGACGGACATCCTGGTGGTCGTCGGCAACTGCACCCACCTCGGCTGTGCACCGATCGAGCGTTTCGACGTCGCGCCGGCCGACCTCGGTCCGGACTGGGTGGGCGGTTTCTTCTGCCCCTGCCATGGCTCGCGTTTCGACCTCGCCGGACGCGTGATGGCCGGTTCGCCGGCACCCACCAATCTGCCGATCCCGCCGTATCGCTTCGTCGGTGACAATCTGGTGCTGATCGGCGACGACACGGGAGCTTCCGCATGAGCGGCGCACGCACCGAAGCGGCGGCCGGCAACGGTCGCATGGCCCAGCTCGTCGGCTGGATCGACGAGCGCTTTCCGCTGACCTCACTGATTCGCGAACACGCCACCGAGTACTACGCGGCCAGGAACTTCAACACCTGGTACGTGTTCGGCGTGCTCGCCATGGTGGTGCTGGTGATCCAGCTGGTGACGGGCATCTTCCTCACGATGAACTACAAGCCCTCCGCCGAGGATGCCTTTGCCTCGGTCGAGTACATCATGCGCGACGTGCAGTGGGGCTGGCTCATCCGCTACATGCACTCCACCGGTGCCTCGGCGTTCTTCATCGTCGTCTACCTGCACATGTTCCGCGCCATGCTCTATGGCTCGTACAAGAATCCCCGCGAGCTGCTGTGGCTGATCGGCATGACGATCTACCTGGCGCTGATGGCGGAAGGATTCTTCGGCTACCTGCTCCCCTGGGGGCAGATGTCGTACTGGGGCGCGCAGGTGATCGTGTCGCTGTTCGGCGCGGTGCCCGCCATCGGTGCGGACCTGGTCGAATGGATCCGCGGCGACTACTTCATCTCCGACATCACGCTGAACCGCTTCTTCGCCTTCCACGTGGTGGCGGTGCCGCTGGTGCTGGTGATGCTGGTGGTGATGCACATCATGGCGCTGCACGAGACCGGCTCGCTCAACCCGGACGGCATCGAGATCAAGCAGCACAAGGACAGCCGTGGCATCCCGCTCGACGGCATTGCCTTCCACCCGTACTACACGGCCAAGGACCTGGTGGCCATCGTCATCTTCCTGGCGCTGTTCGCGGCGGTGGTGTTTTTCGCTCCCGAGATGGGCGGCTACTTCCTCGAGCACGCCAACTTCGAACCGGCGAGCATGTTGAAGACCCCCGAGCACATCGCGCCAGTGTGGTACTTCACGCCCTTCTACGCGATCCTGCGCTCGGTGCCGAGCAAGGGCTGGGGCGCGTTCCTGATGGTCGCGGCCATCGTGCTGCTGTTCTTCATGCCCTGGCTCGATCGCTGCCGCGTGAAGTCGATCCGCTACCGCGGCTGGACGTACAAGCTGGCCCTCGGCGTGTTCGCGGTGAGTTTCGTGGCGCTCGGCTATCTCGGCCTGCAGCCGGCGACGGAGAAGGTGTACGTCTACGCCGCACGGGTGTTTTCGGCCCTGTATTTCGCGTTCTTCCTGCTGATGCCGTTCTACACCCGCGCCGAGAAGACCCGGCCCGTGCCGGAACGCGTCGCCTATCACGCGGGCAAGTGAGCACGTCCATGAACACGACCATCCTGCAACCCCGCGCCCGCCGCATGCTGCTCACCGTCGTCGCCGGGCTCCTCGCCGCCGGCAGCGCGGTTGCCTCAGGCGGCGGTGCACTGGCCGATCACGCCAACGTGGATGTCGGCAATGTCGCTTCCCTGCAGCGCGGGGCCCGCAACTTCGTCAATTACTGCATGGGCTGCCACTCGGCACAGTACGTGCGCTACAACCGCCTGGCGCAGGATCTCGGGATCAGCGAGCAGCAACTGATCGACAATCTCATGTTCGCGGCGCAGAAGCCGACCGAGACCATGACGATCGCCATGCGCCCTGCCGACGCCGTGCGCTGGTTCGGTGTCGCTCCGCCCGACCTGTCGCTGATCGCGCGCAATCGTGGTGCCGACTACATCTACAACTTCCTGCGTGGCTTCTACCTCGACCCGACCCGCCCGAGCGGTGTCAACAACCTCATGCTGCCGAATGCGGCCATGCCGCACGTGCTGGCCGGGCTGCAGGGCACCCATGAGGCGGTGTTTGCCGAGGAGGGCGAGTCCGGAGCTACCCACACGGTCTTCAGGGAGTTCCGCCAGGTGACGGCCGGGCAGTTGTCGCCGGAGGAGTACGACCAGTTCGTCCGCGATACCGTTGCGTTCCTCGCCTACATCGGCGAACCGATGCAACTCGAACGCCAGCGGCTCGGGCTGATGGTGCTCGCTTTCCTGCTCGTGTTCGGCATCCTGTCCTACCTCCTCAAGAAGGAAATCTGGAAGGACGTCAGGTAGCCAGGCGGCCGGCATGACGCTCTATTCCAGCCCGACCTGCTTCCAGAGCCACCGCACCCGGCTGGTCCTGGCGGAGAAGAACATCGCCATCGACGTGGTCGACGTCGAAGGCGGCAATCTTCCCGAGGATCTGCGCGACATCAACCCGTACAACACCCTGCCGACGCTGGTCGATCGCGACCTGGTGCTGTACGACGCCCGCGTCATCATCGAGTACCTCGATGAGCGCTTTCCGCACCCGCCGCTGATGCCGGTCGATCCGGTCAGTCGCGCACAGTTCCGCCTTGCGCTCCATCGCATCGAGCGGGACTGGTACGGGCTCGCCGACGAGCTGCAGCGCGCGCCGGACCGCAGGCAGGAGGCACGGGTGCGCAAGCAGCTCGAGGAGAGCATCGTCGCCAGCGCCGACGTCTTCGGTGCAAAGCGCTATTTCCTGAGCGACGAGTTCTCGCTGGTCGACTGCAGCATCGCGCCGATACTCTGGCGACTGCCGGCGTTCGGCATCGAGCTGAAGGGCCATGTGCAGCCCATCCGCCGCTACATGGACCTGGTCTTCGCCCGACGTGCCTTCCGTGACAGCCTCTCGGATGCCGAGCAGGAGATGCGCCAGTAGCGCGCCGGCCATGGTGTCACCCGCGGCGATCCCGCAGCGTCCCTATCTGCTCCGGGCCATGCACGCCTGGATCACGGACAGCGGCCACACACCGCACATGGTGGTCGATGCCGCCGTCGAAGGCGTCAGCGTTCCGAGCCAGTACGTGCAGGATGGCAAGGTGGTGCTCAACCTGAGCCACAATGCGGTGAACGCGCTCGACATCGGCAACGACCGGGTCACGTTCCAGGCCCGCTTCGCCGGCGCGGCCTACGCGGTGGCTGTGCCGGTGCGCGCCGTGCTCGGCATCTACGCGCGCGAGACCGGTCGCGGCATGATCTTCCAGGAGGAGGACGGTGGCGCCCCGGCGCCGCAGACGCCGCCTGCGGCACCCGCGGGGGAAGGCGGATCGGCGCGTCGCCCGAACCTGAAGGTCGTCAGGTAGCCGCGGCGTCAGGGTAGAGCGCGCGGTCGATCGCGTCGCAGAGGCAGTGGATCACCAGGAGGTGGACCTCCTGGATCCGTGCCGTGCGTTCGGCCGGGACACGGATCTCCACATCGCCGGCGCCAAGACACATCGCCATCCGCCCGCCGTTGCGTCCCGTGAGCGCGATGACCGTGGCCGAGCGCGCGTGAGCCGCGCCGATGGCCGCCACCACGTTCGGCGAGTTGCCCGAGGTGGAGATCGCCAGCAGGCAGTCGCCGGGACGGGCGATCGCCGCCACCTGCTTGGCAAACACCTGCTCGTAGGCGTAGTCGTTGGCGATCGAGGTCAGCGTGGAGCCGTCCGTGGTGAGTGCCATGGCGGCGAGGCCCGGCCGCTCGCGCTCGAAGCGGTTGAGCAGTTCCGCGGCGAAGTGCTGGGCGTCGCCCGCCGAGCCGCCGTTGCCGCAGGCGAGGACCTTGCCGCCGCCTCTCAAGCTCGCGGTCATGGCGCCCGCAGCGCGGGCAATGGCGGGCACGAGCATCTCCAGCGACCGCTGCTTGACGGCGAGGCTCTCGGCGAACTGGCTGCGGATGGCTTCCTGGTCGTTCATGGACGACATCATAGCCGTTCGACAGTCTGGCGTCGGCGCCGGTCAGGCGGGATGGTCATCGGCATCGAACGCGCCGCGAAACCAGCGGCAACGCGGGGCATCGAGTGGCCCGCTCAGCGATACCACGTCGAAGCGCACGCTACGCCGGGCTTCGTGCGGGTGCTCCTGGAGGAATCGTCGTGCCGCCTGCAGCAGGCGGCGGCGCTTGCGGGCGTCGACACTGAGCCCCGGCTCCAGCAGGGCAGAACTGGTCCGGTAGCGCACTTCGACGATCACCAGGGTCGCCGCCTCGCGCATGACCAGATCGATCTCGCCCCAGCGGCAGCGGTAGTTGCGCTGCATGAGCCTCAGGCCCTGCTGCTCGAGAAAGGTCAGCGCGGCGTCTTCGGCGAGCGCACCCTTGCGCGACGTGCTCGGGCCGCCCGGCAGCGGCTTCACGGTGGCAGCGCGTTCCCGGTGTGGCCGAGCAGCACGATGCGACCGTCATGGAACTGTGCCCAGGGCAGTTGCCGGTGTACCCGGCCGGCAGTGTCGAACGAGAGCATGCCGCTCAGCCCTGCCAGGCCCGCCGGCACGCCGGGGGCCGCGGCGAGCGAGGCCGCCAGGCCGTAGGCGTCGTAGCCGAGCGCGAAGAAACGCAGGCGCGCCATGGCGC
>JADZBS010000129.1 GCA_020851975.1 Gammaproteobacteria bacterium | reverse complement strand
GGTCGTCTCAGCGGGACCGCTGCTGGTGGTGGCCGCGGTCGCGGGTCCCGGGCAGTCTCACGGCTGAACTGACCGGTTGCGAAATATGGTCGCAGGACACCCAGCGTGAAGCCCGAGCAAACCGTTGCCCGGATACTGGCGGCCGCCGGCGAGTACCGGATTGCCGACTGTGAGCAGTCGCTGGAGGCAGCCTGTGCTGACCTGCCGACGGACGCGCTGGTCAACGATGTGCTGGCGCCGCTTCTGCGCGAAGCCGGCAATCGCTGGCACACGGGCGAGTTTTCCATCGTGCAGGAGCACCTGCTCAGCAGCGCGGTGCGGCGACAGTTGTTCTATGCCCTCGATCGACACGGCCGCGCCGCCCACGGGCCAACGATAGCGTTCACCACCCTCAGCGGCGAACAGCACGAGCTCGGCAGCCTGATGCTGGCGGTGGCCGCCGCCAGCCGGGGGTTTCGCGCTGTCTACCTGGGCGCCGACCTGCCGGTGGAAGAGATCGCTCGTTTCTGCGCACGCGTCGACGTCGCCGCGGTGGCGATCAGCATCGTCACGACCCCCGAGGTCATCGATGCCTACGCTCAGCTCGCCGCGTTGCGCGCACTCCTGTCACCGGTCGTGGAGATCTGGATAGGCGGTCAGGCCGCGAACCTGCTTGACGCCGACGGCCTGCCAGCCGGCAGTTTCCGGATGAGAACCATGTCGCAATTCAACGATCGGCTTGCCGCACTCGGAAAAGGAGGTCCCGGCTCATGAAAAGACAGACCCGTAGCAGACTCATCGGCGTCGGCGTCGCGGCGGCGGTCGTACTGGTCACGGTTTTCTGGAGAGTCCGTCCGGAGCCGGTGTCGGTGGTTGCGCCGGTGCGCCGCGATGTCATGGAAGTGGTCGTCGCCAGCGGCAAGATCCGCGCGGTTCGGCAAAGCGTCGTCGGTGCGGAGTCTGCCGGTCTGGTGGAAAGCGTCGATGTCGCGGAGGGCGATTCGGTCAAGGCCGGACAACTGTTGGGGCGCCTGCGACTGGGTGAAACCGACGCGCGCCTGGCTCAGTCACTGGCGTCGCTGCGGGCGGCGGAAACGAGCCTGCGCGGCGAGGAATCGCTGCTGGATTCCGCGCAGCGGGAACTGAAGCGGGCGCAGGCACTTGCGGCTCGCAAGCTGGTGCCGGTCGCGGAACTGGAAGACTCCGAGGCCGCGGAGCGACTGCAACGCACCAAGACCGATTCGGCCAGGGCGCGGCTGGAGGAGGCACAGGCCGAAGTCGCCAAGGTTCGTCCGGAATTCGGCAAGCGCGAAGTACGCGCGCCCTTTGACGGCGTGGTGATCGAGCGGCTGGTGCAACCGGGCACCGCGGTGACCAGTTCGACGGGATGGTTTTCCATCGCCGAGATGAGCACCACGGAAATCTACGTCGAGACGGACGAGAACAACCTCGGGCGGCTGAAGGTGGGGCAGGCGGCGATTGCCGTGGCGCCGGCCTATCCGGATCTGCCGTTCAAGGCGCGGCTCACCCAGGTGGGTCCCAACGTGGACAGCGAGCGCGGGGTTGTTGGTCTGCGGCTGGCCGCCGAGGCTCTGCCCGCCTTCATCCTTCCCAACATGACGATCGACGTGAACATCGAGGTCAGGCGCTCGGACGGCGCGCTGGCATTACCCGCGAGCGCGGTGTCACTGCAGGGCGAGCCGCATGTGCTGGCGCTCTCCGGGGGCGGGCGCCTCGAGATGCGGTCCGTGAGGGTGCTGGGGCGAAACCCGGAGTGGATTGCCGTTGAGGGCCTCGATGACAAGACCCGGGTCCTGCGCGAAGTCCGGGCTGCAGCTCCGGGCGCACGGGTCCGAGCCGTCGGGACCGACGTCATCGGGCAGCCGCGCGGATGAAGTTCAGCTACTTCACCCTTTCCGTCGCCCTGCGGCACCTGCGTTATGGCGTCGGCCAGTCGCTTCTGACCATCGGCGTCGTAGCGATCAGCGTGCTGCTCATTGTTTACCTGCGAACCGTGATCGGCGGCACGCAGGTGCGCATCGTCAACAACGTAACCGGCGTGATCGCCCACATCGTCATGGAGCCTGCCGAGCGCACGCCGATCGGCGCCTGGCGACTGCCCGCCGAGGACAGGCAGGCGCTCTACGTCGGTGAAACGGTGAAGCTGCCGCGGGCGCTTGACAAGATCGACGACTGGCCGCAGTGGGTGCAGGCGCTGGAACGCGACCCCCAGTTCACTGTTGTCTCGCCAGTGGCCACCGGCAACGTTTTTCTGTTCCGTTCCGCGCGTCGCCAGGCGGTCCGGGTCACGGGCGTCCTTCCTGACCGCCACGATCGCATCGTCAACATCGAGTCGAATCTGGTCGAAGGCCGGTTCCTCCAGTTGATCGCCGGGGAGGTGGTGCTGGGGCGCAAGCTGGCCGATCAGATCGGTATCAGGCTGCGCGACAAGCTGCGCCTGGTTGGGCCGGGTGGCCAGGCGCTGTCGGTCACGGTCGGCGGCATCTACCAGACCGGCTTCGGATCGCTCGACGAGGGGCAGTTGTTCCTGACGCTGCGCGATGCACAGTCAGTGCTTGAGCTCGGCAGTTCCATCAGTAACATCGCTCTGCGGGTGCCGGAAATCTTTGCTGCCGAGACCATCGCCGAGAGGCTCGCCGTGCGGGTGCCGTTCAGGGTGCGTTCCTGGATCAGCGACAATCCGAGCATCTTCAGCACGCTGGATGCCCAGAATCAGACCATCAACCTGGTGCTGATCTCGACCATCGTTGCCGCGGGCTTCGGCATCGGCAGCATCCTGATCATGTCGGTGACCGGCAAGTACCGGGAGATCGGCATTCTCAAGGCGATGGGGGCCACGCCGCCGGAAATCCAGTCGATCTTCGTCATCGAGGGATTCCTTCTGGCCGTCCTCGGCTGCGGCGTCGGCATACCCGCCGGCATTGCGCTGCTGCAGGCCCTGTCCCGGGTGCGCGCACCCGGCCCGGACGGGCGAATCCAGTCGGTCTTCCTGATCGAGATCGATCCCGCCCTGCTGGCCGCCGCGGCCATGGTAGCGGTCAGCGTTGGCGTCGTGGCGGCGTTCTTCCCGGCGCGACGCGCTGCCGGCATCGATCCCATGGAAGTCATCCGGGGGGCGTGATGAGGGGACCGCCGGTCATCGAGCTGCGAGGCGTCGGCAAGGTCTACCGCACCGGGGAAGTCGAGACCCCCGTGCTGTTTGACATCTCCTTCCCGGTGCAACGGGGTGAGTTCGTCGCCATCGTCGGCGGAAGCGGCTCCGGCAAGACGACATTGCTCAACATCATGGGGCTGCTCGACCGCCCGACGAGTGGTCAGGTGCTGATCGAAGGCGAGGAGGCGAGCCACCTCGACGAGCTCGGACGGGCGCAGGTCAGACGGGAGCGTCTCGGGTTCATTTTCCAGTTTCATTACCTGCTACCCGAGTTCACGGTGCTGGAGAACGCGCTGATGCCGTGCCGCATGAAAGGGTCGGACTTCGAGGCTGCGCAGGAGGCGCGCATGCGTCAGCTTCTGCACACCGTCGGCCTGGGGGACAAGTTGCGCAACCGCCCCGGCCAGCTCTCCGGCGGCCAGCAACAACGGGTTGCAGTGGTGCGCTCACTCGCCAACAGTCCGGCGCTGGTACTCGCCGACGAGCCGACCGGCAACCTCGACAGCCGCAGCGGCCGGGTCGTCTTCGATCTCATGCGCTCGCTCAGCCGGGAGTCGGGCACGACCTTCATCATGGTGACCCACGATGACGACTTCGCGCTCGAGGCCGACCGCGTCATCCGCATCAAAGATGGCCACATCCAGCATCTGGCAACCGGTGCCGGGGTGGCAAAGGCGACGAATCCACTCCGGCTGGCTGCGTCGAATAGTCCGGTGTAAGCGCGCAGAAACCGCCCGTTCCCAACCAGCAGACCGAGGGGTAGCCAACAATGAGTCCACCGACTGTCAACGCCCTGTCATGCGCCTCGCCCGTGAACCTCGAGGCGATCGTCCGTCTGCCGCTCCCGGACCGCGATGCTGGTCTACGTCCCGAGGCCGTTGCGGTGCGCAATGCGCTGGTCCGCCGTGGACTGGAGACGCCGCTGGTGGAAGGGCATCTGAGCGCCGAGGAGAAGCGCCAGCGGATCCAGCTGCACTTCGCGGAGATCATGCGCCTGCTGGGGCTGGACCTGTCCGACGACAGTCTGGCCGACACGCCGCGGCGCGTGGCGAAGATGTTCGTCCACGAGGTCTTCAGCGGCCTGGACTACCGCAATTTTCCGAAGCTGACAGTGGTCGAGAATAAGATGCAGGTCGACGAGATGGTTCGCGTCGACAACATCAACGTGTCATCGACCTGCGAACATCACTTCGTGACCATCGATGGCATTGCCACGGTGGCCTACATCCCCCGGAACAAGGTGATCGGGTTGTCGAAGATCAACCGTGTGGTCGCGTTTTTCGCCCGGCGACCGCAGATCCAGGAGCGGCTTACCGAGCAGGTGCTGCTCGCGCTGCAGACGTTGCTGGAGACCGAGGACGTGGCGGTCAGCATCACCGCGGTTCACTTCTGCGTGAAAGCGCGCGGCGTGATGGATGCCAACAGTCAGACCACCACCACGGCGCTCGGCGGCGGATTCAAGACCCGTCCCGAAACGCGCAAGGAGTTCCTGGCTGGTCTTCGGCCGCAGCGCATCTGAATGTTAGCGGGAATGGCCGCCGGCCCAGTTCAAGGCCTGCTGGCGCAGTCGCGTTTCAAGCTCTGCGTCTATCGGCGTTGCACGTTTTCCGTCGGCAGTCAGAAACGCCAGCTGGGCGATGGCGGCAACCCGCATGAACTCCTGGTCCTGGCCGCGGGCCTGCGGGGCGCCAGCGAGCTCCGCGCACTCCGCCGGGCTCAAGTCGCCTGCTGCCGCCCCGGCCAGCAGTTCGGCAACGCGCTCTGGAAGGCGTCCGGACACCGATTTCATTCTTCCATCTCGCTCGCGGCGCCCGCCTTGATGCCAAGCTGCTCGCGTATGTGAATGAGGCCACGGCGCACCCGAGTCTTGACGGTGCCGAGAGGGAGATTAAGGCGGGCGGCGATTTCGCTGTGGCTGTAGCCCTCGTAGAGGGACAGGCGCAGTATCTGTCGGTGGTCGGCTGGCATCGCCTGGAGCAGGCGGGAAACGACGGCCACGTCTGATTCCTCCTCCATCTGCGGCAATACCGCCGGCTGCCAGGCATCGCCGGTGTCCTCGTCGTCGAGGGAAGTCATGCCCGGGCGGCGCCCTTTCTGGCGCACCCGGTCGATCATGCGCCGGCGCGCAATGGTAGCGACGAACGCGGCTTCCGTGGCGACGTTGCGATCGAAGCGAGCGGCGCTGTTCCAGAGATCGATGAAGATGTCCTGCACGGCATCCTCGGCATCCGCATCCCCGCGCAGATAGCGCCGGGCCAGCGACCAGACGAGGTCCCCGTAGACCTTCACGCAGTCCTGCACGGCGGAGGCGTCTCCGCGAGCTACTCGCTCCAGGATGGTTTCCGGTTCGCTCACTGATCGGACGAGGTTCGTTCAGGAGGACAGGCCGACAAGGCGCGCCCCGCATCGCTCGACTGTGGTGAGATCGCTCGCGTAGCCGTCGGCACCGAGCGCCTTCCAGGCCTCCGGCGCTTCGTCGGTCGCCGCGCCACCGACGATGATCTTTACCGGCTGTTCGCAGCGCTCGCGGATGAGCCGGATCGCCTCGCCGGCCTGCGACAGCTGCGGGGCCAGCGTGATGCCGAGCAGCAGGACGTCGGCGTCGAAGAATCCGAGCATGGCCGCGAGGTCGTCTTCCGGCACGTCGGCGCCGAGAAAAATCGCGCGCCAGCCGGCGAGCTCATAGAGATTCGCTGCCGCTCTCAGGCCGATGTCGTGGGCGTTGTTGGCGATCGCGGCGACGACGACGGTCTTGCCGTTGGGCCGGGCCGCCGGGATGCTGCGTGCAAGCACGGCCATCGTGCGCTGGATGGCCGAGGTCACGAGGTGTTCTTCGGCGACGCTCACCTGGGCCGTGTGCCAGAGCCGGCCGATTTCACGTTCCGCGGCGATCAGCACGTCGACATATGCAGCCGGAACCGACAGTCCGTTGGCCGCCGCCCGCAGGACTTCGTCTATCGCTCCGGGCACGTCACCGGACAGGACTTTCTGCAGGTAGCTCAGCGCCAGCCGGTCGTTTGGCCGCGACGGATCGAGTTCCTTGTCGGCCGACGGCAGTGCCTCGTTCGCCAGCGCCGCCAGGCCCTGGTCGAGGTAGTCCAGCGCGCCGCCGCGGGCGCGCTCCGGCAGGCGTTCGACGAGCACGTCGCGCAGCGCCTGCAGGCTGGCGCGCAGGTCCTCGGGGCCGTGGTTGCGCGCCTCGAAGGCCTTCCTGGCCCAGCGGACGCGGGCGACGAAGATCCTGGCTTCGCTCATGCGCAACGCGGCGGCAAGTTCCTGAACCCTTTGCGCCACGTGGGTTTTCCAGACCGCGAAGGCATCCGGACCAAACCGGCGCGCGGTCTCCGGGTTTTTCTGCACCATGGCCCCGGCCGCATAGCCGGCGAAGCTCTGGCAGCTGTTCTGCAGGATGGCCGCGGCGAACTGGTTGGTGTCGGGCTGAGTCATGACGGCTGGCAGTCTACACCAGCGCCTGCCGCGCAGACCCCCCCCCGGGCGCGCCGCACCGAGGCAGGTTTGCTGAATCCGGACGCCGGGCGGCGGCGAACTGTGAGGTTGAGACGAAATGGTCGGGCGGCTCAGGCCGCCATAGAGTCAATAACCAGTCCGGAGACAGCAAGATGAGCGTCATTGAAAATCTCGGCTACGGCGTGATGGTCCTGGTAGCGGTGGTCTGCCTGCTCGGCATTGGCCGCGCGGCGTTTCTCGCCTTCGCCGGCTGACTGCCGGCTTCCGGGTGATGTCCCGGAGCAGAACAAGCCTCGTTCGCCGCTCCTGACCGGCGGTCAGGGCCTGGTCCCGGCGTCGGCGGCACTCGCCGCGTCCGCACGGGAATAGCACGGAGCGCGCTTCCACCACAGCTTCGCCGCCTGCCACATGATCAGCGCGATCACGCGCAGGGTGATCAGCGGGTCCATGGCGAGCTGCAGGGCCAGCATCGCGTGCGTGATCGGCCTGCGGTCCAGCGCGAGGTGAGCATCGAATACCTTGCGGCCGTCTTTCCAGTTCTCCAGCGCGACGAACAGCCGCTCGGCAGGCACGGTCACCCGGCTCCGGTAGGTCATGTCCATCGGCAGGAACGGCGACACGTGGAACGCCTTGTCGAAGTCGAACTTCATCGCGTCGCCGGTCGAGGTCCCGTGTCGCGGCAGCACGTAGCAGTGCATCTCGCCCCACGGCGTGTTGTTGACCTCCATCACGACATGCTCGACCGCGCCGTCGCGGCCGAAGCAGTAATAGAAGCTCACCGGGTTGAAGCAATAGCCGAAATAACGCAGGTGCGTCAGCAGCCGTATTGGCCCGGTTGGACGCCGGCCCGTCTGGCGCGCCACGAGGTCACGGATGCTCTCGTCGAGGGGCGTGTCGGCTTCGCCGCAGTGATCGCTGCGACGAAAACGCGCGATGGCGGGTCTGCGGGTGGACCACAGCCAGCGGCCGGCGAACACACAGTCGAGTTCGGCAAGATCTAGGTACACCATGAATAGGCGGTACCTGAAGGCATTGGCGACCGGCGTGAAGCGCCGGTGCCTAATCCAGCCGGCGTAGATGCAGCTGTTCATTGACATGCTGTCCGTTGATGGCTCGCGCCACTGCCATGCCGCTCAGGACTCCGTCCTCGTGGAAGCCATAGCCCCAGTACGCGCCACAGAAATAGCTGCGGTTCTGTCCGTTGATTTCCGCCCAGCGCTGCTGGGCCGCCATGCTGCGGGCGTTGTAGACGGGATGCGAGTAGTTCATGCGCCGGATCACCCGGGCCGGATCCACCGCATCCGGCGCATTGAGCGTGACGAGGAACTGGTGGCGGGTCGGCAGGCGCTGCAGCGCAGTCAGGTTGTAGGTGACCGTCACACGCCCGTTGATGCCGCCGGCCTTGCTTGGCAGGCGATGGTAATTCCACGCGGCGCGCGCCAGGTGTCGCCGTGGCAGCAGGCGTTCGTCGGTATGCAACAGGCCGGTGTTTTCCTGGTAGGGAATTGCGCCGAGCACTTCGCGCTCAGTGTCCGTTGGATCGGCGAGCGTCGCCAGCGCCTCGTCGCTGTGGCAGGCAAAGATCACGGCGTCATGATCCTCGGCCGGCTGATCGCGGGGCTCGATGCGCACGCCGTGACCGAGCCGCGTGACCCGCTCCACCGGGGTCGACAGTCGCAACCGATGGGCGAACGAGCGGGTGATGGCCCGGACGTATTCGCGCGACCCGCCGGCCACCGTGCGCCACTGCGGCCGGTTCCAGAGGTCGAGCAACCCGTGGTTCCTGAAGAAACGGCCGAAGTGGCGCGCCGGGAAGTCCATGATGGCCGCGGGCTCTGCCGACCAGATGGCGCCTGCCATCGGGAGCAGGTAGTCGTCCACGACCGGTCCGGAGAAGCCGTGATCGTCCAGAAACGTCCCGAGCGGCAGGCCTTCCGGACAGGCTACCAACTCATCGGCGTGACGGTTAAGGCGCATGATATCGAACAGCATACGGTGAAACGACGCCCGCAGCAGGTTCATGCGCTGGGCAAACAGCGTGTTGAGCGAGGTGCCGCTGTACTCCAGTCCGCTCTCGTCACAGCGCATCGAAAAGCCCATTTCTCCGGGCTGGGCGGCGACGCCGAGTTCCCTCAGCAGGGCGCTGAAGTGCGGGTAATTGCGGTCATTGAAGACGATGAAGCCGGTGTCCACGGCGAAAGCCCGGCCGTCGGCCTCGACGTCCACGGTATGGGTATGGCCGCCGGCATGATCAGCCGCTTCGAAGATCGTGATGTCGTGGTCCCGGTGCAGGTGATGGGCGGCGACGAGACCGGAGATGCCGCTGCCGATGATTGCAATTCGCACCGTGGTCGGTCCCCTTCTGGCCGCGTGGCGTACGATGACGAGGGATTATTCGTGCCGCAAATCTAATTGGATCTGGCCGGCGAAAGGCAAGAGCATGCACCCGATCCCCACCACTCCCTCGGCCGGGACGGCCGCGACTCTGCTGGCGCTCGCCCTGGGCGCCTGCGGGCAGTCGCCGCGGACCCCGGAGGACATGAATGCATCTTATGAGGAGGCCCTGACCCGGACGGCAGCACAGGCTGTGGAATACGCCCCGGGTGAGGAGCGCGCGGCGCTCGCCTCGGCGGCGGGATTCTTCGATGACATGAACGAAAATGAGGTGCGTCACGAAGCGCTCGCTGCTTATGCGCCGCGGGCCTATCTCAACGACACGATGGCGGTGGTCGAAGGCGCCCCGGCGATCGCCGACTACTTCACGCGCACGTTGCAGCGAACGAACTCGCTCACCGTGGAGTTTCTCGATGTCGCCCACGATGGGATCGATTACTTCGTCCGCTGGCGGATGACTGTGGTCAGCAGCAGCCTCAATGATGGCGCGCCGATGGTTTCGTACGGCATGAGTCATTTTCGCTTCGACGCGCAGGGCCGGATCCTGTTGCATAAGGACTTCTGGGACACCGGCACCGGGTTGTACGAGTATCTGCCGGTGATCGGTTCGGCGCTGCGCCGCGTGCGAGCCATGGCGGAAGGAGACGGATGATGGCCGACCTGGCCGACGCAACGACCAGACCGGCGAGCACACCGGAGCACTCGCGCTGGCTCTCGGCGCTGGCGATCGGGATCTGCGAGCGCGGCCTCGTGCCCGACGCCGTCACCCGTTTCGGGATGAGGCGGCTCATGGCACAGCGACTGCGCGAGCAGTCGGCCGGTGGCGGTGAAGCGCAGGCCGAGCGGTTCCGGCGCTGCCTGGTCGAACTGCGCTGCAGTAGCGTGGCGCTCGAGACCCGGCGGGCCAACGAGCAGCACTACGAGTTGCCGTCGGCGTTTTTCTCCGCGGGGCTCGGCCCGCACCTCAAGTACAGCTGCAGTCTCTGGGCGCCCGGAGTCGACGGCCTCCCGGCCGCGGAACAGAGCATGCTGGCGCTGACCTGTGAGCGCGCTGAGCTTGCCGACGGGCAGGATATCCTGGAGCTGGGCTGCGGCTGGGGCTCGCTGACGCTGTGGATGGCCAGCCGTTATCCGCACGCGCGGATAACGGCCGTCTCCAACTCCGCCTCGCAGCGGCGGTTCATCCTCGGGCGCGCGGCCGAGCGTAGCCTGGCCAACGTGACCGTAATCACGGCGGACGTCAATCACTTCGAGGCCGAGGGCCGCTTCGATCGTGTGGTGTCGGTCGAGATGTTCGAGCACGTGCGCAATTACGCCGTGCTGATGCAGCGCATCTCCGGCTGGCTGCGCGAGGGCGGCAAGCTCTTCGTCCACATCTTCTGCCATGAGCGGCTGATGTACCCGTTCACGACCGACCGCAGCGACGACTGGATGGGGCGGTACTTCTTCACGGGCGGACTCATGCCTTCGCGATACACGCTGCTCTATTTCCAGAACCACCTGCGTATCGAGGAGCAATGGCAGGTCTCAGGGCGGCATTACGAGCGTACGGCGAACGCCTGGCTGGCGCTCATGGACCGGCGGCGTGAGCAGATCATGCCGGTCCTGGCCGGAGCCTATGGCGAGGCCGAGGCCGGGCGCTGGTTCAACCGCTGGCGCATGTTCTTCATGGCCTGTGCCGAGCTGTTCGGCTACCGGCGCGGCACGGAGTGGATGGTGGCGCATTACCGGTTCGTGAAATGAGCCTGGCGCTTTCCGGGCTGCTGGTCGCCATCGTGCTGATGGCGACCGGCTGGCTCATCAGCGTCCTGCGGCGCGACGTCGGTATCGTCGATGCGCTGTGGGGACCGGCGATCGCCGGCATGGGGGTCGCGTACCTCGCCGCCGTGCCGCAGCCTGCGTCGCGAGCGTGGCTCGCGGTATCCCTGAGCATCCTCTGGGCGCTGCGCCTGTCGGCGCACGTACTCTGGCGCAATCACGGCAGACCCGAGGACCGCCGCTATCGCGAGATCCGCGCTCGCCACGAGCCGGGATTCTGGTGGAAGAGCTTGTACCTGGTGTTCGGTCTGCAGGCGCTCCTCGCCTGGATCGTCGTTCTACCGCTGCTCGGTGCCGTCATGTCGGCGAATCCGCTGAACCTGCTCGACGCCCTTGGGATCGCGCTGTGGGTGCTGGGTTTTGCCGTGGAGGCCACCGCCGACCTGCAGCTCGCGCGCTTTCAACGCGGCCCGGGGGTGGAGAAAGGCGTCATGGACCAGGGTCTCTGGCGTTACAGCCGCCACCCGAACTACTTCGGCGAGTTCTGCCTGTGGTGGGGGCTGTGGCTCATCGCGGTCGCCGGCGGCGCGTGGTGGACCTTTATCGGGCCCGTGCTGCTGACGTTCTTCCTGTTCAAAGTCTCCGGTGTCACTCTGACCGAGAAAGACATCGCGACCCGACGGCCTGAGTATCAGGCCTACATCCGTCGCACCAGCGCGTTCTTTCCGCGCCCGCCGCGGGCTGTCAGCCGAGGGTGAACTCGACGCGGGACTCACCGGTGAGCCGGCCCTGTGCATCGAAGCGGCGCTCGACGAACCGGCACTGCCGCGCCTGGTCGATCATGATCACGGTGGAGGAGCGCGTGCCGTAGGTATCGCCGAGTACGAACGGCGTCAGCCGGATGGCGCCGGCGGCCGGATCGCCGGCGACCGGTTCGCGCTGCTCGAGTATGGAAAACAATCCGGCCTCCGACACCTCATCGGCGTCGAGCAGGCGGATAGGAAATTCAAAGCCCGGCGCTCTCAATCGGTCGATGCAACACCCTAACATGACGATGGACAGGAGGTTGCATCATGAGTCGAGGCCCTTGGTTTACGGCGGCATTCAAGACTGAGGTGTGGCGACGCTGGCAAGCGGGCGAG
>JADZBS010000128.1 GCA_020851975.1 Gammaproteobacteria bacterium | reverse complement strand
GACGCTTGTCGAAAACTTCGAAACTTCGACCCGGCACCGATCACGAAAACTTCGAAACTTCGACCCGGCACCGGTCAACGGCACCGGTCAAAACCAGAAGCGCAGCCCGGCGACGAGGCTGGTCTCGCGACGCTCCTCGCCGGCGTCGCGGGCGAGGTCGGCGGTGTCGCCGAACAGGCCCTGCCATTCGACACCGACGTAAGGCGCGAACTCGGGGACGAACTCGTAGCGCAGCCGCAGCCCGGTCGAGAACTCACCGAGCCCGCTGCCGATGCCGGCGCGCGGATCGTCCTCGCTCCACGCCTGCCCTTCGAGCCGCGCCGTGAGGACGACCCGTCGCGTGAGCTGCCAGTCGTAGTCCACCTTGGCCTGCGCGCCGATCTGGCCGCCCTCGCCGAGATAGGCGGTGGCCTCGACGTGAAACCACTGCGGCGCGAGCCCCTGCACGCCGACCGCGGCGTATGCGCGCCCGGCGCCGGGGCCGGCGTCGTGACGCACGCCGGCGAGCACATCCCACCAAGCGGCGATCGGGCGGCCGTAGAAGAGTTCGTTCTGCATCTCGCCCGCAGCACCCGACGGGCGCTCGCCCTCCGTGCGCAGCCAGAGGCGGTGCATCGACTTGCCCGCCCAGGCGAGCGCGTCCCACTGCAGGGCGTCGTCGCCCGAGCGACCCTGCCACTCGAACTGCTCGGCGAGCAGCATGGTGGTGAACGGATCGTGCACCATGTGCGCGTGCAGGTCGGTGCCGGAGACGTCGGGGAACGCCGCGGCGCGCTCGGCCGGCGTCGGCGCCGGCAAGGGCTCGGCCACACCGGTGGCGAGAGGCGTTGCGGCGAGCAGCAGGCCTGCTGCCAGGATCCATCGGTCAGCTTGCATGGCCGTTCTCCGTGTCGACGATCACCGGCAGGAACATGCTGTTCTCCATGTGCAGCATGAGGTGGCAGTGGAAGGGCCAGCGCCCGAGCGCGTCGGCCGTGACGCGGAACGAATTCAGGTGACCCGGCCTGACGTTGATGGTGTGCTTGCGCACGCGGAATTCCCCCTGCTCGTCCTCGAGGTCCGACCACAGGCCATGCAGGTGGATCGGGTGCTCCATCATGCTGTCGTTGACGAGCACGATGCGCACACGCTCGCCGTAGTTGAGCCGCAGCGGCTCGGCCTCCATGAAGCCCACGCCGTTGAACGACCAGAGGTAGCGCTCCATGTGCCCCGTCAGGTGCAGCTCGATGGTGCGTCCCGGGTCGCGGCCGTCCGGATCCGGGAAGATGCTATGCAGGTCGGCGTAGGTCAGCACGCGTCGGCCGTTGTCGCGCAGGCCCACGCCCGGGTCGTCGAGCCGCGCGCTCGGCATGGCCGTGCGCATGTCGACGCCGGGACCGAACTCCGCCGGAGCGTGGTGCAGGCCGGCCGGCAGGACCGCGTAGGCCGCCGCGCCCATGTCGTGCCCGGCGTGGCCGGCGTGTGCGGAGTGATCGACGGCTCCCGCGACAGGCCCGTGGCCCATGTCGGCCATGGTGAGCATCACGCGACGATCCGGCGCCGGCACGCTCGCGCTCATGCCCGGCCGCGGCGCGAGCGTGCCGCGGGCATAGCCGCTGCGATCGGCCGATTGCGCGAAGATGGTGTAAGCCGACTCGTCGGCGGGCTTCACGATCACGTCGCAGGTCTCACCCGGCGCGAGGCGGAATTCCTCCACCGTCACGGGGTGCACCTCCTGGCCGTCGGCGGCGACGACGGTGAGGTCGAGGCCCGGGATGCGCACGTCGAAGATGCTCATCGCACCGGCATTGATGAAGCGCAGCCGCACGCGCTCGCCGCGCCGGTAGAGCGCCGTCCAGTTGCCAGCCGGCGTCGTGCCATTCATGAGATAGGTGTAGGTCACGCCGCTCACGTCGGCGAGGTCGGTGCGGCTCATGCGCATCGTGCCCCAGTCCAGGCTTTCGCGGGCTGCCTGGCGCCAGCCGAGCCGGCGGGCATCGGCGAGGAAGTCCCCGACCGTGCGCGGATGGCGGTTGTAGTAGTCGGCCTGCTTCTTCAGGTGGCGCAGTACCGCCACCGGATCCTCGTCGGTCCAGTCCGACAGCATGACCACGTGATCGCGCTCGGCATCGATCGCCGCCGGCTCGCGCGGCAGGATCACCAGCGGCCCGTAGTGACCGGTCTGCTCCTGCAGGCCGGAGTGGCTGTGGTACCAGTAGGTGCCGTTCTGGCGCAGGCGGAAGCGGTACTCGAAGGCTTCGCCGGGCTCGATGCCCGTGAAACTGAAGCCGGGCGCACCGTCCATCGCCGCCGGGACGAGCAGGCCATGCCAGTGCACCGAGCTCGGCACGGCGAGCCGGTTGGCGACGCGGATGCGCACCTCCTCGCCTTCGCGCAGGCGCAGCAGCGGGCCCGGCACCGAGCCGTTGATGGCCGTGGCGAGCCGCGCGCGCCCGGTGAAGTTCACGGGCAGCGCGCCGATGTCGAGATCGATGTCGGGACCGGTGAGTACCGGCGAGGGTGTGGCGGCGTGGCTCGGGCCCGTGCCGAACACGGCGCCGGCGAGCGCCGTGCCGGCCAGCCCTTCGACGAAGCGCCGCCGCGTGAGCGAAGGGATTGTGGGAACAGGGCCCGCAGGCCCCTGGAAGGGATGCATGTGACTCTCCTCGTGACGAAACCGGACGAACGGAATCGGTCGCGGGGCGAGCTAGTTGCGCAGGTGTCCGAAGCGGATGAAGAGCGGGGGGCCGGTGGTCGGCGCTCGCCATTCGGCGCCGCGCCTTGCCAGCGCCTGGCGCGCGTCGAGATCGGCCGGCAACAGCGCGAGCAACGCAGGCTCGTGCCGCGCACCGGGGTGCGGGTCGGCGCCGGTGATCGGCGGCTGGTCGAGCGTGCAGTCGGCGCCGGTCATCACCGGGCAGTCCCCGGCGTGATGGCAGTCGGCCATGTCGGGCGCCATCGGCAGCGCGAGCGCCGGTTGCAGCAGAAGCTGCAGCCACGCTACTGCGAGCAGGGCAGGCAGCCTGCGCACGCACGACCCGAAAAATCCCTGCACGGCGTTCATGTCCTCACGGCGACCAGGCATCGTCGGCTCGCCGGCGCAGCCAGTGTACCACCGCGATGCGGCGCCTATTGCCGGATCGCGTAGACGAAACTCGCCTTCGGCGCCCGCAGCACGCGCTCGCGGATCACGTCGCGCGCGCGGGCCCAGTCGTCGGCGGCATCGACGAACTCGGCACGCAGCGCATCCGCCCCGGCCCGGTCGCCGCTGCCCTTGATGCGCAGCACGCGGGTGGCGAGCGCGCGCGTCGCCTCCGGCCAGCGCACGAGGTCGACCTCGAAACAGCCGGTATCGCGGCCGTTCGCGGCCCTGGCCTTCTCGCGCCAGGCGAGCACGCCGGCGCGGTTCAGGCTGCCGAGCTGGATGGCGGCGAGCTGGCTGTAGGGCTTCGGCTTGCGCTCGGCGTCGTACATCCCCTGCGCGATGTGACCGAAACCCCAGGCGATGTTGCCCAGGCGGGCGCGATCGGCGGACTGCCGGTCGATCACCCCCTGTGCCTGCAGCCAGTCGGTGAAATACATCGCCGCCGTCTGCGCCTTCAGTTCCTCGAGCATCGAGGCGGCGGCGCCACCGAAGATCGCGGTCGCGGTGCGTCCCCCGACCTCGTACTCGTGGGCGGGCCCGAGGTGGTGCGCGGCCTCGTGCAGCACCGTCGACATGACCCAGAGCTTCGGATCGAAGGCGGCCTGCTCCATGGTCGACGGGCAGAACAGCGCGGCATTGGTCTCGCGCCAGGCCGCAGCGCTGTCCGCATCGGCGTAGAGGTTGACCATGGCGACGGTGCGACCGCGGCCCTCGTTGGCGACCGGTCCCCAGTTCGGCAGTGCCTGGCCGATGGTGGCGCCGAGCGCGGCACGCGAGTCACCCGCGTTGAGCACGATGTCGATGAAATCCGGCAGCTGGAAGCTCACGGCGCGCGCGGCGTAGGGCGGCCCGGCCATCGCGGCGAGTTCGGCCTCGAGCGCGTTCTTGTGCGGTTCGAGCCGGTGCTGCCACTCGACTCCGTCCGGATTGATGCGTGCGAAGCTCACGTGGAACAGGGCCTTGTGCGAGCACGGCTCGGCGTAGGTCTCGTCCGGGCCGATGCGCAGGTACCAGCGGCTGTTGCCGCTGTTCATCCGTGCCCAGGCTTCGTCGGCAGGCTGCCAGTCGTTGGAGAGGAAGCTCTCGGCCGCGGCGGCGAGATAAAGCTTGAGGGGTCCTTCGGCGGGGTCGTCGATCGCCGCCGAGGCGGCCATCAGGCGCGAGGAGATCTCGGTCATCTCCGCGCGGTAGGCGATGTTGTACGGCACGGTGTCGAGTTCATCGGTGGCGGCATCGCCTGCCGCCTTGCCGCCGGCTTTCGCCACCACGACGCTGAAGGGTTCGAGGAGATCGGTCGCATCGGGCCGCGCTTCGAGCAGCGTGCAGAAGCGCGTGTCGGTGCCGCTCTGGATTGCCGCCGGGTACAGGCCCGAGATCCGGGGCGGTCGCACCGCGAGCGCGCTGCAGTCGGGATTCGCCTCGGTCTTCGGTGCTTCGCAGAACGGCCCCTGGTTGCGGTACATGAGCATGCGCGAGGCCGTATCGTCGGCCGGCACCTTGTCCAGCAGGTCGAGCACGCCCTGCTGGCGGGCGTAGAGCCGCTCGATCACGGCGGCGGCTGCCAGCACGTTCTCCACCAGGGCACGCTCCCCCGGCGTGGCGCCGGTCAGGTCGGTTTCCACCAGCGTCGGCCGTCCCTGGGCCAGTTCCTCGCGCACGGCCTTGCGGCGCTTCTGTTCGGCTGGAGCGAGGCCGGCGAGATCCTCGCGCACGGCCAGGCGTTCGTAGGTCGCGAGAAAGTCTGCCGTGAACCGCCCGTCCTCGCCGACGACGTCCGCCCGACGTCCGCCGCCGGCCACACCCCACAGCACCACGAGTTCGTCCGGGTCGAGCACGCCGTCGTCGTTGGCATCGCTGCGCCAGAACACGGGCAGGAAATGCTCGGCGGCGCGACGGTTGAACTCGGCGCGCGGGATGCGGTCGAGGCCCGGCGCTGCGCGCGCTGCATCCGCACCCGGCCCTGGCGGGGCGGACGACCGCTCGCCGCAAGCGGCCAGCTGCAGGGACAGGACAACAATGGCCCAGGGAGCGTAGCGATGCGTCATGGTGACCTCGGAATGCCGGACAACGCCCGGCGCGGCAAACGCCCGCGCCCACCCGGGCAGTATAGGTGCAACGGCGGCGCCGAGCCCACGGTCCCCGCACCGCAGCGCCGGCCGGTACCGGGACCGCTGGTGACCGGACGCCGGAATTGGCACATCATGGGGCATGGGCGACGGCGACACGACGCTCGACGAGGCCGGCAACGAGACGCTGCGTGCGGACAGCGGACGCGCCGGAACCTTCACCCGGCTGGTGCGTGCCGGGGTGCTGGCGCGGCTCGGCCGGCTGCGGCATGGCCGCCTCGTGGTACGAGATGCGTTCGGCCAGGTGGTGTTCGGCGACACCGCCGGCCACGAGGTGCGCGTGCAGATCCACGACCCTCACACCTGGGCACAGGTCGCCACCGGTGGCACGATCGGCGCCGCCGAGGCCTACATGGACGGGTACTGGACCACGCCCGACCTCACCGCGCTGGTGCGCCTGTTCGTCGCCAACCGCGAGATGATGGACGGGATCGACGGCGGCCTGGCGCAGCTCGCCGCCCCGCTGCTGCGTGGCCTGCACTGGTGGCGGCGCAACACGCCGGCACAGGCACGGCGCAACATCCGCGCCCACTACGATCTCGGCAACGAGTTCTACCGGCTGTTCCTCGACCCGACCATGAGCTACTCGGCCGGCATCTACCCGGATGCCGGCAGCTCGCTCGAGCAGGCTGCCGAGCACAAGCTCGACGTCGTCTGCCGCAAGCTCGCGCTCACGCCGGACGACCACCTGCTCGAGATCGGCACCGGCTGGGGTGGGCTCGCCCTGCACGCCGCGCGTCACTACGGCTGCCGCGTCACCACGACGACGATCTCCCCGCGCCAGCACGCCTACGCGCTCGAGCGCGTGGCCGAGGCCGGGCTCGCCGGGCGCATCACCGTGCTCGACCGCGACTACCGCGATCTGGAGGGCCAGTACGACAAGCTGGTGTCGGTGGAGATGATCGAAGCAGTGGGCCTGCGTTTCCTCGACGACTACTTCCGCGTCTGCGCCGCGCGGCTCGCCCCGCACGGACGCATGCTGCTGCAGGCGATCGTCATCGCCGACCGGCTCTTCGACCAGGCGCGCCGCTCGGTCGACTTCATCCAGCGCTATGTCTTTCCCGGTGGCGCCCTGCCCTCGCTCGCCGCCATGCAGGGCGCGCTCGCCCGGGTCACCGACCTGCAGGCGGTGCACCTGCAGGACATCGGGCTCGACTACGCGCGCACGCTGCGCGACTGGCGCACCCGCTTCGGTGCGCAGCTCGCCGCCGTGCGTGCACTCGGCTACCCGGAATCCTTCATCCGCCGCTGGGAGTACTACCTTGCCTACTGCGAGGGTGGCTTCCTCGAGCGCGCCATCAGCGACGTGCAGCTCGTGCTCGACAAGCCGGGCTGTCGCCTGTCCGTACCGGAGGTCACATGAACCGCTCACACTGCCCGTTCCTCGTCCTCGGCGTGGCGCTCGCGACACTCGCTGCGAGCGCCGACGAAGCCCCCGACCCGGCCCTGCAGGTGCGCAACCGCGCGCTCGACGTGCAATGGGTCGAGCCCGGCGTGCGCCCGGCACCGTTCGACAAGGTCATGCTGGCGCCGATCGAACTCGCGTTTCGCGACGTGAAGCCGCTCGCCGGGCCAACCGGCTACACCGGCAGTCGCACGACGTTTCCGGTCGACGAACGCGGACAGGCCGAAATCGCCGCGGATTTCGACCGCATCCTGCGCGAGGAACTGGGTGACAGCCGCGGCATCGCGCTGGTCGATGCCCCGGGCCCGGGCGTTCTGCTCGTCAAGCCGGCGTTGCGCGACATCGTCTCGCGTGTCCCGCCCGAGGAACCCGCCGGGCGCAGCGCGACTTACCTCGACTCGGTCGGCGAGGCCACGCTCGTGGTCGAGTTCGTCGACGCCGCCACCGGGCGCACGCTCGGCACGGCCACCGACCGGCGCGCGGCCGAACCCGTCGGCGGCGTGGGGAGTTTCGGGGCCGTGAAGGCGAACGAGGTCGGCGTGGGCCAGGAAGTGCGCCGGCTGGCGCGCCGCTGGGGCACGAGCCTGAAGGAACGCATCGAGCAGCTCTACTTCGAGGCGAAGCCGAGGTGACCGGCGGCGCCGTCGCGGCGCGCTACGACCCGCCGCCGAGCGCCTCGCGCGCCGCCTGCAGGAACGCCGCGCGCGTCAGCTTGCCCTGGATGCGCCGCACGACGCGGCCGTCGCGCGCCAGGAGATAGGTCGTCGGCACGACCTCGTTCCAGGCCTGGTCGACCACGCTCACCAGCGCATCGGCGTCGTTCGCGTCCCGCTGCAGCGTGTGGAACGCCGGGAAGTGATCCTGCCGGAAGCCGGCCACCTGGGCCGCATCGGCGGCATCGTCGATCGACAGCCCGAGCAGCACGAACCCCTCGTCGCGCAGCTCGGCCTCGACGGCGAGGAGATCGGGGATTTCCTTCAGGCAGGGCGCGCACCAGGTCGCCCAGACGTTGAGCATCACCACCCGCCCGCGCAGCGCCGCCAGTTCGGTGGCAAATTGCGCCGGCGACACCGGCTTCACCTCGGGCGGCTGTGCGCCCGCGCCGGCCGCCAGCAGCAAAGCTGCTGCCACGACCAGCGGACGAACGATTCGATGGGACCAGCTCATGGCTTGCGCTCCGGTGGGTTGCCGAACAGCGGATCGTCGGCGGCGAGGTAACGGGTGAGGATCGCATCGGCCTGCTGCCACGCGAGCTGCACGCCGCCGGCGCGCGCAGTCAGCACGGGGTAGGTGCCGTTGCCGGCCGGCGCGGGTACCTCGACGGGGGCGGAGAACGACCGGCCGCGATCGCGCGAGACGGCGACGAAGACGCGCCGCTCGGCGCCACCGGCCTTCGCATGCCAGGCCGCGACCAGCGCCTCACCGGCGAGCGCCAGCACCGGGGCGTCGGAGACCGTGGCCGTCGCATGCAGCGGCCGGGCCGGCTCGAAGCTGCGCCCGCCGTCGGACGACCGCGACCAGGCGGCGCCCTGCGGGCTCGCGCCGCCGTCGAAGGCCGCCGTGTAGACGAACTCGCCATCGACGGCGAGTGCCGTCGCCTTCAGCGGGCAGGCCTCGATCTTCCAGGGCGTCCCGCCCCAGCGCACGCGCGCGGCGAAGGTCCTGCCCCGATCGATGGATACGGCGACCGTGCTGTCACGCGTGCCTTCCGGATTCACCCGGCGCGAGCCCAGGAAGACGCGTCCGTCCTGCGTCGCAGTCGTCAGTTGGCAGCAGGGGCAGGTATCGGCAGGCAGCACCTCGAACTCGGCGCCAAACGTCACGCCGTCGTCTAGCGACACCGCCGACCAGACCTTGCCGTTCGGCTGCTCCTTCGTCATGGCGCGCGTGTCGATCCAGTAGGCGTACACGCCGCCGCGCCCGTCGATCGCCAGGGTGCCGAACAGTTCTGCGATGTCGGACCCTTCGACCGGACTGCCGAGCCGGGCGTCGGGCATCCCGCCGAGCACCCGCGGTTCCCCGAAGCTGCGCCCGCCGTCGGTCGAGCGCGTGTAGAGCGGCAGCACGAGCGGCTTGCCGGTGCGCGCGTGTTGCGCGTTGCCGGCGTGGAACACGTGAACGACACCGGCCGGCGACACCGCCACCCGCGGCTTGCTGACCGGAAAGCCCCACACGGCGCCGGGCGTCGCGTTGACACGCACCGGTGCGCCGAAGCTCGCGCCGCCATCGACGGAGCGGGCGAGCCAGAGATCCGCCGCGGCCTGGTTGTGATTGCCCTGGCCGGCATCACCCGCCGGCGTGCGCTCGAGCCAGAGGACGACGAGCGCGCCATCGGGCGCCACCGCGATCTCGGGCGCCATGGCCTTGCGCCCCGGCGGACTCACGACCACCGGATCGGCAGCCTGCACGGCGCCGGCCGCCGCCACGAGCGCCATGGCGATCGCTGCGAGTCTGTTCATGCTTCCCCCGCCCGACTGAAGATTGCGCGGCCATTGTGCCAGATGTCCGTCGCGCCGAAGCCCGGTTGCCGCCCCACCCCGGCCGATCCTACAGTGCTGCATCGCGCGGGCGAGGTGCAGTGCATGGTCAGTCGCAGGTCCTTCCTCGGCGCCGGAATCGGTGCCACCACGCTGCTGGCAGGCGGCAGCTTGCGTGCCGACGCGCCGGATCCTGCTGACCTCGGGCTCCGGGACGCGGCGCTCGCGCTGCAGCAACGGCGCCTGTCGCCGGTCGACCTGACCCGCGCCTGCCTGGCGCGCATCGCGCGCCTCGACCCGCTGCTCAATACGTTCATCACGGTCACGGGTGAGCAGGCTCTCGAACGTGCGCGCGAACTCGAGGCCGCACGCAGGCGCGGGGGCGAGCACGGCCCCCTGCACGGCATCCCGGTCGCGCTGAAGGACAACGTCGACACGGCGGGCGTGCGCACCACGGCGGCCGCTGCCGCTTTCGCCACGCGCGTGCCGACAGCGGACGCCGAAGTCACGCGCCGCCTGCTGGCCGCCGGCGCCATCGTCCTCGGCAAGCTCAACATGGATGAATGCGCCTACGGCGTCACCTCCACCACCGGGCACTTCGGCGCCGTGCGCAATCCCTGGGCGACGGAATTCGTCGCCGGGGGCTCCTCCGGCGGTCCGGCCGCTGCCGTGGCCGCCGGCCTGTGCTACGGCGCGATCGGCACCGACACCGGCGGCTCGATCCGCCAGCCGGCTGCCTTCTGCGGCGTGACCGGCCTGAAGGCCAGCCATGGCCTGGTCAGCGCCCGTGGCGTCGTGCCGCTCGCCTGGTCGCTCGACCACGTCGGCCCACTGGGCCGCAGCGCGGCCGATGTTGCCCTCCTCCTGCAGGCCATCGCCGGGTACGACGCCGGGGACCCGGCGAGCATCGAAGGCGGGTTGCCGGACTACACGGCAGCCCTCGACGAGAGCACGCGCGGGCTGCACCTCGGCCTGCCGCGGCAACCGTTTTTCGAGGCGCTCGACGGCGAAATTGCCATCGCAGTGGAAGAAGCCCTGCGGGTACTCGCCACCCTGACGCAGGGCACGCGCGATGTGACGTTGCCCGCCGTGCCTGCCCTCGCCGTCATGTTCGTCGAGGCGCACGCTCACTTCGCGCCACTGCTCGCCGCCTCGCCGCAGGGTTTCTCGCCGGCCCTGCGTGGTCTGGTCGCGGCGGGGGCTCGCATCGATGCGGCAAGCTACGCGCAGGCGCTGCGCCAGCTCGCGCTCGTCCGGCACGAGGCCGCGGCCGTGTTCCGCGACGTCGACCTGCTGGTGACGCCGACCACGCCGGTGCTGCCGGAGCGCATCGGTGCGGCCGGTGCGACCGCGCCGGTGCGCGGGCCCCCGCCGTCGGCGCGAAACACCGCGCCATTCAACGTCTTCGGCCTGCCGACGATCTCCATTCCCTGCGGCGTCAATGCCTCGGGCCTGCCGATCGGCCTGCAGATCACCGGCCCGCCGCGGGGCGAAGCCCGCGTGCTGGCCCTGGCCCACGCGTTTCAGAAGCACACGGCGTGGCACCGACGCCGGCCGCCGGCGTCTCATCCGTTCGGGGGTTGACCACCCCGCTGGCGCGGGCCTACGTTGGTGCCGTCAGGCCACGATAACAACGAGTGCGGTGCCAGCAGCCGCGCGGGGGATCACATCCATGTCACCGGTTTCGCTCACCAGGACGCGGCGCGTCATCGCAGCGGCAGCGCTGCTCGCGCTCGGCGCCGGCAATGCTGCTGCGATGACAGTCGTCTACAGCTGGGTACCGGACACCGGCCAGCTCGGCAGCGGCAGCCTCACCATCGACAGTCCGGCCATCACCGATCCGGCGAATTTCGCCGCCATCCCGGTCGGATCGCTGATCGGGCTCACCTACACCTGGAACAACGGCGCCACGATCAACCTTGGTTCCGTGGTCACGAACAATGCGCCGAGCTGGACGGCCTGCGCGGGTTACCTGATCACCGGTTTCCAGATCACGGCCAACGCCGTGCCGCCAACGCCAGGCACCTTCAGCCTCAGCAATTCGGCGGGCGGCTGCTACCCCGGTCCGGTCGTGGTGCCCGGACCCGGATACAACGCCACGAATTCCGTGCTCCATGGCGCCGAGGGCAACTCCGGGCACTGGATGCTCTCCACGGTGGTCCCGGTGCCGGGTGCCGTGTGGCTGCTCCTCTCCGGCGTGGCGACGCTCGCCGGCATCCGGATGCGCCGCGGCCGCTGAGCGGGCGACAGGCCCTCGATGCGAAAAGCCCCGCTTCGCGGGGCTTTTCAATTGGAGGGCAGCGAACCGGTTCTGAAGCAGCTTAACAACTTCGAAACTTCGACCCGGCACCGTCCTGGTCGATGAAGCGGCGGGTGAGATCGGCGTAGGCGTCGATGCGCCGGTCGCGCAGGAAGGGCCAGCCCTGGCGCTGGCGCTCGATGTCGGCGCGGTCGATCTCGGCGTAGAGCACGCCTTCCTCGTCGGCACGGGCCTTGACGAGCAGGTGCCCGTCGGGCGCGGCGACGAAGCTCTGGCCCCAGAACTCGATGCCGCCGGCCCCGCCCGGCTCGGGCTCGAAGCCGGTGCGGTTCACGGACACCACGAAACAGCCGTTGGCGATGGCGTGGCTGCGCTGGATGGTTTCCCAGGCGGCGTGCTGGCGCGTGCCGAGCGCGGCCTTCTCCTCGGGGTGCCAGCCGATGGCGGTCGGGTATACGAGGAGTTCGGCGCCAGCGAGCGCGGTGAGCCGCGCGCCTTCCGGGTACCACTGGTCCCAGCACACCAGCACGCCGAGCCGGCCGGCGGCGGTGTCGATGGCGCGAAAGCCGAGATCACCGGGCGTGAAGTAGTACTTCTCGTAGTAGCGAGGGTCGTCGGGGATGTGCATCTTGCGGTACAGGCCGACCACGCCCGCCTTCCCGTCCACGATCGCCGCGGTGTTGTGGTAGAGCCCGGCGGTGCGCCGCTCGAAGAGCGATAGCACGATGGTCACGCCATGCGCTGCGGCGAGCTGCGCGAAGGCCGCGGTGGTCGGGCCGGGCACCGGCTCGGCGAGCGCGAAGTGGCCGGCGTCCTCGCTCTGGCAGAAGTAGCGCGAGCGGAACAGTTCGGGCAGGCACACCAGCCGGGCGCCGCCGGCGATCGCCTGGCGCGTGAAGTCGAGCGCGCGCTGCAGGTTCACGGCCGGGTCCTCGGCCATGCGCATCTGTACCAGCGCGAGCTTCAGGGCAGTGGCCGGCTGCGTCATGGCGCTCACCCCGGGATGCAGTAGGTGGTCTCGTTGAAACTGGCGGTGTACTGGTCGAGGATCTGCATGCCGATGCCGGGGCGCAGCTGGCCGGCGTCGATCTTGCGCCGGACCAGTTCGCTCATGCGCCGGTTGAGATCGTTCGGGAAATACTGCACCTGCGCCAGCATCTCGTGCACGGTCATGCCCGGGATCACCTTCTCGATCCAGAAGCTGCCGGGCTCCTCGGCATCGGCGTAGACGTGCACCTCGGGCACGCGCCCGAACAGGTTGTGGGTGTCACCCATGATGTCCTGGTAGGCGCCGACGAGGAAAACGCCGATGTAGTACGACGCCTCGGCCTGCAGCGCGTGCACGGGCAGGAAGCTCTTGTCGGCGAGCGCCGAGATGTAGTGGCTCACCTTGCCGTCGGAGTCGCAGGTGAGATCGACCAGCACGCCGCGGCGGTTCGGTTGCTCCTCGAGCCGGTCGATCGGCATGATCGGGAAGCCCTGGCCGATGGCCCAGTGGTCGAGCATCGACTGGAACACCGAGAAGTCGCAGAGATAGAGGTCCGTGAGCCGCTCCTCGAGTTCGGCGAGCTCGTCGGGGACGGGATCGAGTTCGGCGGCACGCAGCCCGGGCAGGATCTCGGCGCACACGCGCCAGTACAGGCGCTGCACGGCCGCGAGCTGGTCGAGCGCGAGGTAGCCGAGGGCGAACAACTGGTCGGCCTCGTTGCGCGCGTCCTTGGCGTCGTGATACGCCTCCAGCAGTTCCTCGGGCTGGTTCGCGCGCCGGCGCAGGCCATCGAGGATCTTCTTCAGTCCCTTCACGGTCTTGTGCGGTTTCTCGGGAAGATCACCCTCCTGCGGCGTGTCGGGCCGGTGCGTGCCGAGCACCGGCACCACCAGCACCGAGTGGTGGGCGGTGACGGCCCGCCCGCTCTCCGAGACCAGCACCGGGGGTGGCACTTCGCGGGCGTCGCAGACTTCCTTGACGGCGTAGACCACGGCGTTGGCGTATTCCTGCAGGCCGTAGTTGATGCCGTCCTCGTCGCGGGCGTAGCCGGTGCCGTAGTTCACGCCGAGGCCGCCGCCGACGTCGAGGTGCGTGACGCCGATGCCCTGCTTCACCAGGCTCGCGTAGACCTGGCAGGCCTCCGTCACCGCCTTCTTCAGCACCTGGATGTCGGCGATCTGGCTGCCGAGGTGGAAGTGCAGCAACTGCAGGCAATCCTGGCAGCCGCGCCGCTCGAGCTCCTGCACCATGCGCAGCAGCTCCGGGATGGCGATGCCGAACTTCGAGCGCGCGCCGGCCGATTCGAACCACCGCCCCGAGCCCTGCGTCGCGAGCCGGATGCGCGCGGCGAGCCGTGGGCGCACGCCGGCCTGGTCGGCCAGCGCGAGCAACTGCTCGAACTCGGAGTACTTCTCCACGATCGGCAGCACCTTCTGGCCCAACTGCTGCGCCGCGAGGATCAGCGACAGCATGGTGCGGTCCTTGACGCCGTTGCACAGGAGGAGGCGCTCGTCGTCGAGGTGCGGCAGCGCGGCCACCAGCTCCGCCTTGGAGCCGCATTCCAGGCCCATGTGCCAGGGGCGGCCGGCGTCGAGCACTTCCTCGACCACCTCGTGCATCTGGTTGACCTTGATCGGGTAGACGCCACGGTAGACGTTGCCATAGCCAGCCTCGACGACCGCCGCCGCGAAAGCCTCGTTGAGGCGGCGCACCCGCGCCCGCAGCACGTCCTGGAAGCGGATCAGCACCGGGAAGCCGCCGTTGCGGCGGCGGATCTCGTTCACCACCTGCACGATATCGATGGCGAGCCCGTTCTCCGGGAACGGCCGCACGGCGGCGTGGCCCTGTTCATTGATGAAGAAGAAGCCCTCGCCCCAGGCATCCACGCGGTAGAGCTCGGCAGAGCGCTCGGCGCTCCACGGCTCGGCCTGCGGGGTCATCTGGTCATCGCGCACCACGGCGCCGGCACGTCCCTTGGCCATGTCTTCGGGCCCTCCCTGGTCTACTGGTCCAGCACGCAGGCGAAAATAAGCGGGGCCACGATGGTGGCGTCCGACTCGATGATGAACTTCGGCGTCGCCGCGGCGAGCTTGCCCCAGGTGATCTTCTCGTTCGGCACCGCGCCCGAGTACGAACCGTAGCTCGTGGTCGAGTCGCTGATCTGGCAGAAGTAGCCCCAGCGCGGGATGTCGTGGATCTGCAGGTCCTGCTCGAGCATCGGCACGACGCAGATCGGGAAGTCGCCGGCGATGCCGCCGCCGATCTGGAAGAAGCCGATCGAGTGCTGCCGGCAGGTCGCCTGGTACCAGCGCGCCAGCTCCACCATGTACTCGATGCCGGTGCGCACGGTGTGCACGCGCCGGATCTCGCCGCCGATCACGTGGCTGGCGAAGATATTGCCGAGCGTGGAGTCCTCCCAGCCCGGCACGATGATCGGCAGGTTCTTCTCGCAGGCCGCGAGGAGCCAGCTGTCCTTCGGATCGATCTGGTAGTACTGCCTGAGCTTGCCGGAACGCAGGATGCGGTAGAAGAACTCGTGCGGGAAGTACGCCTCGCCGGCGCGGTCCGCCGCGACCCACTCCTCGAGCACGGCCTTCTCCAGCCGGCGGATCGCCTCCTCCTCCGGGATGCAGGTGTCGGTGACCCGGTTGAGGTGGCGGGCGAGCAGCGCCTCCTCGTCCTCGGCGCTGAGCTGGCGGTAGTGCGGGATGCGCACGTAGTGCTCGTGGGCAACGAGGTTGAAGATGTCCTCCTCGAGGTTCGCACCGGTGCAGCAGATGGCATGGACCTTGTCGCGGCGGATCATCCCGGCCAGCGACAGGCCGAGCTCGGCGGTGCTCATGGCGCCGGCAAGCGTCACCAGCATGCGGCCGCCCTGGTCGAGGTGGCGCACGTAGGCGTCGGCCGCGTCGACGAGCGCCGCGGCGTTGAAGTGCCGGTAGTGGTGGTGGATGAATTCGCTGATCTTGCCCATCGTCTTCTCGTCCTCGGCGAGGCGCGCCCGCGCGCCGCCGCCAGCTTAGAGCATGTGGGTGGCGGCGTTAACAGCTGCTGCCGGTGGTTGTGGCCACTGGCGCGCGGAGCCGCAGGCCGCTGCCGGGTCGTCGCCGGCGGGACACTCGCTCCGGGCATCCTGCCCTGCGCTCGTTCGGGTTCCGCGGCGCTCCGCTCCTGCTGCGCTTGCTGCACACGCCCGCCGGCGACGACCCGGCAGCGGCCGAACCGAAGCTGGCGAGCTCAAGTGGCAGGCACCTGCTGCGTCAGGCAGTGCAGCGTGCCCAGCCCGACCACGACGTCGCGGCAGTCGATGGCCACCACCCGGCGTCCCGGGAAGCAGCGGGCGAGAACCGCGGCGGCTTCCTCGTCCCGCGGGCAGCCGAACACCGGCAGCAGCACCACGCGGTTGCCGACGTAGTAGTTGGCGTAGCTCGCCGGCAGGCGCTCCTCGCCCCGGTACACCGGCCCGGGCATGGGCAGTTCGACGACCCTCAGGGGCCGGCCGTCGGGCAGGCGCATGGTGGCGAGCCGCTCGCGGTTCTCGCGCAGGGCCTGGAAGTTGGCGTCGCCGGGGTCGTCCTCGACGACGGTCAGGACGGTGTCCTCGGCCACGAAGCGCGTGAGGTCGTCGACATGCCCGTCGGTGTCGTCGCCCACGATGCCGTCCCCCAGCCAGAGCACCTGCTGCACCCCGAGATGGTCGCGCAGCCGCTGCTCGATGTCCGCGCGCGAGAGCTGCGGGTTGCGGTTGGGGTTGAGCAGGCACTGCTCGGTCGTGAGCAGCGTGCCGGCGCCGTTGACCTCGATGGAGCCGCCTTCGAGGATCATGTCCACCGCGAGGTGCGCCGCGCCGAGGATCTCCGCCATGTGCCGCGGCACCTGGTTGTCGAGATCGAAGGGCGGGTACTTGCCGCCCCAGGCGTTGTAGCCGAAGTCGAGCGCGAGCAGCGGCGCCGGCCGGCCCGGCCGGGTGGCGAAGATTGCGCCGTGGTCGCGGCACCAGGCGTCGTTGGTCGGCAGGCGGTGCAGGCGCACGCGCTCCAGGTTGGCCTTGCCGGCGAGCAGCCCGGCGACGTGGCGTTCGTGGCGCTCGTCGAGCACGTTGATGTGTACCGTCTCGCCCTCGGTGAGGGCGGCGACGGCGAGCGCGAGTGCCGCTTCGGCACGCGCCAGCACGCCCGGCCAGGTGTCGCGGTTGTGCGGCCAGGAGAGCCACGTGGCCTGGTGCGGCGCCCACTCCGCAGGCATGCGGTAGCCCCGCGCCGCCGGCGTGTCCGTTGCCTTGTCGTTGCGATCGCTCATGCTGCTCCCGGAACGCCCGCCAGCCGGCGGCGGGCGGCGTGAAGGCCGCGCACTATAGGTCAGCGGCCGGGCCTGTCAATAGTAAGATGGCAGCATGACACCGACCATCACGCTCGCCGACATCCGGCAGGCTGCCGCCGGCATCGCCGGCCACGTGCAGGCCACTCCCTGCACGCGGTCGCAGACGCTCTCGCAACTCACCGGCACCACGCTCTGGTTGAAGTTCGAGAACCTGCAGTTCACCTCCTCGTTCAAGGAGCGCGGGGCCTGCTGGAAACTCTCCCGCCTCGACGCCGGGGAACGCCGGCGCGGCATCATCGCCATGTCGGCCGGCAACCACGCGCAGGGCGTGGCCTACCACGCGCGCCGGCTCGGCATCCCGGCGACCATCGTCATGCCGCGCAACACGCCGTACGTGAAGGTGCGCTACACCGAGGAGCACGGCGCGCGCGTGCTGCTCGAAGGCCGCAGCCTGGAGGAGGCGGGGGTCTCGGCGCGGGAAATCGCCGAGCGCGAGCATCTGGTATTCGTGCATCCCTACGACGACCCCGACATCATCGCCGGCCAGGGCACGATCGCCCTCGAGATGCTCGCCACGGCGCCCGACCTCGACTGCCTTGTCGTGCCGGTCGGCGGCGGCGGCCTGGTGAGCGGCATCGCGGTGGCGGCGCGCGCCCTGCGCCCGTCGATCGAGGTGATCGGCGTGGAGACGGCGCTGTACCCGGCGCTGAAGTCGGCGCTCGAGGGTGACGACCGGACCTGCGGCGGGGACACGCTCGCCGAGGGCATTGCCGTGGCCGCACCCGGCCGGCTCACGCTCGCCCTGATGCGCGAGCACGTGAACGAGGTCCTGCTCGTCGACGAGGACCAGCTGGAGCGCGCGGTGAGCCTGCTGCTCAACGTGGAGAAGACCGTGGTGGAAGGCGCCGGTTCGGCCGGGCTCGCCGCGCTGCTGCAGTATCCGGAGCGTTTCCGCGGCCGGCGCGTCGGCGTCGTACTCTCCGGCGGCAACATGGACCCGCGGCTCCTCGCCGCAATCCTCACCCGCGACCTCGTACGCGCCGGGCGCATCACGCGGGTGCGCATCATCATCTCGGATGTCCCCGGCCAGATCGCCCGCATCGCCACCGCCGTGGCGCGCCTGCAGGCAAACTTCCTCGACCTGCAGCACCAGCGCATCTTCACCTCGCTGCCGGCGCGCGACAGCTACCTCGACATCACGCTCGAGACGCGCGACCGCGGCCACCTCGACGAGGTCCTGCGCGACCTGCGCGCCGAGGGCTACGACGTGCGGGTGCTGGCCGACTAGCGCGGCAGGTAGCGCCCGACGAGCTGTTCGAGCGCTGCCCAGTCCTGGGTGGTGGTCGTGAGCCGCCCCTGCGCGACGTCACCGGCGCTGGCGCCGATCAGCAGCGTCGGCGTGCCGGCGACGCCGAGCGCGCGTGCCTCGGCGAGATCGCGGTCGAGCCGTGCCTGGTGGCGCGGTTCGGCGCGACAGGCACCGAAACGCGCCTGATCGAGGCCGAGCCGCGCGGCGTGCGCCTTGAAATCCTCGTCGCGCAACTGCCCTGCCGTCGCCAGCAGGGCCTCGTGCATCTCCCAGTATCGGCCCTGCTCGCCCGCGCAGGCCGCGGCGATCGCCGCCGGGCGCGCGCGCGCGTGCCGCGGCAGCGGCAGATCCCTGGCCACGTAGCGCACCTGACCCGTGTCGATGTAGCGCTGGCGCAGTTGCGGGAACACCTTCTGGCCGTAGCCCTGGCAGAACGGGCACTCGTAGTCCATGAACTCGACGATCGTCACCGGCGCATCCGGCGAGCCGAGGACGGGGGGGCCGGCGATGGCGATGCGGGGCGCCACGGCCGGCGGCGGTGCCGGCCGGGCGGTCCCGACGCCGAGACTCACGCCAGCCTCCGGCATCGGCGCCGGCGCCTCGCGTGTGCCGCTGCAGGCGGCGAGGAGCAGGGTGGCGAGCAGCACGAGACTGCGATTCGTCATCGGCATGGCGGCGGCTTCCCGGCGGGAGTGCACCGCAGTATAGCGTGCGCCAGGGCACGCCCCGGCGGCGGATGCTGGTCTAGAATCGCCTGCAGGGTTGGTGTGGAGACACCTGATGCGACGAGGTTTCGGCAGATCCGCGCTGCGCCTGGCCGGTTTCGCCGCGAGCCTGCTCCTCGCGGGTTGCTGGCAGCCGGCCACGCTGCCCGAAGCCGGTGCACCCGCCGTGATCGAAGCCGGTGTGCCACCCGACCCGCTGCGCTCGCGCATCGTGTTCACCGCCCTGCAGATGGTCGGCGTGCCCTACCGCTACGGCGGGCAGTCACCCCAGGGCTTCGACTGCAGCGGCCTGGTGCAGTACGCCTATCGCAGCGCCGGGCTCGCCGTGCCACGCACCTCCCGCGAGCAGTTGCGGGCGAGCACGCCGGTGTCGCTCGACGGGGCGGCAGCGGGAGACCTGGTGTTCTTCCAGGGCACCGACCTCTCGCACGTCGGCATCTACCTCGGCGAAGGCCGTTTCGTGCACGCCCCGGCCACCGGCCAGGTGGTGTCGATCGGCAGCTTCGACGAGCCCTACTACCGGCAGCACTTCGTGCGCGCCGGACGCATGCCGGCGGTAACAGCCGCGGCGGTGACCTGCAGCGAGGATTGCTAGGCGCGCTGCAACTGCCCGGCGGCGTCCTCGATGCAGGGAATCCAGCCGACGCCGAGGAAACGCACCTCGATGTCGCCCGCCTTCGGCCGCACCGGGATCGTTTCGAGCGGCTCGGCCTGCGCGGCGAACCTGCCCTGCAGGGCGTCGAGTTCGCGCTGGAATTCGGCCTGCAGGGCCTCCTGGTCGGCCTGCACCCGGGTGAGCGTCTCCTCCGCCCGGCGCACGTCACCGCTCTCGCGCCCGATGCTGCCCGTGCGCCGCACCGCCGTGCCGACCCGCGAAGCCGAGCCGAGCGAACGGCCGCGGCCGAACAACGCGCCGAGGACGGCGGTGCCGATCGAGACGGCGGCCCCGAGCTTCGCATCGCGTGCCTGCTCGGCCTGGCGCTCGTGCGCCTGTTCCGCGCGCAGCGCCCGGGCCTCGAGGGCGGCGAATTTCGGGGCGTACTTCTGCTTCAGCTTCGCAGCGGCGACGTCGCGGCGTTCGTTGCCGAGCTGTTGCAGGCGAATGCGAAAATCGCGTTCGCTCTCGCCGCTGCGCGAAGTCTCGCCGAGCGCGGGACTGCGATGAAGCGTGAGCGCGCGTTCGGCGCCGAGCCAGCGGCGCAGCTGCCGCTCCCACTCCTTGTACCCGGCCGCCTGCGCGAGCGCCTCTCCGGGTTCGCCGAACGAGGCATCGGGTTCCGGTTCGCGTTCGAGTTCGGCCGCGGGCACGGCGAGTTCTTCCGCCGCTGCCCAGTCGAGGCCACCGGCCCCGGCCGGCGCAGCCGCGGCGAGCACGAACTCGCGTCGCTCGTCCACGCCGAGCTTGTCGTGCGTCCAGGCGACGGCGGCCACGGCGAGCACGCGCGGCTCGTACACCAGCCGCTCGCCGGCGTGCGGCAGGCGCGCTGCCGGCAGGAACAACTGTCGCACCGCTGCCGGCAGCACCGGGCGGGCGCGTGCCAGCGGCGCGGCCGGTGACGGTGCGGGCGTCGGCACGGGGGCCTCCGGCCGGACGCTACCCGCCATCAGCGTGCGGATCTGTTCGCGGCTCAGGGGACCGGCGAGGTAGCTCATCGCCCAGCGCGTGGCGAACACCTCGGGGCGCTCCTCGTTGACGTTGTGCAGGAGGAACTGCCGCTTGCCGAGCCCGGCGAGCGTGCGCTCCAGCGCCTGGGCGTCGAGCCGCTCGCCACCGGCCGCGCCGAGCAGGCCCTCCAGCACGCGCGCCTTGTCGCGCTCGGTCTGCAGCCGGCCGATGAACCAGGTACCGGCGTTGGCGAGGCCCTTGTAGTCGAGATCGACGGGGTTCTGCGTCGCGAGCACCACGCCGAGGCCGAAGGCCCGCGCCTGCTTGAGCAGCGTCAGCAGCAGCAGCTTGCTCGGCGGATTGGCCACCGGCGGCATGTAGCCGAACACCTCGTCCATGTAGAGGATGGCGCGCAGCGACGGGCTGCCGCTCTGCCGGCGCATCCAGGCGACGAGTTCGGCAAGCAGCAGCGTGACGAAGAACATGCGCTGCGCATCGCCGAGGTGGGCGATGTTGATCACCGAGACGCGCGGGCGCCCGTCCGGGCCGTACAGCAGTGCATCGGCCGACAGCGCCGCGCCGCGGGTCCAGGCTTCGAAGCCCGGCGCGGCGAGCAGGTTGTTGAGCCGCAGGGCCAGCGCCTGGCGCTCGGCCGCCGGATAGGAGCTGTCGAGATCGAGCACGCCGAGGCGCGCGAACGGCGGCTTCTGGATGCCGCCGATCAGGGCGGCGAGGTCGAGTGCCTTGCCGGCCCGCCAGGCATGGTCGAGCAGGTTCGACACCAGGATGTGCTCGCGGCTCGTCATCGGGTCGGCATCGATGCCGAGCAGCGCCATGAGCCCCGTCGCCGTGCCCTGCAGGCGCTCGCTGTAGAGATCGGCATCGGCGAGGAGTTCCGCCGGTGGCGGCGCGAACTCCTTCAGCACCGAGAGCGGCAGGCCGGCCGTGCTGCCCGGCGTGTAGACGGCAAACTCCGCCGCGGCGCGCAGCGCACCGATGCGCTCGGGCGCCTGGCCCCAGTCGGCAAGCCCCTGCTTCCAGGTCGCAGCCTGCGCGGCTGCATAGTCCGCCGGTGACTGCCCGTTCTCGGCCGCCGCGCGCGGATCCACCCATGGCTGGAAGTCGGCGGGCGCGAGCTGCGGGAAGGTGAGCAGCAGGTTGCCGAGATCGCCCTTCGGGTCGATGGCGATGACCGGAATGTGGTCGATCGCCGCTTCCTCGATCAGGTCGATGCCGAGCCCGGTCTTGCCGCTGCCGGTCATGCCGATGATGACGGCGTGCGTGGTAAGGTCGCGTGAGTCGTAGAGCGTCAGCTCGCCGCCGGCCGCGCTGCCGTCCTCGCCCATGCGCCGGCCAAGATAAAAGACCCCGAGCTTCTCGAAATCCTGCATCGCGCCATCATACGACAGGCCTGAGCAGCGTGTAGGAGCGACGTGTAGCAGCGACGGGTAGGAGCGACGGGTAGGAGCGACGGGTAGGAGCGACGCCAGTCGCGACCCAATTCCTGCGAGAGGAGTCATCGGTCGCGACTGGCGTCGCTCCTACGGCGTGGCTGGTGAGGGGCGGTGCCGTCATCGGTCGCGACTGGCGTCGCTCCTACAGGGTGCTCCTGCCCATCGTCCGCCGGTTGACGGCCGTGCGGGTGAGGCCAGAGGATAGACAGGTCGAGGCAGCAGGAGCCGGACCATGCGGTGGGAAAGCGGACGGCGCAGCGAGAACGTCGAGGATCGTCGCGGCATGCCCGTGCGCCGCGGCGGGCTGGTGGGTGGCGGCATCGGCACCGTGCTGGTGGTGCTCGCCCTGTCCTATTTCCTCGGCGTCGACCCGAGCCTGCTCCTGCAGAACGTACCGGTCGACAGTACACCAGCACCCGCCGAACCGGCACCGGGGCTCACGCCTGGCGCGGACCCGCAGGCGGACTTCGTCGCCACGGTGCTCGGCTACACGGAAGACAGCTGGGCAGCGATCTTCCACGACGCCGGCCGGACCTACGAGCCGGCGCACCTGGTGCTTTTCTCAGGCGCGGTCGAGTCGGCCTGCGGCCTGGGTCAGGCGGCCATGGGACCGTTCTACTGCCCCGCCGATCGCAAGGTGTACATCGACCTCGATTTCTACCGCGACCTGCGCGACCGCTTCCAGGCACCCGGCGATTTCGCCCAGGCCTACGTGATCGCCCACGAGGTCGGCCACCACGTGCAGAACCTGCTCGGCACCTCCGACGAGGTGCAGCGCGCGCGCCAGGCGGCCGGAGAGCGCGAATCGAACGCCCTCTCGGTACGCCTCGAACTGCAGGCCGACTGCTTTGCCGGCGTGTGGGCGAACCGCACGGAAGAGGCGCAGCGGATCCTCGAGCAGGGCGACGTGGAGGAAGGCCTGGCGGCCGCCTCGGCAATCGGCGACGACCGCCTGCAACAGCAGGGTCGCGGCTACGTGACGCCGGACTCCTTCACCCACGGCAGCTCGGCGCAACGCGTGCACTGGTTCCGCCGCGGTCTTGAAACCGGCGACCCGGCCCAGTGCGACACCTTGACGGAATTGTAGGAGCGACGGGTAGGCGCGACGGGTAGGAGCGACGGGTAGGAGCGACGCCAGTCGCGACCCACTATCGTCTTCTTCCCAACCCGCTTTCCTCCAATCTTCTGCCGGATGCCGGGGTCCGCTCGGCGCACCCTGTTCCCGGGGGCGCACGAAGAGGTCGCGACTGGCGTCGCTCCTACAGGGTGCTCCTGCACGTCGGCAGCCTCGCCGGTCGGCCGCCCGGTGGCGGGCGTGTCGAGCCAGCGCGGCAGGATGCCGAGCGCTTGCGAGACCCGAGCGAGCGGAGGGCAGGATGCCCGCAGGGAGCGTCCCGCCACCG
>JADZBS010000127.1 GCA_020851975.1 Gammaproteobacteria bacterium | reverse complement strand
AGTTTTTCGAGAGTCTGAGACAAGGCGGCCAGTTGAGTGGTATGCCTGATCTCTCGAAAAACTTCGAAACTTCGACCCGGCACCGTTACCAAAACTTCGACCCGGCACCGTTACCGCAGCGTGACGAGTTCTTCGGCGAGGGTGGGGTGGATGGCGACGGTGTCGTCGAAGTCGCGCTTGGTAGCACCCATGCGGATGGCGACGGCGAAGCCCTGCAGCAGCTCGTCGGCGCCCGGGCCGGCGACGTGGCAGCCGACGACGCGCTCCTCGGCACCGGCGGTGATGAGCTTGATGCGCGCCTTCGGTTTTGCGGTGGTGACGGCGTGGTACAGCGGCACGAACTCGCTGCGATAGACCCGCACCGCCTCGCCGTGCACCTGCCGTGCCTGTGACTCGGCGAGCCCGCAGGTGCCGAGCGGCGGGTGCGTGAACACCACGGTCGCGATGTTGGCATAGTCGAGGTGTCGCCCGGCCATGTGGCCGAAGACGCGGTCGGCGAGCCGGCGGCCGGCAGCGATCGCCACCGGCGTGAGCGGCTCGCGCCCGGTGACATCGCCGATGGCATAGACCTGCTGCACCCGGGTCTCCTGGAAACGGTCGGTCGGCACGAAGCCGCCCGCGTCCGGTTCGATGCCGGCCGCCTCGAGCCCGAGCGTGGCGGTCGCCGGCTCGCGGCCCACGGCCCAGATCAGCGTATCGAACGGGCCCTGGACCACACCATCGCGCAGGCGCAGCTGCAGCCCGCCCGCACCGCGCTCGACCGCCGCCACGACGCTGCGCCAGCGCAGCGTGACCCCGGCTTGCGCCAGGGACTCGACGGCCGCCTGCTGCAGCATCTCGTCGAAACGGCGCAGGACGCTGTCATGACGGGCGAAGAAGGTCACCTGCGAGCCGAGCGCCGCCAGCATGCCGGCCAGCTCGACGGCGATGTAGCCGCTGCCAACGATGGCGGTGCGCGCCGGGCATTGCGCCAGCTCGAAGAACCCGTCCGAGGTGATGCCGAGTTCCGCGCCGGGCAACCGCGGCACGGCGGGGTAGCCCCCGGTGGCGATCACCACGTGGCGCGCTTCGAGCACCTCGCCACCCGCCGCCACGGTGCGCGGCCCGAGGAAGCGCGCCGGCCCGCGAACGAGATGAATGCGCTTCGCCTCGAGGTTGCGCGCGTAGATGTCATTCAACCGCTGCAGGTAGGCATCGCGCCTGGCCTTGAGAGTCGCCCAGTCGTGGCTCCCGTCGACAGCGATGCGAAACCCGTAGTCGCGCGCGTCTTCGACGGCGTGCGCGAGGCTCGCGGCATTCCACATGACCTTCTTCGGTACGCAACCGACGTTGACACAGGTGCCACCGAGCCGGGCCTGCTCGACCAGCGCGACACGCGCGCCGTACCCGGCGGCACGCTGCGCGGCGGCCAGCCCGCCGCTGCCACCGCCGATGACGACGAGATCGAACGCTTCACTCATGGCCCGTTGCCTGTCCGTGGTGGGGGACGGCATATTAGCAGCCCTTCCCGCAAGCCTGTCGCAGGCCGAGAACGACATGACCAACCCCCTGCTCGGCGCCACCACCCTGCCGGCCTTCGACGCCATCCGCCCGGAACACGTGGAACCGGCGATCAGCGCGGTGCTGGCCGGGAACCGCACCGGCGTGCAACGCCTGCTCGCCGCCCAGGAGGCCGGCGCCACGCCGACATTCGAGAGCCTGGTCCTGCCGCTCGAGGATCTGGGCGACCGGCTGCACCGAGCCTGGTCGCCGGTGAGCCACTTGCACGCTGTCGCCAACACCCCGGCGCTGCGCGAGGCGTACAACGCCTGCCTGCCGCTGCTGTCGCGCTATCACACCGAGCTGGCGCAGAACGCCGCGCTGTACCGCGCCTTCGAGCAGGTGGCCGCCACGCTTCCCGCCGCCCGGCGCGACGGTGCGCGCGCACTGGTCGACCAGGCGCTGCGCGATTTCCGGCTCGCGGGCGTCGCCCTGCCCGAAGAGAGCAAGCAGCGTTTCATGGCCGTGATGGAGGAACTCACCGGCCTGCAGGCGAAGTTCGAGCAGAACCTGCTCGATGCCATGGCCGCCTGGACGCACCACGAGACCGACGCCGCGCGGCTCGCCGGCATCCCGGCGCAGGCACTCGAACAGGCCGCGGTGCAGGCGGCCGAAGCGGGCCGTCCCGGGTGGCTGTTCCGCCTCGACCAGCCGACGTACATCGCGGTGCTGACCCACGCTCAGGACCGCGAGCTGCGTGCGCTCTTCCACCGCGCCTGGGCGACCCGCGCCTCCGACCAGGCCCCCTCGCCGCCGGCCTTCGACAACAGCGCCGTCATGGCCGGGATACTCGCCCTGCGCCACGAGGCCGCGCAGCTCGTCGGCTTCACGAATTTCGCCGAATACTCGCTCGCCACCAAGATGGCGAAGTCCGTCGCCGAGGTGCGCGATTTCCTCGACCGGCTGGCCGCCGCCTCGCTCGCCGCCGCGCGCGCGGAGTTCGCCGAACTCGAGGCCTTCGCCGGCCAGCCGCTCGCCGCCTGGGACGTCGCCTTCCACGCCGAGGCGCTGCGTCTGGCGCGCTACGCCATCTCCGACGAGGAGCTGCGCCCCTACTTCCCGCTGCCGACCGTGCTCGATGGCCTGTTCGGGCTCGTCGCCCGCTTGTTCGGCCTGCGGCTCGAGCGCGAGGCGGGCGTCGCCACCTGGCACGCGGAAGCAGCGTACTTCCGGGTGATCGATGCCACGGGATGCGTGGTCGGCGGGCTGTACACGGATTTCCACGCCCGGCCCGGGAAGCGCAGCGGCGCCTGGATGGACGACTGCATCAGCCGCAAGCGCCTCGACGGGACGTTGCAGCTGCCGGTGGCGCACCTGGTGTGCAATTTCGCCCCGCCCGGCGCCACGACGCCGAGCCTGCTCTCGCACGACGAGGTGCTGACGCTCTTCCACGAGATGGGCCACGCCCTGCACCACCTGCTCACCCGCATCGACTACCCGAGCGTGGCCGGCATCCACGGCGTGCCCTGGGACGCCGTCGAGCTGCCGAGCCAGTTCATGGAGGGCTTCGCCTGGGAGCCGGAGATCCTCGCCATGGTCTCCGGCCACTGGCAGAACGCGGAGAAGCTGCCGGCCGCCATGGTCGGGCGGCTGCGGGCCTCGCGCGTGTTCCACGGCGCGATGCAGATGGTGCGCCAGCTCGAGTTCGCGCTGTTCGACCTGCGCATCCACGCCGAATACCGGGCGGGCGAAGAGCCGCGCTCGATGGACATCCTGCGCGAGGTGCGCAGCGCCGTCGCCGTGGTGCCGGCCACACCGTACGACCGCTTCCCGCACGGCTTCGCCCACGTCTTCGGCGGCGGCTACGCGGCCGGCTACTACAGCTACAAGTGGGCCGAGGTGCTGTCGTCGGACGCCTATGCGGCGTTCGAGGAAGGCGGCGTGTTCGATGCCGGGCTGGCGCGGCGCTTCCGCGAGGAAATCCTCGAGATCGGCGGCACACGCGACATCGCCGCGGCCTTCCGGGCCTTTCGCGGCCGCGATCCGGACATCGCCGCACTCCTGCGCCACAGCGGCATCACGGCCGGCGCCGCCGGAGAGACCGGCACCGGCGCTGCGGGGCCCGGATGAAGCTCGCGAGCTGGAACGTCAACTCCATCCGCCAGCGCCTGGCGCACGTGCGCGACTGGCTCGTGGCAGAGCAGCCCGATGTGCTCGCCCTGCAGGAGATCAAGTGCGTCACGGCCGACTTTCCGGCAGCGGAGTTCGAGGCGCTCGGTTACCACTGCGCCGTGGAAGGGCAAAAGGCCTACAACGGCGTGGCCCTGCTCTCGCGCCTGCCGCCGGCCGCCATCACCAGCGGCCTCGACGGATTCGAGGACGAGCAGAAGCGCGTGCTCGCCGCGACCTACGACGGCGTGCGCGTGTTCGACCTCTACGTACCGAATGGCCAGAGCGTGGGCTCCGACAAATATGCGTACAAGCTGCGCTGGCTCGGCGCGCTGCGCGAGACCCTGCGCGGGGCGCTCGACCAGCACGCGAAGATCGCGGTGGTGGGCGACTTCAACATCGCGCCGGAGGATCGTGACGTGCACGACCCGGATGCCTGGCGCGACCAGGTGCTTTGCAGCGACGCCGAGCGCGAGCGGCTGCAGGCGCTGTTCGCGCTCGGTTTTGTCGATGTCTTCCGCCGCTTCGAACAGGCACCGGGCGCATTCAGCTGGTGGGATTACCGCGCCGCGGCGTTCCGGCGCAACCACGGGCTGCGCATCGACCTGGTGCTCGCCTCCCCGGCGCTCGCCGCGCAGTGCACGGCGAGCGGCATCGACCGCGCACCGCGCTCGCTCGGGCAGCCCTCGGACCACGCGCCGGTGTGGGCCGAGTTCGCCTGACCGGGCGGGCATTTCTGCCAACTCCGTGGCCTTTCCGGCGTTGTGCAAGGGCACGGGCCGGTGCCAGAATCGGGCTGCGGAACGGGGCCTGCCGGATGAACCGGCGCCCGCCGCCACGCCTTATGTCAGACAGCACCCTCATCGAGCAGACTGCGAGCCGGCCCTTCCGCATCCGGCCGAACGAGTACGACGTCACCAGCCGCGTGTGCGTGAGTTCGGCCGCCGACGTGCGCGACGCGGTGCAGGCCATCTTCCAGCAGGCATTCCCGGGGGCTGCCTTCGACGTGCTCTGGGTGGCCTTCCACGACTTCGAACGGCTGTTCCGCGGGCAATACGAGGATTACCTCGGCTGCGACACGCTGTATCACGACATCCAGCACACGCTCGACATGTCGCTCGCCATGGCACGCCTGCTGGCCGGCTACGAGAAGACCGCGGCCCCTGCCGACCGGCTCGGCCATGAGCGGGCCGTCATCGGGTTGATTGCCGCGCTGTTTCACGATGCCGGCTACATCCGCCGGCGTTCCGAGGGTGACGTGCTCAACGGTGCGGAGTTCACCGGCCGCCATGTCACCCGCAGCGCGGAGTTCCTGCGTCGCTACCTGCCGCAGATCGGCCTCGCCGCCCAGGCAGCGATCGCCGCCCAGGTGGTGCACTTCACCGGCTACGAGATGAGCCTCGACGACATCGAGCTCGACGACCCGAAGGACAGCCTCATGGGTCACCTGCTCGGCACCGCCGACCTGATGGCGCAGATGGCCGATCGCTGCTACCTCGAGAAATGCCGCGACCGGCTCTACGCCGAGTTCGTGCTGGCCGGTGTCGCCACGCAGCCCGTGGCCGGCGCGCACAAGGTGCAGTACGAGTCGGGCATCGACCTGCTGCGCCAGACGCCGGGCTTCTTCCGTGCCTCCGTGCGCGAGCGGCTCGACCGCAAGTTCAACCGCGCCTACCGCTACATCGAGGCGGTCTGCGACGGGCGCAACCCGTACTTCGAGGCCATCGAGCAGAATCTCGCCCATCTCGATCGCATCATCGAAGCCGGCAGCTGGCAGCTGCTGCGGCGCGATCCGCCCTGCTTCACGGCGCTCGACAACCCGCTGCAGCACGTCAGCGGCCTCGTCAGCCGCTACCTCGCCCGCGCCTCGCTGGCCCCGGCCTGAACCCACGCGCATCGCGTCATCCCGACCATGACCCCGCCCCGCCCACCGCCGGTGCCGCGCATCGGTTTCGTCAGTCTCGGCTGCCCGAAGGCGCTGGTCGACTCCGAACGCATCCTCACGCAGCTGCGTGCCGAAGGCTACGAGGTGTCACCGACCTACGAAGGCGCCGATCTGGTCGTCGTCAACACCTGCGGCTTCATCGACGCTGCCGTCGAGGAATCGCTCGATGCGATCGGCGAGGCGCTCGACCGCAACGGACGCGTGGTCGTCACCGGCTGCCTCGGGGCGCGCCGCGAGGCCATCCTCGAGCGCCACCCGAAGGTGCTCGGCGTGACGGGCCCACAGGCCTACCAGGACGTGATGGCCGCCGTGCACGCGCACGTGCCGAAGCCCCACGACCCGTTCATGGACCTCGTGCCGGCGCAGGGCGTGCGCCTGACGCCGCGGCACTACGCCTACCTGAAGGTGAGCGAGGGCTGCGACCACCGCTGCAGCTTCTGCATCATCCCGTCGCTGCGCGGCGACCTCGCCAGCCGACCGATCGGCGATGTCATGCAGGAAGCCTCGCGGCTGGTGAAGGCCGGCGTGAAGGAGCTGCTCGTCATCTCGCAGGACACCAGCGCCTACGGCGCGGACCTCAGGTACCGCCTCGATCTCTGGGAAGGCCGCCCGCTGAAGACGCGCTTCCTCGATCTCGCCCGCGCACTCGGCGATCTCGGCGCGTGGGTGCGGCTGCACTACGTCTATCCCTATCCGCACGTCGACGAGGTCCTGCCGCTCATGGCCGCCGGCCGCGTGCTGCCCTACCTCGATGTGCCGTTCCAGCACGCCAGCCCGCGAATCCTGAAGCTCATGCGCCGGCCGGCGCACGCCGAGGACACGCTCGCGCGCATCGGGCGCTGGCGCGACACCTGCCCGGACCTCGTCATCCGCAGCACCTTCATCGTCGGCTTTCCCGGCGAGACGGAAGCCGATTTCGAAACCCTCCTCGACTGGCTCGAGGAAGCCCGGCTCGACCGCGTCGGCTGCTTCACCTATTCGCCCGTCGCCGGGGCCGCCGCCAACGCGCTGCCCGATCCGGTGCCCGCCGCCGTGGCCGAAGAACGCCAGGCGCGCTTCATGGAAGCCGCCGCGCGCATCAGTGCCGCGCGCCTCGCCGCGAAGGTCGGCACGACGCTGCGCGTGCTGGTCGACAGCGTCGGCCCCGAAGGCGCCGTGGCCCGCAGCACCGGTGACGCCCCAGAGATCGACGGCGTGGTCCGGATCGACGAGCCCGGCCGTTGCCAGCCCGGGGACTTTCTCGACGTCGTCGTCACCGGCTCGGACGCCTACGACCTGTCGGCGCAACGCTGCGTCTGACGCCGACGGCAGAGTGGAAACGCCCGAGGCCTGCCGGCGGGCGTGCGAAGCCGCGCGTAGCAGGAGCGGAGCGCGGCGGAGCCCGAGCGACCGCAGGGCAGGATGCCCGGAGGGAGCGTCCCGCCGGCAGGCCTCGGGCGTGCCCACCCGGCTGGCAGCAGCGCTCAGCGCAGCGCCGGCACGACGTGCCGGCCGATGATCTCCAGCGCGTCCATCGGGTCGTCGTGCAGGCGTAGCGCGATCGTCGTCTGTCCCGCGCGCCCGAAGCGCCGGAAGCGCTCGATCTCGCGGTCGATGTCCTCGAGGCCGCCGGTCGAGGTGAACGCCTCGCAGAGCGTGCTGGTGATGCGGTCCGGCACGCCCCGGATATCGCCGGAACGGTCGAACCAGGCGTTGACGAAATCCTGCCAGTGCGCGCGCACCCGCTGCACGTCCTGCGGGTCGAGGCAGAGGCCGATCAGCTCCGGATCGAGCTTGCGGGCGCGCCAGGCCAGTTCGCGTCGCGACTCGCGGTAGCCCGCAGCGCGATCCTGCTTCAGGTGCCAGGCCCAGAAGCTGTTGATCACGAAATCCCCGCCGGCCTGCTCGCGCCGCGCGAGCCCTTCGCGGATCGCCGCGATGGCCGGCTCGAGGATTTCGAGCGGTGTGCAGCCGATGAACACGCCATCGGCCACCCGCGCGCCGGCGCGCATCATCTGGTGACGGTAGGCACCGAGGTAAACGCGCGGCGGCGGTGCCTTCAGCCACCCGTAGGCGCAGGGATAGGTGACCTGGAAGTGCTCGCCGCGGTAGCCATCCTGCTGCAGGCGCCCGCGCGCGGCGCCGATCACGATCTCCACGGCCTCGCGGACGGCACCGACGATCTTCGCCGGCTTGCCGAGCGCCATGGCATCGAGGTTACCCTCGCCGGCGCCGATCGACACCTCGGCGCGCCCGCCGGAGAGTTCGTTCAAGGACAGCACGGCGTTGGCGATCTTCAGCGGGTGCATCTCGAACGGCGACAACGCGAGCGCACCGAGCCGCAGCCTCCGGGTGGCGAGCGCCACGGGAACGAGGGCGACGAACGGATCCCAGTGGGCGAAGTAGTTCGACATCCACAGCGCGCGGATGCCGAGGCGTTCCGCCGCCTGGCCGAGTTCGACCAGCTGCCCGGAGGTCATGTCCGGCTCGAGGATGATGTCGACGTCCACGGCTGCCTGCTTCGGCTGCGAGGGCCGCATGAGCGGCGGATGGAGACAGTGTAACGAGGCCCTGCACGGGCGTTCTCCGGCGGTGGTCCCCGCGTCCACCCTGCAGCGGCCTGCCGTTGCCGGATCGACGGTGCCCGGCGCATGATCAGTCATCGCAGGCCGGCATCGGGGAGGAGCCCATGCGATCTGTCCGCAAGCCGCCGGGGTGGTTGCCGTGGATCATGGCCGCCTGTTGCAGCGGCCCGGTATTGGTCACGGCAGCGCCGGGCGAGCGGCTGCCGGTCGAGGCCTTCGCCCGCCTGCCCGTGCTCGATGGCATCGAGCTGTCGCCCGGTGGACGGCATGCCGCCGCGAAACTCCTCGATGGCGAGGCGCGTTACGGCGTCGTCATCTTCGACCTCGAACGGCTTGGCAAGCAGCCGCCACTGCGGGCTTCGACCGGCGAGTGGGACGTCAACTGGCTGCGCTGGAAATCCGACGACCGGCTCCTCGTCAGCGGGCGCTACACCTTCTTCGACGGCAACTTCGGCATCGCCCAGACACGCCTGATCGCCGTCGATGCCGACGGCTCCGACCTGCAGTGGCTGTTGCGGCCGCGGCCCGCCCAGAAGGGCCGGGGGCACGAGTTCGTGCAGTTCCGCGACCGGATCGTGGATCTCCTGCCTGCCGACCCGCAACACGTGCTGCTGGCGATGAATTCCGAAATCGAATCCCGCCCGAACCTGTACCGCGTGAACATCGGCAACGACCACCGGACGAAGATCGAGTCCGGGCGGTCCTGGATCCAGTCCTGGCTGCTCGACCAGCAGGGACGGGTACGCCTGGCCCAGGGCTTCGACGTCGAAGGCGGCATCGATGCCAGTTACCGGACCTTTCACCGCAGCGATCCGGCAGCCGACTGGCAGCGGATCTGGGACGAGGACGAACGGCGTGCGGAGTTCACTCCGGTGCTGTTCGACAGCGGCGATGCCGACCTGGTCACCGTGCTCTCCGACTTCGAGAATGGCCGGCGCGGCCTCTACCGCTATCGGCTGAGCAGCAACCAGTTCGTCGACAAGCTGTTCCTGCACCCCGAGGTCGACATCGCCGAGGTCATCCTCGACCCGCCCGGACGCCAGGTCGAAGGCGTCCGCTACATCACCGACAGCCAGCGGTTCGAGTGGTTTGGCGGACCCCTGGCCGCCGCCTATCGCGACCTGCAGTCGCAACTGCCCGGCTGGGCCCTGGCGATCGAGAGCCGCACGCAGGACAGCTCGCTCATGGTCGTGCGGGCATCGGCCGCCGATCACTCCGGGCGTCACTACCTGTATCGCCCGGCCACCCGCGAACTGCGGCTGTTTTCCGCGATGTATCCGGAACTCGACGAGCACGACCTCGCGCGGGTCGTGCCCGTGCGTTACCGGGCCCGCGACGGCCTGGAGATTCCCGCCTACCTGACGCTGCCCCGCGGAGTGCGCCAGCCGCCGCCCCGGCCGTTGCCGGCCGTGATCATGCCGCACGGCGGTCCGGAGAGTCGCGACTACGCCGACTTCGACCCCGTCGTGCAGCTCCTCGCCAACCGCGGCTACGCCGTCCTGCAGATGAACTTCCGGGGCTCCGCCGGCTACGGCCGAGCCTTCCTCGGCGCCGGCCAGCGCGAATGGGGCGATGCCATCCAGGACGACATCACCGACGGCACCCGCTGGCTGATCGACTCCGGAGTCGCCGATCCCGCCCGCATCTGCATCGTCGGCGCCTCGTTCGGCGGCTACGCCGCGCTCATGGGCGTCGTCGAGGAACCCGCCCTGTACCGCTGTGCCGTCAGCCTCAACGGCGTATCCGACCTGCCGGATCTCGTCAACCTGCGCGGCCGCTACTTCGTCGGCGCCCGCCGTTCGCTCGTGCGCCGCATCGGCGGCCTGTGGGCCGACCGCGCACGCCTCGCGACCCACTCACCCGCGCGCCGCGCCAGCGAGATCACTGCCCCGGTGCTGTTGCTGCACGCCTCCGACGACGAGATCGTGCCGCCGGCGCAGAGCCGCAAGATGGCCGATGCCCTGCAGGCGGCCGGCAAGGCGAGCCGCTACGTCCCGCTGCAGGAAGAGGACCACGGCCTGACCCACGGACCCACGCGCCTGCAGTTCTTCAGGGAGCTCGAGCAGTTCCTCGCGACGCATCTGCGGTGAGGGGGGAGGGAATCGCGAGGAAGAAGAGAAGAAGAAGAATCGCGACTGGCGT
>JADZBS010000126.1 GCA_020851975.1 Gammaproteobacteria bacterium | reverse complement strand
TGCCGACTTCCCGCCACCGGCAGACCTGCCGCCGGTCGAGGTCGTGACCACGGTCCTCGACGAGCACCCCGCGGTACGTGAAGCCGGGGCGCAGCTGCGCATCGCCTCGGCCGAGCGCGATGCGCTGGCTGCCGGCCCGCACGAGTTCCAGGTGCGCATCGCCGGCCAGCGTCGCGACACGGTCGGCATCGCCAATACCTCCGACGAATGGTCCGCCGGCATCGAGCGCGGCGTGCGCCTCTTCGGCAAGGCCGGGCTCGACGAGGACATCGGCGCGAAAGGCATGGACGAAGCGCGCGAGAAGGTCGGCGATGCCCGGCACGAGGCCGGGCGCCAGTTGCTCGGCCTCTGGTACGACAGCCTGCGCGCGGCGGCGGCCGTGCGGCTGCAGGACGACCAGGCTCGTCTCCTCGACGAGGTGCGCGGCACGGTGGAGACACGCCAGCGTCGCGGCGATGCCGCCCGCATCGACCTGCTCCAGGCGGATGCCGCACTGGCCCAGGCGCGTTCCCGGCTGCAGCAGGCCCGCGGCCAGCAGCAGGCGGCCCTGGCCGCGCTTCGCACCAGCTTTCCGGGCCTGCCGGCAGCGGCGCCGCAGGCGGCCGAGCCCGCCCTGCCGGCGGGCAGTGAAGCAGACTGGATCGCCGCCACCATCGAGCACAACCACGAGCTGCTCGCCGTGCAGAGCGCCCTGGCACGCAGCCGCCTCGCGGCGCGCCGCGCCAGCCGCGACCGCGTGCCCGACCCGGTCCTCGGACTCTTCTACGCCGATGAGCAGTACGGCGACGAGGAGATCGTCGGCCTGAGCGTCGTCATGCCGATCGGCGGTGACGCCCGCCGCGCGGAAGCCGACCGGCAGCGCGGCCAGGCCGAGGCCTTCGCGGAACTCGAGGCGGCCACGCGCCGGCGCCTGCAAACCGAGGCGGCGGTCAACTGGGAGCGGGCCGTGAGCCAGGTGGAGACCTGGCGCCAGCTCCGGCTGGCGGCCGACGCCATCACCCGGCACGCCGATCTCGCGCACCGCGCCTTCGAACTCGGCGAAATGCCGCTCGCCGAATCCCTCCTCGCCCGGCGCAACGCGGCCGAGACCGAGGTCACTGCCGAGCAGGCACGCCTCGACGCCAACGAAGCGCTGGCTCGCCTGCTGCTGGATGCGCATCGGCTGTGGCCGACACACGATGCCGCTGGAGCCCACGACGACTGAAGCGCCGGCGCACCGCCGGCCAGGTACGCGCGTCAGCCGTTGACGACGGAGGCCGCCATCAGGATGCGCTTGGGCTCGGAGATGGCATAGCCCTGCGCGTAGTCGACCCCCATGCCCTTCAGCATGGTGATGATCTCGGTGCTCGCCGCGTACTCGGCGATGGTCTTCTTGCCGGTGAGATGACCGATCTCGTTGATCGAGCGCACCATCTCCCGGTCGATGGGGTCGTGGAGGATTTCCTTGACGAAGCTGCCGTCAATCTTCAGGTAATCAACCGGGAAGTGCTTCAGGTAGCCGAACGAGGACAGCCCGGTGCCGAAATCGTCGAGGGCGAACTGGCAGCCGAGTTCCTTCAGGGCGTTGATGAAGCGGCTTGCCTGGGCGTAGTTGGCGATCGCCGAGGTCTCCGTGATCTCGAAGCAGATCTTCGTCGGGTCGAGCCCGCTGCGCTGGAACTGGCGCACCACGAAGGGCAGGAACTCGTCGTCGACGAGGCTCTGCCCGGAGAGGTTGATCGAGCACAAGGCCAGGCGCGAGCGCTCGTCGGCCTCCGACACCAGCCAGCGGAAGGCGGTCTCGACGACCCAGCGGTCGATGCGCGGGGTGATGCCGTAGCGCTCGGCGGCGGCGATGAACAGGTCCGGCGACACCAGCGCGCCCTGCTCGTCGCGCATGCGCAGCAGGATCTCGTAGTGGGCGCCGAACTCCTCGGCCTGCAGCGGCTGGATCGTCATGCGGAACAGTTCGAAGCGCGACTCCTCGAGTGCGCTGGTGATGCGCGCCGCCCACTGCATCTCGCGCCGCCGGCGCATGAGGTCGAGGTCGTTCTCCTGGTAGCTGTAGATGCGGTTGCGCCCGGCGGCCTTGGCGGCCTGGCAGGCGCTGTCGCCGGCGGAGAGGAGCGAGGCCACGTCCTGCGTCTCCGGCGTGATCGGCACGACGCCGATGCTGGCGCCGAGGCGGAAGCTGCGATCGTCCCAGTTGAAGCGGTGCTCCTGGATGGCGGCCTTCAGGGTTTCGGCGGCCTTGACGGCCTCGTCCATGGTGCAGCTCTCGAGCAGCAGCCCGAACTCGTCGCCGCCGAGCCGCGCCAGCGTGTCGCGCCAGCGGATCTTCGACTTGAGCAGCGCACCGAGCTGGCCGAGCAGCGCATCGCCGGCGTTGTGGCCGCAGGAATCATTGACCATCTTGAACTGGTCGAGGTCGAAGTAGCACAGCGCATAGGAAGTCTCGCGTGCCTTGGCGCTCTTCAGGGCGCGCTCCAGGCGGGCTTCGAACTCGGGCCGGTTGACGAGGCCGGTGAGGATGTCGTGGCTGGCAGGGTAGGAGAGCCTGCGATTCAGCTCGCGCGACTCGCTGACGTCGTGGAACACCAGCACGGCACCGGTGACCTCGCCGCGATCACTGCGGCGCGGTGCCGCCGTGCTCTCGATGTAGATCTCGTTGCCGTCGCGCCGGATGAGCAGCATCGGGCGCACCGACTTGATCGGCCGCGTGCGACGGATCGCCACCGACAGCGGGTTCTCGAGCGGCTCGCAGGTCTCCTCGTGGAAACCGCGGAAGACCTCATCGATGCGCCGGCCCGCTGCTTCTTCGAGCTTCCAGCCGGTCAGCTCCTCGGCGACGGGGTTCAGGTATTCGACACGGCTCTCGGCATCCGTCGTCACGACGCCGTCGCCGATCGACTGCAGCGTGATCTGGGCGCTCTCCTTCTCCCTGAAGAGCGCCTCCTCGTAGATCTTCTGCTCCGTGATGTCGGTTTCCACGCCGATCAGCCGGCGCAGCCGCCCCTCCTCGTCGAGCAGCGCCCGGGCCCGGCAGTGCATCCAGCGCCACTCCCCGTCCTTGCGCTGCATGCGGTGCACGCTCTCGAACATCGGCGTCTTGCCGGCAATGTGGTCGCGCAGCTTGGCCTGCACGCGCGGCAGTTCCTCGGTGTGGACGAGGTGGCGCCAGTCGATCGGCTCGTGCGCCACGTCCTCCTCGGTGTAGCCCATGATGTCGAGCCAGCGCGGGGAAAAGCGCATGCGGCCTTCCCGCGGGTCGAAGTCCCAGGTGCCGTCGTTGGCGGTGGTGATCATCACGGCGTCGCGCTCGGCGATGTCGGCGAGGCGGCGCCGGGCTTCGCTGCGCTCGAGCCCCGCCGCGAGACTCGAGGCGAGAAGCTTCAGCAGCAGCTGGTGGTCGGCGTTCCACGCCGGCTGCGGCTGGCCGTAGAAAAAGGCGATGAAGCCGGCGTGGTGGCCGGCCACGTCGAAGCCGACCAGCAGCATGGCTGCGCCGTTCAGCGTCGCGAGCCGTGCCGCGTCCGGCGCCTGTGCCGGTGCGGGGGCGGCGGTGTCGGCGATGCCGAGCAGGCGCAGGTGCACGAAGTTCTTCTGCAACCAGGGCCAGGCGGCCAGCGCTTCGCCCTGCAAGACCTCGGCGTTGAGGGCGGTGAAGGTGTCGCGCGCCGCGAACACGCGCTGCACGCGCTCGCCGGATGCATCGAGGAGCGCCACGCAGACCGCATCGCAACCGGTCCCGGCACGCGCCGTATCGACGCCCTCGCCGATCAGCTGCGCGGCGTCGGCATCGTCGAGATTCTGGAAGTCGACCGCGATCTTGGTGAGGGCGATGTCGAGGCCGCCGGCGGTCCGCGTCGTGCCGAGGAGCCGTTGCAGTCCGGTCAGCGTCGAGCCGTGATCCACGATGCCAGTGCCCTTTCCGGCGCCTGCGGCCCCTGATGGCCGGTGAGCCCTCCCCCAGGCCTCACCGCCGGCACGCCGGTCGTCATCATCCGGTGTGTCAGCTTAACGCGCAGCGCACGTTTTGTATTCTGGCATGGAAAATTCGAAATACAAGCTAAGCCCATGACTTGTCAGGCAATGGGCTCGACGCAGTCGAAACGGGTTCAGGGAAACTGCCAGCGCAGCAGCACGGCGTCCTGCCCGAGGTTCGGCCCCACGGTACCGGCGTTGCTGAAGTGCCGCCATTCGAGCGCGACGCGCTCGCCGAGCGCGACACCGGCCGAGAGCGAGAAGTTCACCGCCGAGGACACGTACTCGTTGGTGTCGCTCTGCGCCACCAGGCCGAGTCCGAGCTGCGGGCGCAGCCAGGCGCCCTCGCGGTATTCGAAGCGGCGTTGCACGGAGAGATAGGCGTAAGGGTCGACCGCATCGACCTCGTCGCGCACGTCGTGGCGGCAGGATCCGGCCGGTGCGCCGGCCACGGGGCAGACCGGCGTGATGCGGTGGATCAGCACCTGCTGCTCGCTCACGTAGCCGGCCGCGACTTCCCAGCGGCGGGCGCGGCCGGACAGTTCCACCGCGCCGCCCTCCTCGAGCGTGACGCCGGTGGCCATCTGCCAGGTGACGGCCTGCGCAGCGACGGGCAGCGCGGCCATGAGCACGAGCACAGCGAGACGGAAAGCGGGCATGGTCGGTTTCTCTTTCTTCTTCTCGGCTGGCTGGCGCCACGATGGGCGCCCCGGCCGGGCTTGTCGTTATTGGTCAGGCGCCATGGTGCCAGTTCGGTCCCCGGCTGGCGCGGACATCGGGCACAATTCGCGCCTCGAACCACCTGCCGGTGAGAACCCGGCCGGCACCTTAGGTCAAACACCCCGCCATGCAAGTCGTCGTCGTCCCGGTCACGCCCTTCCAGCAAAACTGCGCACTCCTGCAGCCGGATGCCGGTGGCGATGCTGTCGTCGTCGACCCCGGCGGCGACATCGCGCAGATCCAGGCCGTCGCCGCGGAAAACAGCCTGCGCATCGGGCGCATCCTGCTGACGCACGCGCACATCGACCACGCCGGCGCTGCCGCTGAACTCGCGCGCCTGCTCGGCATCCCGATCGAGGGCCCTCATCCGGACGACCAGTACTGGATCGAGCGCCTGCCCGAGCAGAGCCGTCTGTTCGGCTTCCCGCCAGCCACCCCGTTCACGCCGGACCGCTGGCTGCAGGCGGGTGACACGGTGATGCTCGGCGAGGAAGCACTCGAAGTGCGCCACTGTCCCGGTCATACGCCCGGGCACGTCGTCTTCTTCCACCGTGCCGATCGCATCGCTCTCGTCGGTGACGTGCTGTTCGCCGGGTCGATCGGTCGCACGGATTTCCCCGGCGGCGATTTCGACACTCTCGTGCGCTCGATCACCGGGCAGCTCTGGCCGCTCGGCGACGACGTTACCTTCCTGCCCGGCCACGGCCCGACCTCGACCTTCGGCGAGGAGCGCCGGCACAACCCCTTCGTCGGAGACCGGGCCCTGGCCCAGCATGCCGGCGGCCGATAGCCGCGCTCAGCCCCGCGGCCGCGCCTGCCGGAGCACGATCTTCAGCAGGTGCCAGCCGTTGTTGGCGGTCCAGTAGAGCACCATCCCGGCCGGGAAGGTGTAGAAAAGCAGGAAGAAGGCAACCGCCATCGCGTAGAGCTGCCGGCGCTGGCGCCCCTGCAACTGCGGGGAGAGCGAGTCCTCGCGCTGGACCAGCGCGGAGGCCACCGTGAGCAGCGTCATGAGCGCCGGCATGAGATTGAAGTCGCTGCCGAAGAACGGCAGTGCGAAGGGCAGCGGCGCGAAACGGTCGGGAGCGGCGAGATCCGTGATCCAGAGGAAGCCGCGGCCGGCGAGCGCAAAATTGTCGGCGAGCATGTCGAAGGCGGCGATGAACATCGGCACCTGGATGGCGAAGCCCGCGAGGCTCTTCAGCGTGAACAGTGGATGCACGCCCGCCTCGCGATAGACCTGCAGGGTCAGGTCGTGCGCGGTCTCGCCGCGGTGCTCGCGACGGATGGCGGCGATGCGTGGCTGGATGCGGCTCTGGATGCGGTTGACCTCGGCCTGCCAGCGATCCGCGATGCGCGTCAGCGGCCAGAGGATGACCTTCACCGCGAACGACAGCAGGATGATCGCCAGCCCCGCGTCCGGTACGACCGCGAGCAGGGCCTCGAGCAGGAAGAACAGCCCGAAGCACAGCGCGCGCAACGGCGCCCAGAGGCCCGCGAAGAGGAGTCCATCGAGTTCGGGCGCCACGGCTCGCAGGGCGCCGTGCTCGACCGGGCCGGCGTAGATCTCGATGTCGAGGTGGCCGCCGGCCGGCATCCACGTCACCACCGGCTGGTCGGGCAGGTCGATGTCCACGACGGCCGGGGCCTCGCCCCGCGCGAGCACTGCCCAGAAGCGCTGCCGCGGACCGAGCCAGCTGCCCGCGGGCTCGCGTGCTTCCCCCGCCGCCACTGCCTGTTGCCCGTCCGCACCGACCCGCACCACCTCGACGTCGGTGAAGGCTGCACCGAAACCCGGCAGCGGCGCCGGCACGAAGGCCGCACCTGAACCGAACGCGAGGCGCACGCCGGCCGGCACCTGCCACTCGGCGCGCACGACATGGTTCGTGCGTGCCACCGTGTAGCGCTGCACCAGCCGCTGGCCGGCGAGCCGCGTGCGGGCGGTCAGCACCACGACGTGCGCCGTCGGGGTTTCCTCGATGCTGGCGTCGTACTCGATCGCGGCGAGGGCCGCGGCGAGCGCGGGATCGGCGGCGGTCCAGGTCATCGTGCCGGCACCAGAGCCGAGGATGCGCTGTTCGCGGCCGCCGCCAGTGCACGGCTCCGCGCAGGTCGTCCAGCGCACCGGCAACCCGCCGGTGGTGGCCAGCTCCAGGCGCAGGAAGTCCGTCGCGATGTCGACGTTGCCAGCGGCCGGCACCGCCGCGAGCAACGCGAGGAGCGCGGCGACGAACCGGCCGGGACCCGGGACGTTCACCGGTAGAACCGGCGCATGGCCGCCATCGCCGCCGACACCGTCGCGGCATCGAGACCACCGTCGGCGGGTCGATAATCGGCGTCGAGGACTTCCACGAAGCCGCCGGGGTGCGTGACGACGATGCGCTCGGGCGTGACGATGGCGTGCGCGTTGTAGCTGCCGGCGATGATCCACGGCCAGTCGGTGCCCGCAAACAGGTTGCGACCGGTCGCGTAGTCGGCCGGGTCGTTGGTGCAGCCAAAGGCATCGGCGAGCAGCGTCACGGGCAGGTCGACGTGGGCGCTGCGGTGGCGGTAGACGGCCGGTGCACGACCGGGCCAGCGCACGACCAGGGTGGCGCGCAGCTGTGGCGCGCCGAAGTTGCTGGCGTGGCCGAGATAGCCGCGGCCGAGGTCGTCGAACTCGTAGCCGTGGTCGCTCAGCACCACGACGATCGTGGATTCGCGCAGGCCCGCGGCATCGAGGCCGTCGAGCACGCGCCCGAGTTCGGCATCGCTGAAGCGCGCTCCGCGGCGGTAGCGCTCCCAGGCCTCGCGCACCCGCGGTGGCGCCTGGCCGTAGCGCTCGTCGAGCGGCAGCTCTGGCCCGCTGCCGATGGGCATCTCGGCCATCGGTGGGTCGGAATAGAGGAAGCCGAAGAACGGCCGCCCCGGCTCGCGCCCGGCCAGCCAGTCGAGCCACCCGTCGGTGACGGCCCGGTTGCGTGCCGGCGCATCGAGGTCGCGCCGCTCGCCCGGCAGGCCCGCAAAGCCGGCAAAGAGGGTGCGGCCGATGTCGGTGGGCGCGCTGACGCCGGGCGCCGCGACCAGGCCGAACCGGTAGCCGCGTTCGCGCATCACATCGAGCAGCACCGGCGGACGCTGCACGCCGTAGAAGGCCGTCTCGTAGGTCGCCGGCAGGCCGTAGAAGGCAGAGAAGATGCCCGCCTTCGACGAGTTGCCCCCGCTCCAGTGGTTGGCGAACACGGCCGACTCCACCTGCAGTGCCGCCAGGCGTGGCATGAGCGGGGCGCCGGCCACGTCCGGGCGCAGCGCATCGATCAGCACCACCAGCAGATTCAACGCCGGGTTTCCGGCATCGCAGCGCAGGGGCTGCAAGGGGTAGGCGAGCTGGCCCTCCGCTGCCGCGCCGGCCCGCTCGATGAGGCGCCGGCGTTCCACGGTCGCCGCGTCCACCAGGCCCCAGCGCGCCAGCGTGCGCTTGGCATGGATCGGAAAATAGGCCGGCAGGTAGCGCGTGAGCTGCGTGACCGATGTCAGACCCACCGCATCGGCCCCGATATGAATCGCCTGACTGGCAATCCAGGCCGAGCCGAGCAGCGCAGCCAGCCAGTATCCGCCGCGCGCCGGCGCACCTGCCACCCAGCGGTTCACGTAACCGGCCAGCAGCGCCTGGAAGAGCAGCGCGAACACCGCGATCAGGACCACGAAGACCCAGGTCGCGGTCTCGAACAGCATCGCCACCAGCGGCGTGAGGTGATAACGCTGTTCGGCGAACACGTTGCCGTCGACGACGAGCAGCGTCAGCACCAGCGCCTCGAGCGCCACCGCGACGGCCGTCACCAGCCACGGCCGCGGCACGAGCAGCACGAGCGGCACGACGACGAGCCCGATCGGCAGCGCCGCGAGGAGCGCGAAGTGCCCGACGAAGGCGAGCACCAGATAGGCGAGCCCCAGCACATCGTCCGGGAACGGGTAGCCGGCGAGAAAGCGCAGGCCGACCAGGCCGAACAACGCGGCGTTGGCGGCAGCAAACCAGCCCGAGCGGCGCAGCAGCGCGCGACGACCCATGCTCAACGCCCCGCGGCGGGAATCCCGGCGCCAGCGGCGAGTTCGGCGGCGATGCCGGCCACGGCCTCGGCGCCGGCCGGCCCGCTGCGGCCGAGGTTGTGGATCCAGTCGCGGCGCAACGCGGCCACGTGCTGGCGGAAGGCCTCCGGCTCGCGCACCAGCCGGCGGATCACGGCGGGGGCCTCGGCCAGACGTGAGGGCGGCAGCAGCGCACCGAGCTTCTCGCGCACCAGCGACTCGAACGGCTCGATGCCGAGTTCCTGCCAGGTGCTGTTGCGGCTCTTCGGCGGCAGGTCGATGAAGAGCACGGGCTTGCCGAGTCCCATGCCGTAGTCCTGGCCGGCACCGGACCACTCGGTGATCATGACGTGGGAGTCGTAGAGCGAGTCGCTCTCCCCCATCTGCTCGACGAGCCGCAGGCGCGGATTGTCGCCGTGGCGGGCCATGATGCGGTCGATGACTTCCGGCGTCTGCCAGCGGGTCTGGAAATGCGGGCGCAGCGTCACGCGAAAGCCCGCGTCGAGCAGGGTGCTGGTCAGTTCCAGCCCACACACATTGAGGATGGTCTGCTCGCCCCAGGACGGCGCGAGCAGCACGTGGATGTCGCCGTCACCGCACACCGGCGGCGGCTCGCGCTGCTCGGCCATGAGCTGCTCGATCCGGTGGTAACCGTGCGGGATCAGCCGCTTTGCCGGCAGGCCGTGCAGTTCCTCGCGACGGCGGATCTCGCGCGCCTGGTGGGGCCCGGCGCAGAGGATCGTGTCGTAGTGGTCGTAGGACCCGGCGTGATCGGCCATGTGCGTGCTGATCAGCGAGTGGAACATGTACACGTAGTGGACCGGGTGGATGGAGCGCTTCAGGTCGAGGTTGCCGAGGTCGAGCATCTGCGTGAGCAGCACGTCGGCCTGCAGGAACTGGAAGAACCAGATGCGCACCAGCCCCTTGCCGATGCAGAACGGCAGGATGCGCGCGTCGTTCCGGTGCAACCCGGGATCATCCGGGTCCGATGACACGTAGCAGAGGGTGAGGCCGAGCACACCGGTCAGGTGCTCGACGATCGGACGGAAGTGATGCCAGTCCTGGCCGCTCTCGGCGTACAGCACCAGGCGCCGCTGCGTGCGCGGCAGGCGGCCGAAGCGCCGGTAGGCAGCCCAGTGACGCAGGAAGTCGCCGAGCGCGCTCATGCCCGCGATTCAGCGCTCATAAAGGTGAACTCGCGACCGGTGTCGGAGATGCTGGCTGGCGATCCAGCGCAGGCATTCCGGGCTCGGGTCGAAGGCGTGCACCTCCATGCCATGGTCCTGCACCAGCTCCCGTTCCAGCCCGAGATCGACGCCGACGCCGAGCGCGTAGGCAACCCCGCCCTCGACGCAGCCCGTCGTGCTGAACGCCCAGTCACCGCGGTGGTGCAGCGGCACCTTCACATCCAGGGCGAGCCAGGGCTCGCGCCCGATCAGGCGCTTGAGGAAGAGCTTGCCGCTCCGGAACCAGCGTGCCTGCCGCAGCCGCCGCCACCGGGGTCGCCAGCCATGCCCGGGACCCGTTGCGGGCGCCGAAGGGGCCAGCAGGCGGGTGACCGGCACGCGCTCAATCCGACGCCGGCTTTGCGTCCCGGCCGGCTTCCTGCCCGGGCGCCTTGCCGGAGTCGCGCGACGAATCGTTGCCGGAACGGCGAAACAGCTTCTTCAGCTTGTACCAGTAGGTCTTCACCGCCAGCGCCGCCGTGGCGAACAGGCCGACGATCGCCGAGAGGATCATGCTGCCGGTGCTCGGGTCGAGGTACGCCCAGGCGTCGGGTGCGACGAACGCAAGGGCGAGCGTGGCACAGGGAACGAGGCGGCGGGCTCGGGTCGTTCTCATCATCTTCTCTCCGCCCGGCTGCGGCGCCGTGACGCGACGGCTGTTTAACATCATTGGCCGCACGGTGCAATGCCGAGGGCAGCGTCGAGTTGGCGGATGCGCGGGTACAACTGCTCGCGTGCCCGGCGCAGGTGGGCGGGATCGTCGATCTCGCCCCAGAGCAGGTCGGGCAGCAGCGTGCAGGCGATCGGCCGTTCGCGCGCCGCCGTCACCAGGCAATCGGTCTCGTAGTCGAACGCGAGCGAGCGGGTGAAGGCGGCCGCGGCAATGCGCTGCATCAGCGTGAACAGGCCGGCCGAGATGCGCGAGATCCCGACCAGCTCTCCCGCCACCCCCGGCCCGAGCCGGCTGCGGTCCTTCGACATGGCCACGAGGCAGCCGCCAGCGGTCTCGACGAACACCTCGTCGCCCGCTCCCGTGGGACCCGACAGCAGGAGGGCATCCTCGGCCGGCTGATCGAGCAAGGCACCGAGTGCGCGCGGTTCATAGACCAGGTCGGACTCGAGCAGCAGGAACGATCCGGTGACCGCCTCGCGCGCGCGGTAGAGCGAGTACATGCTGCCGGAAACGGCGAAGCGCTCGTTATGGACCGTTCGCACGCGGCCCGGATAGCGGCGCGCGAGCGTCTCGTAGTGGCTGGCCGCGTAACCGGTGACGATCACGACCTCCTCGATGCCCTGCGCCAGCAACCGCAGCAGGGACTCCTCGACGATCGGCCGCGCGCCGAGCGCGAGAAAGCCCTTGGGGTAGCCCTCGACCACCTCACGCAGGCGCTTGCCCTGGCCCGCCGCGAGGATCACGGCCGTGCGCGGCGCACTCATGCCGGGCCGCGGCCGAGTGCCGCGCGCAGTGCCGCCTCGATACGTCCGAGATCCGCGGCAGCGAGGTCGCCCATGTGGGCGATGCGGAAGATGTCGGCCGCGAGCTGTCCCTGGCCGGCGTAGATCACGATGCCGCGCGCCTTGAGCGCCGCATGCAGCCCGGCGTAGCTCATGCCGGGGGGCAGCCGGTACGACCACAGGATCGAGGAGTACGCCTCCGGCGGCAGCAGCGTGCCGACACCGAGCGCGGCGAGCGTTGCCGACAGCCGCGCGGCGCGTTCCCGGTAGCACGCCCGCCGCGCAAGCCAGCCGCCCGCGTCGGCGTGCTCCGCCAGCGCCTCGTGCAGGGCGAAGGCCACCTGCACCGCCTGCGTGAACGGTGAGAAGCCCTCGCCGTGCTGGGTGCGGTGGTAGGCGTGCAGGTCGAAGTACACGCTCGCCGGTCGCGCGGGCGGCCGCTGCCAGAGTTCGCGCCGTGCCAGCACGAAGGACAGGCCGGCGACACCGTGCAGGCACTTGTTGGCGGTGCCCGCCACGGCGGCAAGGTTCCAGCCGTGCCCGGCAATCTGCTCGGCCCCGAAACTGCTCACCCCGTCGAGCAGCAACTGCACGCCGCGGGCCTGCGCCACGCGGGCGAGCGCCGCGAGGTCGTTGAGGCGTCCGGTGGTGGTCTCGTGGTGCACCACGGCGATGTGGCTGATGGCGGGATCATCGGCGAGCGCCTGTTCGACGCGCTGCAGGTCCACCGCTTCGAGCCAGCCGTGCCCGAGCACGCGATTTGGCCGGCGGTGCGCCTCGAGCATGCGTGCCATGCGCTCGCCGTACACCCCGTTGGCGACGACCAGCGTGATGCGATCCTCCGGGGCGAAGCTCGCCAGCATGGCCTCGACGGCTGCCGTGCCGGAACCGGTAAGGACCACGGCCTCGTACCGGCCGGCGAGGTCCTCGTAGACGGCGGCCAGGCGCGCATCGATGTCCCGGACCAGCGCCGCGAACTCCGGCTCGCGATGGCACCAGTCGCCCCGGACCAGCGCACGGCGCACCCGCTCGCTCAGCGTCACCGGGCCCGGGTTCAGCAGCAGCGTGCGTTCGCTCATCGCGACGCCGGCGGGAAGTCGGTGCGCGGCCCGAGGTGCGCACGCAGCCGCGCCGCGACCTGCTCCGGCGTGATGGTCGGCCGCGGCAGGCCGTCGGGCACGCCGGGACGGATGGGCACGTGGATGAAGCCCAGGCCCGGGGCGCGCCAGTCGACCAGTTCACGCAGTTCATCGGGCTCGCTGGCCGAGAGCACGCGCCGGTAGCCGCAGGCCGCGGCGATGGCGCGCCAGTCGATCATCGGCGAGACCGTCGCCTGCCCGCCGGTGGACTCGTGCATACCGTTGTCGAACAGCAGGTGCAGCAGGTTCGCCGGTCGTTCGGCACCGAGCGTGGCAAGAGCGCCGAGGCGCATCAGCGCGGCGCCGTCGCCGTCGATCACCACCACGCGCCGGTCGGGCCGCGCCAGGGCGAGCCCGAGCCCGAAGCTCGCCGCGCAGCCCATCGAGCCGACCATGTAGAGCTGGCACGGCCGGTCGCCGAGGGCGTAGAGCTCGCGACCCATGTAGCCGGTGGTGGCGACCACCACGTCGTCCTGCTTGAGCGCGGCCTGCACGGCGGCGAGCATCTGCCGGCGGGTCGCGAAGGCTTCGCCAGCCATGCCGGTGCCCGCGCGTCGCGCCGGTGCGTCCGGGAGTTTCGGCACGAGGTCGCTCCCGGCCACCGCACCCTTGCTCATGACGAGCGCGAAAGGGCGTCGCTCGGTGCCGAGCTGCGTGGCGGCACGGTCGAGTGCCGGCGCGATGTCGGCAGCGGTGCGCGGGAACGGTGTCCAGGGGATGTTCATCAGCTCGAGCAGGCGCGGCGTGACCTCGCCCATGAGCTCGTGCTGCGGTTCGTCGGGAGCCCCGCCCGGCTCGCCCCGCCAGGTGACGATCAGCAGCACCGGGATGCGAAAGGTCCAGGTGAGCGAGGTCAGCGGATTGACGGCATTACCGAGACCCGAGTTCTGGAACATGGCAATGGCCGGCAGCCCGCCGAGCTCCGCCCCGGCCGCGATCGCCACGGCGTCGCCTTCGTTGGCAGCGCCGACATAACGCAGGCCGGGCGCCGCCAGCACGTGATTGATGAACGGCGTGAGGTAGGAACAGGGCACGCCCGTCCACAGCCCGAAGCCGCGGGCGGTGGCCGCCGCGACGAACTCGCCCGCTTCGATCACGCGCGCCCGCCTGCGGCCAGCCTGCCGACGGCCACCACGGTCGCGCTCATGCGAAACGTCCGGCGGCCAGCACGTCGGCGAGACTGTCGACGTCGAGCCAGTGGCCCGTGGTGTAGACCACGCGCACCTTCTCGCCGCGGGCGACGAGCGCCGTCAGCAGATGGTGCAGCTTGGCGCGGCGGTGCCCGGGCGTGGCCGCCATCTGCGAGACGAGTTCCCGCAGCCGCGGCACGGCGCGGGCATTCACCTTGAGCAGGCCCATCCACTCGCCATGACACTCGCCCTCGGAGATGTCTTCGGCACAGCGCGTGAGATAGACCTCGCGGTAGAAGGCGTGGCGCGAGTGCGGTTCGGTGCAGGCGACGTAGTCGGCGGCGCGAGCGCGGTTCACCGAGGCGCGCCAGTCGGTGTCGGCGACGATCACGAAATCATCGGCCGGCTCGGCGAGCGTGTCGAGAAGGTAACGCTTGAAGATGACATCGCCGTAGGAGACGTAGAGATCGCCGCCCCCGTCCGGATCCGGCGCGGCCAGCGCGCGCTCGAGCGACACCAGCTCGCCGGTGTCGGCGTAGTCGGGATTGTCGACGTAGGCGAGCCCCGGCAGGTCGATCGCCGCGGGCAGGTAGCCGCGCACCACGGTGATGCGCTTGATGCCGGCGGCGTTGTAGGCGGCGACGATGTGGGCGAGCAGCGGCTGGCCACGGATTTCCACCATGGCCTTCGGACGGTCGGCAGTGAGTTCGCCGAGGGCCGAGCCGCGCGAGGCCGCCAGCACGATCACGCGGGCATCGCGCCCCTGGCGCGGCAGGTAGCGGTCCTCGGCCTCCTGCAGCTCGCTCGCGCCCTGCAGGCGGAAGATTTCCTTCACCGGCGCGACGCGGTCCTCGATCGAACGCAGGTTCTGCTCGCGCGCCAGCGTCGCGGCGCACTCCTGCATCGCGGGAATCGCCGCGCGCAGCAGGTGGTTGGCCCAGATGACGAGCGAGAAGCCGGCCTCGCGGAACACCTCGGTGGGCGTGGCGTAATACTTGGTCGGCACGATCACCACGGGGCTGCGGTCCGCCCACTCGCGCTTGAAGGCGAGCACCTCCTTCGGCGTGGCAAGCGCGCTGTGGATGAGGATGCCGTCGGAACCGGCGGCATGGTAGGCCTCGGCCCGGCGCAGCGCCTCGGCAAGGCCCCAGCCGGCGATGAAGGCCTCGACGCGGGTGATGATGGCGAAATCGTCGTCGCGCTGCGCGTCCTTGCCGGCCTTGATGCGGCTGCAGAACTCCTCGATGTCGGCGAGCTGCTGCCTGTCGCCGTCGATGAAGCTGTTGGTCTTCGGGTACAGCTTGTCCTCGATGCATACGGCGGCCACGCCGCGCTGCTCGAGCTTGCGCACCAGGCGGCGCACGTTGTTGAAGTTGCCGTAGCCCGTGTCGCCGTCGAGCAGGATCGGGATGGTCGTGGCGTCGACCATGAACTCGAGCATCTCCAGGACCTGCGTCCAGGACGCCTCGTTGCTGTCGCGCACGCCGAACTGCGCGGACATGCACAGCCCCCCGGCCCACAGGGCCTTGAAGCCCGCCTCCTCGCCGATGCGGGCGCTGATGCCGTTGTGCGCTTCGAGCAGGAACTCGAGGTCGCTCCCGTGCAGCAACTCGCGGAACCGTGTGGTACGACGCGGGCGCTCGGGAACGGGGGGCTGGAGATGGGCAACCATGGACGATGCTCGGGCCTCAGACGCGGTAGCGGTACTCGCGGCCGGGCAGCCGCTCGATGTCGGGCGGATAGCTGGCGCGCTTGTCGGCGTAGTACTGCGCGAGGTGATCGCCCTCGGCAGCCCGGTTGTAGGTCAGGTAGAGCACGCGTCGCGGGGCGTCGGTGGCGTTCGGCGCCGAGCGATGCGGCACGAAGGAGTCGAAGAACACGGCATCACCCGGCTCGGCCTCGATCGGCAGCCAGTCGAGACCGGCGAGATCGGCGGGCCCGAGCGGCTCCCATTCGCGTCCGATCAGCCGGTGCGCACCACGAAACCCGCTGGCCATCTCCAGGCAGCCGTTGGCGATCGTGGCCCGGTCCACGGTCACGAGCGCCGTGATGTGCAGACTCGCGTAGCGGCTCCAGCCCGCCTGCACGTCCTGGTGCGGCTCGAAGCCGCCACCACCCGGCAGCTTGAAGTTGATCTTGTCCTTGAAGAGCACGGCCGGCTCGCCGAAGAGCTGGGCGCAGGCGCCGAGCAGGCGCTCGCCCATGGCAAGCGCGCGCAGGCGGTCGTGGTATGGCAGCAGGTTCTCCAGGCGATTCAGCAGGCGGGCGCCATCGGCACGCTGCTCGAAATACATCATGTGGCGCCCGGCCGTCTCCGGCCAGCGCTGCACCTCGTCGGTCCAGCGCGCGATGTCGGCAGCCTCGACGGTGCTGAACAGCCGCGGCACGACGACGTAGCCGTCGCGGTGGAAGGTGGCTACCACCTCCGGCGTCAGCGGATCGCCACGGACGGCGGAGACTTGCTGCATGACCACCTCAGATATGACTCACAAGATATTGATAGTCATCGATAACAATACATCAGGAATGACATGGCCATACCCGCGGCACTGCACATCCATCGCGCTGCCGGCCGGATCACCCGCGGAGATCGTCACGCCCAGGCGCGAATTGTCCGCTGCCGTGGCAGGGACCGCAACACGGCAAGAGCCGGTGAGCAGTCCGGAAAGCCGGCGCCGGATCGATGAGTCCCGGGCACGTCGCGCCCTACCGCGGCGTCACCGGCGCATCGACCGCCCCTGTCACGGTGGTGCCGGGTGCCTCGGCACCGGTGGCAAGCGCTTCGAGATAGCCCGCGGTGGCCAGGTGGCAATAGCTCTGCCCCTGCAGGCGTTCGGGCAGCAGGCGCGTGATCCAGTGGTCGTAGTCCTGGTAGAGGCCCGGCGAGCGGATGTGGATGGCGCCATCCGCACCCCGGTAGCTCAGCTGGAATTCGGCGAGAAAGGAGCGACCGGTCCAGTAGGGCTCATCGGCGTCGACGACGAACGCGGCCGCGCGCGCCGCCGCGGCGGCGTTCCCCGCCTGCCGCAGCCGGGCCACGGCCCCGGCCCGCACCTGGCGCGTCACGTCCGGGCAGTAACGCTGCTCGCCGGCTGCATCGGCCCCATAGGTGGCACGCAGGTGCGCGGCTGTCTTCACCTTGCAGGAGACCATGATCGGCTGGCGACCCGCATAGGTCACGACCTGGTAGGTCCGCAGCGGCTTCGCGGACGGCTTCGACTGACGGAACGCCTCCATGGTGTCGAAGACCGTGTTGTGGCTCTCGAGCGTGGTTCCGGCGAGGACCCTCTGCACGGCCACGCAGAAGGCCGATGATTCCGGTGCCGGCAGCGCCGCGCGCGCTGCCACGGGCAGCAGGACGAGGACGACGGCGGAGAAGCGCGCGAGACGCATCAGCCGTAGCAGCCGGCCAGCCGCGCGCGCAGCCGCGTCATGCCGAGCACGGCGTCGAGGACCGGCGTGCGCACGTTGCGCAGCCGCGCCAGTTCGGCCACGGCGCCGGCGATGGGATCGATCTCGATGCGCCGCCCGGCCTCGAGGTCCTGCAGCGTCGAGGTCTTGTGCGCGGCCAGCGGCCGGGTCAGTTCCATGAGCTGGCGTGCCTGCAGCGGGATGCGCACGCCGAGCGAGGCCGCGACGGCCGTGGTCTCCTCCATGATCGCCTGCAGGGTGGCGCTCGTGCCGAGGTCGTCGATCATCTGGCCGAGCGTCCCGCCGGTGAGCACGCTCACCGGATTGTAGGCGGCGTTCAGCGCCAGCTTGGTCCAGATCTCGGTGCGGATGTCCTGGCGCAACGGCGCCTCCAGGCCGGCCGCGACGAGGAGCGCCGCGATCTTCTGCAGGCGCGGCGAGATCGTGCCGTCCGGCTCGCCGAGGGAGAAGCGCCGGCCGTAGATGTGCTCGACGACACCCGGTTGCACCACCCGCACCGCCGGATACGCCACGCAACCGATGGCGTGCTCGGGCCCCACCAGGCGCCACAGCGCACCGCGCGGGTCCACGCTGGTGAGCGTCGGGTTCACGCCGCCCGGACCGGCCCGATGGAAGTACCACCACGGGAAGCCGTTGCCGACGGTCACGACCGGCGTGTCGGCGGTGAGCAGCGGGCGCAGCTCCGTGGCCAGCGCCGGCAGGTCGTTGGCCTTCACCGTGAGGAAAACCAGTTCCTGGGCCCCGGCCTCCTGCGCACTGCCTACGACGCGCAGTTGCACGGTCTCGCGCCGTCCCTGGTCGACGAGGACGAGGCCGTGGCTGCGGACTGCCGCGAGCTGCGCCCCGCGGGCGACGGCCGTGACGCGCACCCCCGACAAGGCCAGGCGTGCCGCCAGATCGCCGCCGATGGCACCGAGCCCGAAGATGCAGGCGCTGGTCATGGGAATCGTGGTGGCCGCCCCGTCACAGGATCCCGGCCAGCTTGCGAGCCACCTGCTGGACCTGCGCGGGATCGGCCTGGCTCACCTCGGCATAGTCGGTGAAGCGTTCCGGGATCTTGATCGTGGCATCGATGCCCATCTGCTCGGAGACCGTCGGGAAGCCCTGCGGGCCCTTCGGTGCCGAGGGGTCGAGCACCATGGCCTGGCCGGCACGATTGATGATGATGTCGCTCCACGGCTGCACGCGCGTCTGGATCGCCCACTCGACGGCGCCGAGATCGTAGGGATCGACATCCGGACCCACCACGATCACGATCTTCGCGGTGCGCGGCCAGCGGCCGGCCGCACCCCAGGCGGCGTGCAGCACGTACTTGCCGAACTCCGGGTGAGGCCTGGCGGCACCGTCCACGCCAAGCTGCACGATGTAGGTCATGTTGGGTGTCACCACCGCGTCGCGCACCTCGGGGATCTTGCGTTGCAGGTCGGCGAGGAGTTCACCCTCGACCGGCATGAGCGCCATGTAGTTGTGGTCGAACGGCGGCATCATCTCGATGGTGCCGTACCACAGCGGGTCGCGCCGGTGCGTGATCGCGGTGACGTCGAAGACCGGGAAGATCTGGTGCTTGTCGTAGTAGCCGACGGCGTTGGAGTGCCAGCCGATGATGTCGGTCGGCACGTCGGGCCGGAACACGCCCTCGATGACGTACTCCGCGGTTGCCGGCACCTCGAGGTCCACCGTCTCGCAGCAGACGAGATCCACCGGGGCACCACGCAGCCCGCCGGCGTAGTCGTATTCGTCCATACCGAAGGGAATGCCCGTGGCGCTGGCGAGGTGCAGCGCCGGGTCCACCTGGCAGGCAATCGCAAGCTCGAGCGGCCGGCCGAGCCTCTGCGCCCGGGCCAGGTGCAGCCCGATGTGACTCATCGGCGGGTTCCAGAAGGCGAAGACCGAGAGCTGCTTCTTCATCCGCTCGTCGCTGTAGCTGCCGCCCTGCGGGTGCAGGCCGTTCCAGAAACTCGTCGCCCGGTAGGCCCCGACGTTGCGCACGCCGGTCTCGGGGTCCTTCGTGACCACGACGCCACCGGTGATGTAGGAGGCGCCCTCGCGGCCGAAGAACACGTGCGGGATGTGGCGGTCGACCGAGACGGCTTCGCGCGGGATCACGACGTCCTTGCAGGGCGCTTCCCCGCGTCCGACCAGGCGCGGCTTGATCCAGCGCGAGGGATCCTGCAGGACACCGACATGCCTGAGCTTGGCCTCGACCGGATCGCTCGTGCCGAGGATCATCGCGGTACGCTCGCGCGTGCCGTAGGGATTGAAGACCAGCGGCACGCCCGGCGTGTTGCAGCCGACGAGGTTGTCGAGCACCAGCGCCGGTCCATCGTTGGCGGCCAGATGGCGCATGAGCGCCTGCAACTCATTGGTGCCGCGGCCGACGTCGAATGTCACGCTCACGCGCCGCAACTGGCCGGCGCGTTCGAGGTGGGCGAGGAACTCGCGCAGGTCCTGGTAGGGCATCGGTCCGGTCTCCGGGTGCGGGGCCGCCGAGGAATTCGTCCTGCCGGCCGGCGCGGCAGACCATAGCATTTTTTCCTATGATGGCGCCTCCGGGCCCGACCACCTCGAGGACAGCATGACCGAACGCAAAGTGGCCATCGTCACCGGCTCCGCCACGGGCGTGGGCGCAGCCTCCGCCATCCTGCTCGCCGACCGCGGCTGCCATGTCGTCGTCAACTACACCCGCAGCCGCCAGGAGGCCGAGGAGACGGCAGCGACCTGTCGCGCGAAGGGCGTCGAGACGATCGTCTTCCAGGCCGATGTCGCCGACGACGCGGCCTGCCGTGCCATGGCGCAGGCGGCGACCGACCGCTGGGGCCGCATCGACTACCTGATCAACAACGCCGCCCGCACGAAGTTCAACCCCTACCAGAAGCTCGAGGGCGTCGACAAGCAGGATTTCCTCGACATCTACGCCGTCAACGTCGTGGGCGCCTACCAGATGGTGAGGGCCGTGGCGCCCACCATGAAGAAGCAGGGCCGTGGTGCCATCGTCAACGACTCCTCGATCGGCGGCGTAACGGGGATCGCCTCCTCCATCCCCTACGCAGCGTCGAAAGCGGCCCTGAACCTGATGACCCGCTCGCTCGCGCACGTGCTCGCGCCGGAGATCCGCATCAATGCGGTCGCGCCCGGCATGATCCAGACCCGCTGGCTGAGAAACGGTCTCGGCGAGGAACAGTACGAGCAGTTCCTGCGCGTGCAGGGTACCCAGTTGCCGTTGAAGCGCGTCGCCACGGCCGAGGACATCGCCCGGGTGCTGGTGTGGTTCCTCACCGACGCCGACCTGATCACCGGCGAGACGCTGATCGTCGACAGCGGCATCCATCTCGGCCAGCTGCCGCCGTACCCGGGGGCCGACAGCCGTTGACCGGCGGCCGGCGCCGCTGCGGGGCGCTGCTATGGACGCAGTTCGATGCGAAAGCCGAAGCTGCGGCTGTTGTCGACGAGGCGGATGAACGCAGGCGTCACCCGCCAGAAATCGGCGTGACGCAGACGGCCGGCGATCACCTGCTCGTCGGCCGTTCGTGGCGCCTCGAACAACGCCCGGACGCTGGCGAAGCGGGCGAGGTACAGCGCCAGCGCCGTCGCGCGTTCGGCGCCGTCCAGGGGCGAGGCGCTGCCCTCGATCTGCAGCCCCCGCACATCGTTCCAGTTGTCGACGTCGGCGTCGATCGCCAGCGCCACCGCCGGGCTGGCCAGCATGTCCCGGCCATGGCGGGTGCGCCGGTCGGAAACGAAATACAGGTTGAGGTCGGCGTCGCTCGCGAAGAACACCGTGGCTGCCCACGGCTGCCCCTCGCGGCAGGTAGCGAGCGTCAGCGTGTGGTGTTGCTCCAGCAGGCGCCGCACGGCGGCGCGGTCGGCTTCGCTCACGGCCCGGCCTGCCTGGCAGCGCCCTTCCCGGCGCCGGCCCAGCGCCTGACGAGGCCACTGTCGATACCGAACAGGTCGAGCAGGCGCCCGACCGTGTGGTCGATCAGGTCGTCGATACCCTGGGGCTCGTTGTAGAAGGCCGGCATGGGCGGCGCGATGATCGCCCCGAGACGCGCGGCTTCGTACAGGAGCCGGCAGTGACCCTCGTGCAGCGGCGTCTCGCGGGGCACCAGCACCAGGCGACGGCGTTCCTTCAGCACCACGTCGGCGGCTCGCACCATGAGGCTGTCGGCGTAGGAATGGACGACGCCCGAGAGCGTCTTCATCGAACACGGCGCGATGATCATGCCGTCGGTGAGGAACGAACCGCTCGCGATCGAGGCACCGAGGTTCTGGTCGCTGTGCACGACGCTCGCGAGGCTCTCGACCTGCTGCACCGTCATGCCCGTCTCGAGCGCGATGTTGAGCTTGCCGCCATGACTGACGACCAGGTGGGTCTCGATGCCGGCGTGCTGCCGCAGGACCTGCAGCAGGCGGATGCCGTAGATGGAACCGCTGGCGCCCGAAATCCCGATGATCAGTCGCATGTGAACCCCGACGTGGTCCGGGCGGCCCCGCAGGTGGGAATGGTGCCGGCGGAGGGACTTGAACCCCCGACCTCTCGCTTACGAAGCGACTGCTCTACCAACTGAGCTACGCCGGCGCGCGGGCGCGCAGTATAGCAGCTTGCGCGAGGCGGCTAGCCGGCCGGCTTCGGACGCACCTTGACGATGACTTCCACGCTCTCCGCCTGCGTCGCCCGCGGCAGGGCCGGCAGCTTGCCGATGCGCAGTTCCTGCGCGCTGACGTCGAACAGCTCCCCCGTCTCCACGTTGTAGACATGGTGATGGGAATTCGTGGTCGAGTCGTACATCAGGCGCTCGGGGTCGACGGCGATCTCGCGCACCAGGCCATGGCGCGAGAACAGGTTGAGCGTGTTGTAGACCGTCGCCTTCGACACGCTCGCCCCGTCGCGGCGCAGGGTGCCGAGGATCTGGTCGGCCGAGAAGTGACAGGGGCGGTCGAGGATCAGCAATGCGATCTGCACCCGCTGTGCCGTGGGCCTGATGCCCAGTTCGACCAGTCGGGTCGTGATGCGCTCACGTGCGTCCACCTGCGGAATTTCCCCGGAAAACCGTTGCCACCGGATTGTAGCCGTCGCGTTTGGTCACTGTAAACGCGCACGCCAGCAGTATTTCCGCGTATTCGCAGCGCTTTGACGGGCTGCGTCATTCGCCATGGGCACCTATCGTCCCGGACCATGCACGCGCAGCGCGGATTCAGCCTGATCGAAGCCCTGCTCACCCTCGGCCTGATCGCCGGGCTGCTCGTTGCCGGCGTCCCGGCCCTGCAGGGCCTGCTGCTCGAGGCACGCATGGCCGCAAGGGTGAACGCGCTGGTGCACGGCATCCACGCCGCGCGCACCCTGGCGCGGGGCCGGGGCCAGCCAGCCGTGGTCTGCCGCAGCGCGGTGACGGCGCAGTGCGCCGGGGCGGGCGACTGGGCCAGCGGCTGGATCGTGTTCGTCAACGCCGATGGCGACGAACCACCCCAGATCGACGGCGGCGAGCGCATCGTCGCCCGGGAGCCGCTCGTCGAGAGCATCCGGGCACGCAGCAACCGGGCCGCCTACGTGCTGCGACCCTGGTCGCTGCGTGCAACGAACGGCACCGTGGTGTTCTGCGATGCCCGTGGCGCCGCCGGCGCCCGCGCCGTGGTGGTGAGCACGACGGGGCGGCCGCGGGTGACACGACGCGCCCCGGGCGGGCGCCCGCTCGATTGCGCCGCCTGACCGGTGATGAGCCTGATGCTCACCGCTGCCGCCCGTCCCATCGAACCGACCGCTCATCGGCATGGGCTGCGCTCCGTCACGCCGGGGTGCAGGATGCATGCCTATGAGGAAGGAGCACCGAGAAGGCTTCACCCTCATCGAGCTCATGATGCTCATGATGGTGTTGGCATTTGCGCTGGGCCTGGGCGTGCCGGCGTTTCAATCGCTGGTGGCCAATGCGGACATGGCCACCGCCGGCAACGATCTGGTCGCCAGCCTGCACGCCGCCCGCGGCACAGCCATGACCCGCAACCGTACGGTGACCCTCTGCGCGAGCAGCGACTGGGATGCCCCCATCCCGGCCTGCGATCCCGCCGCACGCCTGCTCGATGGCTGGATCGTCTTCGTCGATGCCAGCGAGGACGGGGTGGTGGACGACGGCGAGGCGGTGCTGCAGGCGCACGGCCCGGTCGACGCCGGGATCCGCGCGCAAGCCGGCTCCGGCGTCGATATCGACCCGCCGGAGCGCCTCGCCTTCCGCGGCGATGGCCTGCTGCAGGGTGTCGGTGGCACCAGCCCCGTGCGCCACATCCAGCTCTGCGACACCCGCGGCGACATCGACACGGGCGACGGGCGCGCGGCCGGTCGCTGGCTCATGATCACGCCCGCCGGCCGGCTGGTGCTGCTCGACACGGTCGAACTGCTGCAGGGGCCCGGCAATCCGCTGGGAGGCTGCTGACACCATGGACGCCAGCCGTCACCTGCCCCGCGCACGACCGCAAGCCGCCGGCTTCACGCTGGTGGAAGTGCTGGTCGCCCTCGTCGTCCTCGCCGTCGGGCTGCTCGGCATCGCGGGCCTGTACGTCGAGGGCCTGCGTGCGGGACGCACGTCCGTGTATCGCACGACAGCCGTCACGCTGGCGAGCGACATGGCCGACCGCATCCGCCTCAACCCGACGGGCGACTACACCGGCGCCGGGCCCGGCGAGGATCGCGACTGCGTCAACGGTGTCGATCCCTGCGACCCCGATTCCCTCGCACAGGACGACTGGTTCCGCTGGCTGGAGGAGCTGCGCCTGCGGCTGCCCGCGGGGGCCGGCGCCACGATCGAGCGCCAGGACCTGGCGCCGCTGGAGCAGTTCGTGATCAGGATCGAGTGGCCCGAGGTCGGGCAGGAGACGCCGGCGTCCTACACGCTGGCGCTGCAGCTGTGAGCCGCCATTCGCACGGTCCGGTTCCCCGGTACAGCCGCGGCATGACGCTGGTGGAACTCACCGTGGCGATGGCCATCGGCGTCTTTCTCACCTGGGGAGCGTTCCAGGTGTACGTGCAGAGCAAGAGCAACTTCCGCGCCGCGGAGGTGAATACGCGACTCAACGAGAATGCGCGCTTTGCGCTGGAAACCATCGAGCCGGACCTGCGGCTGGCCGGCTTCTGGGGCCGGCACCGCGAGGCTGCGCTGGTGGCACCGGCGGGCGGCATCGCCGTGAGCTGCGACGGCGACGATGTCACCGCCTGGGCACTCGACCTCGCCGCGCCGGTCGAGGCGAGCGACGACGTCTACGATCTCGGCTGCGCGCCGTTCAGCGCCGCGCGCGCCGGCAGCGACGTGCTGGTCGTGCGCCACGCGAGCGACCTCCTGCGTGCACCGCAGGCCGGGCAGGTCCAGGTCCAGAGCAGCCTCGCCATGGCACAGTTGTTCGCCGACGGCGGTGTGCCGGCCGGTTTCGGCGCCGACAGCGAGACCCGCGACCTCGTGGTCCACGCCTACTACGTCGACGACACCTCGAGCTTCACGGCCGACCTGCCCTCGCTGCGGCGCCAGACACTGGTGGCGGGAGCGCTCGTCGAGGATCAGGAGATCGTGAGCGGCGTCGAGAACCTGCAGGTGCAGTTCGGGCTCGATGCGAACGGCGACGGCACCGTGGAACGCTACGTCGACCCGGACGATGCAGCGGCCGTTCCCGGTGCCATCGTCGCCGTGCGCCTGTGGCTCCTGCTGCGCTCCGAGGAGTCCCCGGGCGCGGGCTACACGGATCCGCGCGAGTACCAGCCGCTCGACGCGGACGCCCCGGTCATCGTGCCGGGCGATGCACCCTACCCCGCCGGCTTCCAGCGCCTCGAAGTCACCAAGACCATCGGGCTGCGCAATCAGGTGACCGGATGACGCGCGCAGGAACACGGACTGCAGCCCAGCACGGCGCCGCCCTGATCGTCGGCCTGGTGCTGCTGATGGTGCTCACCGTGCTCGCCATCTCGGCGATGCGCACCGCCACGCTGGACCTCGCCATGTCGGGCAACGCGCAGTTCCGCGAGAACGCCTTCCAGCTTGCCGAGTCGGGCACGCGCGCCACGTTGCGCCAGATCGAGAGCGCCGCCATCGACCTCGACGTCGCGCCCGACTGTCCGGCCACGCCACGCCCCTGGAGCGATGCCGACCTGCCCTGGGGTGGCGAAGTCGAAGTCGATGAACTCGGCGGCCGCTACCAGTCGCGGCTGTGCCTGGAGGGAGCCACCAGCGACCTGCCCGGCAGCAGCATCGGCAAGTTCGTCCAGCTCCACTATCGCATCGAGTCGCGCGGCCGCACCGACCAGCGCGATGCCGAGGCCATCCACGCGCAGGGGTTCCTGCGGCAGGTCGAAGAATGACAGCGTCATACGGCAGAAAACGGCTCACCCTGCTCGTGGCAGCGGCCATGCTCGTGCTCGCCGCCGGCCATGCGACAGCGGCATTGCGCGCCGTCGAGCAGGCCTACGAACTCGGCCTCGGTGACCTGACCCTGCCCGGCAACGAAGCCGGTTACCTGATGGCGCGGCTCTGCCCGCGGTGCCGTCCCGAGGTCCTGCGCGTCGACGCCGGGACGCGCTACCTGGTGCGGCCCTCGGCCACACCGGTGTCGCTCGCCGAGTTCCGGGCGCAGGCGAAGCGCGCGCTGCAGGTCGCGGCGAACCAGGGCTTCTGCTACGTGTACTACGACCCGAAGACGCGCCATGTGCGCCGGCTCGTGCTCGATGCCGCGAACAGCGGGAGCCGGCCATGACCCGGCGCCACCACCCATGGGCTGGCGCCGGCCTGCTTGCGCTGGCGTGGCTCACCGGCCCGGGTAGCGGCGCACGCGCCGACGACACGGAACTCTTCGTGGCCGAGGCCGCGGGCAGCCCCGACGCCGCACGGCCGAATGTCCTGTTCATCGTCGACACCTCGGGCAGCATGGACACGCTGGTGGAAACCCAGGCCGAATGGGATCCCACCGTGACGTTTGCCGGCTGCTACCGTACCGACGTGCTGTATGTCGCAACCGGCACCGAACCGCCGCCCTGTGCCAGCACCGCCTTCGTCCCGAAATCGGTCAACCGGTGCGCCGCGGCGCTCACCGCGCTCGACCAGCGCGGGCAGTACGCCGGCAGGATCCTCGGCTGGCAGGCCGGCACCGAGCGCTGGGAGCCACTCGATGCGGCGCCGGAGCCCGGACACGTCGAGTGCCAGGACGACCGCGGTGTCGACGGCGACGGCAGCGGCGGTGCGCTCTACGCGGCCAACGGCAGTGCGGGTCCCTGGGCTGCCGACGACAGCCAGGAGCCCGCGTGGAATGCCCAGGCCACGCTGTACGATGGCAACTGGCTCAACTGGCGCGACAACCCGCCCACGGTGATGCGCAGCCGGCTCGAGATCGTCAAGCACGTGGTCACCGGCCTCGTCGACACGCTCGAAGACGTCAACATCGGCCTGATGCACTTCAACGCCACGGAGGGCGGGCCGGTGTCGCAGGCGGTCACCGACATCGGCACCTCACGCCAGGCCATGAAGGATGCCGTCGATGCCCTGTTCGCGAGCGGCTCCACGCCGCTCAGCGAAACGCTGTTCGAGGCGACCGAATACCTCCGCGGCAGCACCATCTTCTATGGCGACATGGGACCGGTGCTCAGCGCCCCCGCCGCACGGCTCGGCGGCGACCCGGCGGCGACGATCTACCGGTCGCCGATCGATGCCCAATGCCAGAAGAATTTCATCGTGCTGCTGACCGATGGCGAGCCCACGCGTGACACCGGTGCCGACCACCACATCGTCGAACTGCCGGGATTCTCGACGCTGGTCGGCAGCTGCGACGGCACGGGCGATGGCGCCTGCCTCGACGACCTCGCGGAATATCTCTTTCGCAGCGACGCCGCCGGCAGTGTGGACGGCCTGCAGAACGTCGTCACCTATACCGTCGGCGTCGCCATCGACATTCCGCTGCTGGAGTCCACCGCCCGGCGCGGCGGCGGGCGCTACCACGTGGCCGACGACACCGCCAGCCTGACGACGGCGCTGACCGCCGTGGTGGCCAACATCGCCGAGCGGGCAGGCACCTTCGTCGCCCCGGCCATTCCGGCCAATACCTTCAACCGGGCGGCCGCCGAGCGCGACGTGTTCGTGGCGCTGTTCGAGCCAGCCGGCACGGTGCACTGGCCCGGCAACCTGAAGAAGTACCGCTTCGTCGAGGGCCAGCTGGTCGACGCCGCGGGCGACGCCGTCGTCGACCCGCTCACCGGCTTCTTCGAGACCGATGCCGTGAGCCTGTGGAGCGTCGGCGCGGATGGCGACCGCGTCACTGCCGGCGGCGCCGCCGCCCTGCTCGAGGCCGACGCCGAACGGCGCCTGTACACCGACATCGCCGGTTCCGACCTCTCCGCCAGCGGCAACCGCGTCGAGACCGCGAACGCAGCGCTCACCGCCGGGATCCTCGGCGTGGCCGCCGGCGAGCGCGATGCGCTGATCCGCTGGATGCGCGGGGACGATGGCGCCGACCTCGACGGCGATGGCGACCGCACCGAGCCGCGCCACCAGATGGGCGACCCGCTGCACAGTCGCCCGGTGACGCTGAGTTACGGAACCAGCGCCGAGAACCCGGAAACCGTCGTCTACCTCACCACCAACGACGGCTACCTGCACGCCGTCGACGCCGCCACCGGCGAGGAGCGCTGGGCCTACGTGCCCGGGCAGCTGCTGGCGCGACAGAACGACCTCTTCGTCAACGCGGCGAGCGCCGGCAAGCGCTATGGCCTGGACGGCGAAATGCGACTCGCAGTGCGCAACCAGGATGGCGAGCCGGGCATCGGGGCCGGCGACGAGGCCGTGCTCGTCTTCGGCATGGGCCGCGGCGGCACGGCCGTGTTTGCCGTCGACGTCAGCGACCCGGATGCGCCGCAACTGCGCTGGCGTGTCGATCGGGCGAGTGAACGGCTCGGCGATCTCGGCCAGGTCTGGGCCGCTCCCGTGGTGACACGGCTGCGCATCGGCGACGACACACGCGACGTGGTGGTCCTCAGCGGCGGTTACGACGACGCCCAGGACAACCGCGGCTACCGCACCGATACCGCCGGCAACGCCCTCTTCGTGCTCGACCTCGAGGACGGTGAGGTCCTGTGGAGCGCCGGTGCACCCGACCACGGGCATGACCTGGAACTGCCGCGGATGACGCACTCGATCCCGGCCGCCCCGCGCACGATCGACCTCACCGGGGACGGACTCCCCGACCGGCTCTACGTCGGCGACACGGGCGGGCAGCTCTGGCGCTTCGACTTCCTCAACGGCAGCGGTGCCGAGGAGTTCGGCGCCGGCGGCGTGCTGGCGGCCCTCGGCGCCGCCGGGCTCGCCGACCCGCCGGCGGCCGATGTGCGCCGCTTTCATGCCACGCCCGATGTCGTCTTCGTGAACTGCACGCGCGGCACCTTCCTCGCGATCAACATCGGCTCCGGCTATCGGGGCCATCCGCTCGACACCGACGTCGAAGATGCGTTCTTCTCGGTACGCGACGCCAACGTCTTCGGTGCCCGCAGCAGCGCCTCGTACGGAGAGCCGCTCGGTGTCGCCGACCTGCAGGACATCACCGGGGACGCCGCCGCCGTGGTGCCGAACGATGCCGCTGGCTGGCGCCTGCGCCTGCTCGAGGATCCGGGTGAGAAGGTCCTGAACGCCTCGACCACCTTCGACCAGACGGTGTTCTTCACCTCGTTTTCCCCGACTGAGGCGGTGGCAAGCTGCGCCGGCGGCGTCGGCATCAACCGCGCCTACCAGGTTGACGTCTGCAACGGCCGGCCGGTCACCAACCTCGACGGCAGCGCCGACCCCGACGTGCTCACCGTGGAGGACCGCTACACCACGCTGAACCAGGCCGGCATCGCCCCGGACGCCGTGTTCCTGTTCCCGTCGAGCCTCACGGAAGGCCCGACGCGCTGCATCGGGCTGGTGTGCTTCCCGCCCGAGGACGGCGCCGGCGGCGCCCTGCGGAGGACCTTCTGGACCCCGCAACCGGCGCGCTGAGCATGCCGCAGTCGCGCGCCGGCGCGGGCTTCACGCTGATCGAACTGATGGTCACGGTGGCCATCGTGGCCCTTCTCGCCAGCATCGCCACCGCGAGCTACCGCCAGTACCTGCGCCGCGCCAACCGGGTAGATGCCACCACGGCGCTGCTGCGTCTCGCCGCCGCCCAGGAAAAGTTCTACGCCCAGAACGGGCAATACGCCGATGGCGCGGCCATGGCCGGGGCGCCACCCGCCGGACTGGGCATCGCCGGCACCGAGCACGGCTACTACACGCTCGCGATCGAGCTCCCGGCCGGCGGGCCGGCGGTCGGCTTCACGACCAGGGCCACGGTCGACCCGGACGGTGCACAGGCCGACGATGTCGACTGCTGGGTGTTGACGATCGACCAGAGCGGCCTGCGCACGGCCTCGGCACGCGATGGCGCCACGGGTGCGGCCATCACCGAGCGTTGCTGGCGCTAGCGGCGGCGCCGCTCGAGCACCAGCCCGTCGAACAGCACCAGCGCCACGCCGCAGGTGATGGCGGAATCGGCGATGTTGAAGGCCGGATACGACCACTCGCCGTAGTAGAGCAGGATGAAGTCGACCACGTAGCCGTAGAGCACACGGTCGATGAGGTTGCCGATGGCGCCACCCAGCAGCAGCGCCAGCCCGAGCCCGAGCACGGCCTTGCCGCGGCGGGGCAACTGCACGAGCCACCACAGGATGCCCGCACTGATGACGACCGCCACGCCCATGAACAGCCAGTTCTGCCAGCCCGAGGCACCGGCGAGGAAGCTGAACGCCGCGCCGCTGTTGTGCAGGCGCACGAGATCGAAGAACGGCAGCACGGGCACGCGCTGATAGAGATCCAGCGACTGCGTGACCTCGAACTTGGTCAGCTGGTCGAGCAGCACGACGAGAAGCGAAACGACCAGCGAGGCGAGCAGCGGGCGGCGCCCGGCGGTGACTGCAGCCGGCGGCGACCCGGCCATCAGGCGCAGGCCCGGCGTTCGCCCGGGCCCTCCACGTTGCCGACGCAGCGGCCGCAGAGCTGCGGGTGGGCGGCGTTGCGACCGACGTCCTCGCGCCGGTGCCAGCAGCGCACGCATTTCTCGTGCGTGGCGGGCGTCACCGCCACCCAGAAGCCCTCGCCGGGCATCGCCTCGGCCGGGCGTTCCGCAGCCGGGTGCACGCTGGCTGCGGAGGTGATGAACACGAAGCGCAGCTCCGGCCCGAGGCCGGCGAGCGCCGCCCCGGTCGCTCCATCCGCGTAGATCCCGAGCTCGGCATCGAGCCCGGAGCCAATGCGCCCGGCGACGCGCAGGGCCTCGAGCGCCCGTGCGGCGGTCTCGCGCACCCGCAGGAGCACCGGCCAGTCGATGCGGCCAGCACCGGGTGCCGGCAGCTCATGCCAGGTACTGGTGAACACCGTGGTGTCGCGACTGCCCGGCAGCGCGCGCCAGATCTCCTCGGCCGTGAAGCTCAGCACCGGCGCGAGCCAGCGCACCATCGCCTCGGCGACGTGGTACATGGCGGTCTGCGCGGAACGGCGCGGTGCGCCCTCGCGCGGCGTGGTGTAGAGGCGGTCCTTGATGACGTCGAGGTAGAAGGCGCCGAGGTCGACCACGCAGAAGTTGTGCAGCAGCTGGTAGACGCGGTGGAACTCGTAGGCGTCGTAGGCGGCGAGGATCTCGCGCTGCAGCTCGCCGGTGCGCGCGAGCGCCCAGCGGTCGAGGTCGACGAGTTCCTCCACCGCCACGGCATGGCGCTGCGGGTCGAAGCCATGCAGGTTGCCGAGCAGGAAGCGCACGGTGTTGCGCATGCGCCGGTAGGACTCCGAGATGCGCTTGAGGATCTCGTTCGAGCCGCTCATCTCGCCGCGGTAGTCGGTGGCAGCGACCCACAGGCGCAGCACGTCGGCGCCGAGCGTGGAGAACACGCGCTGCGGCTCGATGCCGTTGCCGAGCGACTTCGACATCTTGCGGCCCTTCTCGTCCACGGTGAAGCCGTGGGTGAGCACGGCCTCGTAGGGCGCGCGCCCGTGCATCGCCACCGAGGTGAGCAGCGAACTCTGGAACCAGCCGCGGTGCTGGTCGGAGCCCTCCAGGTAGAGGCTTGCCGGAAAGCCGACCTCGGGACGGGCGGCGGCGAGACAGTGGTGCACCATGCCGGAGTCCATCCACACGTCCATGGTGTCGCTGACCTTCTCGTAGTCGCCGGCATCGGCTCCGAGCAGTTCGCGCGGATCGAGGTCGAACCAGGCATCCACGCCGCGCTGTTGCATGCGCCGGGCGACCTCCTCGATGAGTCGGGGGCTCTCCGGATGCACGTCCCCGCTGCTCCGGTGCACGAACAAGGGAATCGGCACGCCCCAGGCCCGCTGGCGCGAGACGCACCAGTCCGGACGCCCGGCCACCATGCTCTCGATGCGCTGGCGGCCCCAGTCCGGCACCCAGCGCACCTCGCCGATGGCGTCGAGCGCGGCGGCTCGCAGGCCGTTGCGGTCGAGACTGATGAACCACTGCGGCGTGGCACGGAAGATCAGCGGCGACTTGTGGCGCCAGCAATGCGGGTAGCTGTGCACGACCTTCTCGGCCCGCAGCAGCCTGCCTTCCGCGGCCAGCGTGGCGACGATCGCCTCGTTGGCTTCCTTGATGTGCATGCCGGCGAACCGTGGCGTGCCGGCCACGAAGACACCGGTGCCGTCCACCGGATTGTCGAGCGGCAGTCCATGAGCCACGCCTGCGGCAAAGTCCTCGAGACCGTGGCCGGGCGCCGTGTGCACCGCGCCGGTCCCGGCGTCGAGCGTGACGTGCTCGCCGGTGATCACCGGCACCTGGCGCTCGCAGAACGGGTGCTGCAGCAGCAGTCCGGCGAGCGCGTCGCCGTGAAAACGGGCGATCTGCACGATGTCGCCGGCACCGTAACGTGACAGCGCGGCACTCGCCAGCGCCTCGGCGAGCACCAGACGCTCACGCCGGCCGGCGATGGTCGCCTCCACCAGGACGTAGTCGTGCGCCGGACCGAGCGCCACGGCCTGATTGGCCGGCAGTGTCCAGGGCGTGGTGGTCCAGATGGGGATGGCCAGTGGCAGCGCCGCACCGGGCGACAGGGCGAGACGCCGGTCGCAGTCGGCGCGATCGACCACCTCGAACCGCACGTCGATGGCGCTCGAGGTCCGGTCGGCGTACTCCACTTCCGCCTCGGCGAGCGCCGAGCCGCAGTCCAGGCACCAGTGCACCGGCTTGTAGCCGCGCTGCACGTGGCCGTTGGCCATGATGCGTGCGAAACCGCGCACCTGGCTGGCCTCGAACGCCGGATCCAGGGTGAGGTAGGGACGATCCCAGTCGCCGAGCACGCCGAGACGGCGAAAATCGCGCCGCTGGCTGTCGACCTGGGCCCGCGCGTACTGCCGGCAGGCCTCGCGAAACTGCGTGGCGTCGAGCTTGCGGCCCACCTTGCCGTGCTTCTTCTCGACTTCGAGCTCGATCGGCAGCCCGTGGCAGTCCCAACCCGGGATGTAGGGCGCGTCGAAGCCGGACAGCGTCTTCGACTTCACTACCATGTCCTTCAGGGCCTTGTTCACCGCGTGGCCGAGGTGGATCTGGCCGTTGGCATAGGGCGGCCCGTCGACCAGCAGGAATTTCGGCCGCCCGGCGGCAGCGCGACGAATGCGTCCGTAGACGTCGTCGGCTTCCCATGCCGCGAGCATCGCCGGTTCGCGCTCGGCGAGGCTCGCCTTCATCGGGAAGTCCGTTTCGGGCAGGTTCAGGGTTGCCTTGTAGTCGTGCTCGCTCACTCGCGTCGCCGTCCTTCAGTGGTCCTTGAGCAGGCTGCGCGCCTGCCGGGCATCGAGGTGCATCTGCTGCTGCAGGCTCGCGAGGTCGGGAAACCGCACCTCGTCGCGCAGTCGCGCCACGAACCGCACCTCGATGTAGCGGCCGTAGATGTCGCGGTCGAAATCGAAGACATGCACTTCCAGGAGCGGCTCCACGCCGGCGACCGTCGGTCGCGTGCCGACGCTCGCCACACCCGGCAGCAGCCCATCGCCCAGGCCGGCCACCTGCACCGCGAAAATCCCGGCCACCGGGCTCTGCCGGCGGCAGAGGTTGACGTTCGCCGTCGGCATGCCGAGCGCGTGGCCCAGCCGGCGTCCGCGCACGACCCGGCCCGTCATCGCATACCAGCGGCCGAGCAGCTCGCGCGCACGCGTCATGTCTCCCGCCGCCAGCGCCTCGCGCACCGCGGTGCTCGACACGCGTGCGCCGCCTGCGACCACGCTGCCCACCTGTTCGACCGTGAAGCCGTGCGCACGGCCACCAGCTTCCAGGTCCGCCAGCGTGCCGGCGCGGCGGCTCGCGAAACGGAAGTCGTCACCCACCACGAGGTGGCGCACGCACAGGCGACGCACCAGCAGCTCCTCGATGAACTGCACCGGGGCCAGCGACTCGAGGGCCGGCTCGAAGCGCGGGCAGTACAACGCATCGAGCCCGAGCCCGGCCAGCAGCGCGAACTTCTCGCGAAAACGCGTCAGCCGCGCCGGCGGTGTCGCACTGCTGAAGTACTCGCGCGGCGTCGGTTCGAACGTGAACACCAGCGAGCGCAGCGCGCGGCGACCGGCCTCCTCGGTCACGCGCCGCAGGATGCGCTGGTGGCCGCGGTGCACGCCGTCGAATACCCCGATCGTGGCCACGCAGCCCCGGGACAGGATCCCGGGCCGCCCGGCCGGCCGGCGAATCAGTCTCATCGCAGCCGCACGCCCAAAGCCGCGATTATACGGGCGGCCCCGCGGTTTTCATCCGCAGCTCGGCCGGCCGCAGCCCGACGGCGAGCAGGCTCGCGAAGTAGGCCACGACCGCCCCGCCGATGATGGCCGCCAGCCACAGGCAACGCTCCAGCAACCCGGCCTCGAGCCAGCGCGGCAGCGGCGGCGTGAAGGCGACCAGCAGCGCCCCCATGACGCCGCAGGCGATCGCCACGCGGAGCACGAACGCGCGCAGCCCCGCGCGCGCCGGCAGCACCCCGTCCCGGCGCAGGCCGCGGAACAGGAGCGCCGCGTTCAGGCACCCGGAAAGCGAAGTGGACAGCGCGAGCCCGGCGTGCGGGGCCGGCAGCCCGGCATACGCCCAGGGCGCCACCACGGCCAGGTTGAAGGCCATGTTGCAGCCGAGCGCGATCAGCCCGACCCGCACCGGCGTGCGGGTGTCCTGGCGCGCGAAGTAACCCGGAGCGAGCACCTTGACCAGGGTCAGCGCGGCGAGCCCGGCACCGTAGGCCATCAGCGCGTAGCTCGCCATGCGCACGTCGGCGGCGGTGAACTGCCCGCCGTAGAAGAGCGTGGCGAGCATCGGCCCGGCGAGCAGCACGAGGCCCACCGAGGCCGGCGCCGAGATCAGTACCACGAAGCGGATCGACCAGCCGAGCGTGGCGGCGAAGGCCTCGCCCGAGGCGCTGGCGTGCTGGCGGGAGAGGTTCGGCAGGATCACGGTGGCAAGCGCAATGCCGAAGATCCCGAGGGGAAACTCCATGAGCCGGTCGGCGTAGTACAGCCAGCTGATGCTGCCGGTGACGAGAAACGAGGCGATGAGCGTGTCGAGCAGGATGCTCAGCTGCGCCACCGACGAGCCGAAGATCGCCGGCACCATGAGGCCGAGGATGCGGCGCACGCCCGGATGCTGCGCGCCCCAGCGTGGCCGCGGCAGCAGCCGGATGCGGCGCAGTGACGGCACCATGAAGGCAAGCTGGATCACGCCGGCGGCGAACACGCCGGCCGCGAGCGCCATGCCCGGCCGCTCGTAGTACGGTGCCACGAAGGCGGCGAAGACGATCATGACGATGTTGAGGAGCACCGGCGAGAAGGCCGGCACCCCGAAGCGGTGGTAGGTGTTGAGGATGCCGCCGGCGAGCGCCCCCAGCGAAATGAAGAAGAGGTAGGGAAAGGTCAGCCGCAGCATGTCCACGGCGAGGCCGAAGCGGGCGGCCTCCGTCGTCGCCGCGGCAAATCCCGGCGCGAATGCCAGGATCAGCAATGGCGCAGCCACGATGCCGAGCACCGTGATGGCGAGCAGCAGCAGGCCGAGCGTGCCGGTGACGCGGTCCACCAGCTCGCGCACCTCCGCCGGCTGCCGGTTCTGGTCGTAGTCGGCGAACACCGGCACGAAGGCCTGGGAGAACGCCCCCTCCGCCGACCAGCGGCGGAAGATGTTGGGGATCTTGAACGCCACGAAGAAGGCGTCCATCAGGAAGGAAGCGCCGAACAGGCGCGCGTAGACCACGTCGCGCACCAGCCCGAGGATGCGTGACAGCAGCGTCATCGCACCGACCGTCGTGGTCGATTTCAGCAGGCGCCGCCCGGAGACGGCGGCCGGGGACGAGGACGGGGGGCCTGGCATCGGCGTGGGAGTCTAGCAGTTCACCGCTGCGCGCCGTGAGCAGGCCGTCCGCGCCTTGACAAGGCAGGGGCAAACCCAAAGAATACGCCGCCTTCGCCGGGCAGCAGCCGGGCGTCGAACGACAGAAGGTCCCCCAGTCTTGGCGAACATCAAGTCAGCAGCGAAAAAGGCGCGGCAGGCGGAGAAGCACCGCCAGCGTAACGCCGCCCTGCGCACCCGCATGCGCAGCGCCATGAAGAAGGCCGACAAGGCAATCAAGGGCGGTGATGCCGCCGCGGCGACGACGGCCCTGCAGGCCGCCGTGCCCGAGATCGACGCCATGGTCGGCAAGGGCATCGTCCACCGCAACAAGGCGGCACGGCACAAGAGCCGGCTCAACAAGGCGCTGAAGGCCATCAAGGCCCGGTAGCCCCCACGCCTCAGCCGTCGCCGGGCGCCACGGTCGCGACCGCAGCGAGTTCCTCCAGCCGCCTCATCACGTCGCCCACCAGGCGCGTGGTACCCGTGCCGTCCGCCGCACTGATGCGGTACACCGGTCCGTCCCACCCGAGCGCACCGATCACCTCGCGCTCGCGCGCCGCCACCTCGCCATCCGCCAGCAGGTCGACCTTGTTCAGCACCAGCCAGCGCTCCTTGCCGGCGAGTTCCGGACTGAAGCGCTGCAGTTCGCCGACGATCTCCAGCGCGTCGGCCGCGGGCTCGGTCGTGCCCGGTGGCGGTGCGAGGTCCACCAGGTGCAGCAGCAGGCGCGTACGTTCCAGGTGCTTCAGGAAACGCGTGCCGAGCCCTGCCCCCTCGGCGGCGCCCTCGATGAGGCCCGGGATGTCGGCCATGACGAAACTGCGCAGTTCCCCGACATAGACGACCCCCAGGTTCGGGTGCAGCGTCGTGAACGGGTAGTCGGCCACCTTCGGCCGGGCCGCCGACACGGCGCGGATCAGCGTCGATTTCCCGGCGTTCGGCTTGCCGAGCAGACCGACATCGGCAAGCAAGGTGAGCTCGAGCTTCAGCACGCGACCCTCGCCCGGCGTGCCGGGGGTCGACCGGCGCGGCGCCCGGTTGACGCTGCTCTTGAAGCGCGTGTTGCCTTTGCCGCCATGGCCACCGGCAGCCACCCGCAGGCGCTCGCCGTCGCGCGTCAGGTCGCCGAGCAGTTCACCGGTCTCCTCCGCATGCACGCGCGTGCCGCAGGGGACGGGAACCTCGAGATCCTCCCCGCTGCGGCCACTGCAGTTGGCCCCGGAGCCGGGCTCGCCGTGCCCGGCCCGGTAGCGACGATTCACGCGAAAATCTGCCAGCGTGTTGACGCCCTGGCGGGCAACCAGCCAGATGCTGCCGCCGTCGCCGCCGTCACCGCCGTCGGGGCCACCCCAGGGGATGTTCTTTTCGCGCCGGAAGCTGACGCAGCCGGCACCGCCGTTGCCGGCCTGCACGCGAACCGTGGCTTCGTCGACGAACTTCATGCAACCGGGACTCCCAGAAACGACGAACCCCGCCGTGGCGGGGTTCATCGACCCGGGCGAGCGCGCGGCTCAGCCCTGGGGAACGACGTTCACGAACAGCCGGTGCTTCGGGCCACGGCGCCTGAACTCGACCTTGCAGTCGGCCGTCGCGAACAGCGTGTGGTCGCGACCCATGCCGACGTGGGTGCCGGCGTGATACTGCGTGCCCCGCTGGCGCAGGATGATGTTGCCGGCCACCACGCCCTCGCCACCGAAGCGCTTGACGCCGAGACGTTTCGCCTCGGAATCGCGACCGTTGCGGGTGCTGCCACCTGCCTTCTTGTGTGCCATGACGATTACTCCGCAGCGGCGCCGGACTTCGGTCCGCCGGTGATGCCGGTGATCTCCACCAGCGTGAACGACTGCCGGTGCGTACCCATGCGCTTGTACGTCGTGCGGCGCTTGAACTTGATGACGCTGACCTTGTCGGTGCGGCCCTGCGCGAGGACCCTGGCGGTGACCTTGCCGTCTGCCACCTTCGGCCGGCCGACGGTGACGTTGCGGCCGGCGCCGATCAGGAGCACGTCGGTGAACTCGACTTCCTCACCCTCGGCGGCCGGCAGCTTCTCCACCGCGAGCTGGTCGCCCTTGCTGGCGCGATACTGCTTGCCACCCGTGACAAATACAGCGTACATCCTGGGACTCTCCGCAGCTCCAGCCCCGGCGGGACCGGAAAAGGCGGGCATTCTAATGAGTTGCGCGTTCCGGTTCAATGGCTTGCATCAGCTGCCAAAGCGGCCGCGCCCGGCGGCTGCCGCCGGTTGATGGAGGTTTTACAGCAGGCGCCATCACAGGCATCATTCCCGCCCCATGCAACTCGTCCAGCCGACTCGTCCCGGATTCGACCTCGAGGCCGTGCGCCGCCTGGTCGGCGATGACTGGAACGCGGTCGATCGCGAGATCACCGGGCAGCTTTCCAGCGACGTCGCCCTCGTCAACAGCGTCTCGCACTACATCATCAACAGCGGCGGCAAGCGGTTGCGCCCTTTGCTGGTGCTGCTGGCGGCACGTTCCTGCGGCTACACCGGGGGCCAGCACGTGCTCTGCGCCGCGGTGATCGAGTTCATCCACACCGCCACGCTGCTCCACGACGACGTCGTCGACGACTCCGACCTGCGCCGTGGACGCCGCACGGCCAACGACGTCTTCGGCAATCAGGCGAGCGTCCTGGTCGGCGATTTCCTCTACTCGCGCGCTTTCCAGATGATGGTCCAGGTCGGCCAGATGCGCATCATGGACGTCATGGCCGACGCCACCAACGCCATCGCCGAAGGCGAGGTGCTGCAGCTCATGAACTGCCGCGACCCGGAGACCACCGAGGCGCGCTACCTGCAGGTCATCTACCGCAAGACCGGCAAGCTCTTCGAAGCCGGCATGCAGATCGGCGCGATCCTCGCCGACCAGACCCGCGCCGTCGAGGACACCCTGGTCGAGTACGGCAAGCAGGTCGGACTCGCCTTCCAGCTCGTCGACGATGCGCTCGATTACATGGCCGACCGCGACGAGCTCGGCAAGAACATCGGCACCGATCTCGCCGAAGGCAAGCCGACGCTGCCCCTCATCTATGCCCTGCAGCGTGGTACGCCGGCCGAACAGGGCGCGATCCGCCACGCCATCGAGCACGGCGGGCTGGAGCAGCTCGATGCGATCCTCGCGGCCATTCACCGTACCGGCGCGCTCGCCTACACGCTGACGCGCGCGCGCGAGGCGGCACGCCAGGCCACCGCAGCACTCGCCCGGCTGCCGGCATCGGCGTACAAGGACGCCCTGGCTGATCTCGCCGATTTCGCGGTGGAACGCCGCTACTGACGCCATCGGCGGCCACTGGACGCGCCTGGCCGCTTCCCGCACAATGCCGGCCCGCGCCCGACGCCCACGCCGGGCCGGTGCGTCACGTGCCCGCGGGGTGTAGCTCAGCTTGGTAGAGCGCTTGCTTCGGGAGCAAGAGGTCGCAGGTTCGAATCCTGTCACCCCGACCATTGCCCGTCACGGTTCCACCATGACGCCCGCCGCCCCGCCCGAAACCACCGCCGAATCGCCCTGCCCGCACTGCGTGCGCCCGGCCGCGTGCTGCATCTGCGACCGCGTCGCGCCGGTGGACACGAGGCTGCGCGTGGTGATCCTGCAGCACCCGCGCGAGGACGATGCGCTGCTCGGTACCGCACGGCTGGTGGCGCTCACCCTGCCCCGCGCCCGGATCCGCATCGGGCTATCGTGGGCCTCGCTCGCGCAGGCGCTCGGCGAGGACGAAGTCGACCGGGAACGCTGGGCCGTGCTCGCCGCCGCGCGCCTGCCCGACGGCATCGACCCGGCCACGCTGCCGGATGTCGCCCTGCTCGACCGGCACGGCACCCGCCGTGACCTCGCCCATCACGGTCTCGACGGCATCCTGGTGCTCGACGGCACCTGGAGCCAGGCCAAGACGCTGTGGTGGCGCAACCCCTGGCTGACACGGCTACCCAGGCTCGTGCTGCGGCCACGCGAACCGTCCATGTACGGACGGCTGCGCCGCGAACCCCGGCGCGAATGGGTCTCCACGCTCGAAGCCATCGGCGACGTGCTGCCCGCACTCGGCGAACCCGAGGCGGCGCGCGACAGCCTGCGCAGCCTGCTGCGCACGCTGCTGCAGCGGATTCGTGACAATACGGCGCCGCCACCACGACGGCAGCCGGCCGGTGACCGGGGCCGCCGCCGTGCGCGAGCGGCACGCCCCGGCGCCAGGCCGGACCCGTCACCCGACGGCTGACGAGCCATGCTGCTCAACATTCCCGCCCATCCGGACCTGCGCAAGATCGTGGTCCTCAACCCGAAGGGTGGCTCGGGCAAGACCACGGTGGCCGTCAACCTCGCCGCCTACTTCGCCGCGAGCGGCCGGCGCAGCGCCCTGATGGATTTCGACCCGCAGGCTTCCAGCATGCGCTGGGCCTGCAACCGGCCCGCCGAGCGCCCCTTCATCTACAGCGTGGCGGCGTTCGAGCACAATCCGCGGGTCACGCGCAGCTTCCAGTTGCGCATCCCGCCGGAAGTGCGCCATCTCGTCGTCGACACGCCGGCGGCGATGACGGCACAGCGCCTCACGCAGTTCACCCGCGGCGCCCACGCGATCCTCGTGCCGGTGCTGTCGAGCGACATGGACATCCACGCCGTCTCGCAGCTGGTCGCCGACCTGTTGCTGGTGGCCAAGGTGAGCCGGCGCATGGGCCGTCTCGGTGTCATCGCCAATCGCGTGCGCGAGAACACCGTGGCCTATCGCCGCCTGATGCGCTTTCTCGAATCGCTGCACATCCCGATCGTCGCCGTCCTGCGCGACAGTCAGAACTACGTGCATGCGGTGGAACAGGGCCTCGGCATCCACGAACTCGCGCACGCCCAGGCGATGAAGGACGTCGAGAGCTTCGCCCCGCTGATCGGCTGGCTCGAGCAGCGCATGGCCACCGCGCTCACCGCGCGCGACCTCATGTCGCCCATCACCGCGGTCGCGGGATCGCAGGCGCCGGTGAGTGGCGTCAGGCGGGATCCGGACCGTCCGGTGGCGTCTCCGCTGCCAGCTCGAACAGCCGATCCTCCATCCGGAAGATCTTGAGCAGGATCGCCACGCGCATCCACATGCCGTTGCGTTCCTGGCGCCAGTACATGGCGCGCGGATCCTCGTCCACCGCCGGGTCGATCTCCGGGCCGCGCGGCAGCGGGTGCATGACGATCGCCTCGCGCGGCAGCCGCCCGACGTTGCCCGGGTGGATGCTGAACTGCCGGTAATCCATGGCACTCGACTCACCAGCCGTGTCCCACTCGGTCTGCATGCGCGTGACGTAGAGCGCATCGAGGGCCGGCAGCGCCTCGGCGAGCCTGTCGGTCTCCGTGAACGGGATGCGGTGGCGGGCGAGTTCCTCCTTGACGTCGGCCTCCATCGCGAAGGGCTCCGGGGCAATGAACACCAGGCGCACGTCGCGATAGTTCTTCATGAGCCCGCAGAGCGAGCGCACGGTGCGGCCGCGCCTGAGGTCGCCCATCATGCCGATGACCTTGCCGTCGATTCCACCGCGCAGCGCGAAGCTGCGCTGGAGCGTGTAGATGTCGAGCAGCGCCTGCGTCGGGTGCTGGTCCTTGCCGCTGCCGGCGTTGATGATCGGCACCGGCCGGGGAATGCGGTCCATCAGCGCCGCCGCACGCGCCGCATACCCGGCCTCCGGCGTGCGCATCACGATGACGTCGACGTAGGAACTGAAGGTGCGGATGCTGTCGTCGAAGCTCTCGCCCTTGACCTCGGACGAGGTGGCCGGGTCACGGATCTCGCTGGTGCGGATGCCGAGGACGTGGCAGGCGTTGTTGAACGAGAGGAAGGTGCGGGTCGAGGGCTGCGGAAAGTAGAGCATGGCACGCGCCTGCGGCATCAGTGCCTGCAGCGCGCGGGCGCCCTCCTGCGTCTTGGCGAGCCCGCGCACGCGCGTGGTCAGGGCGCAGAGCTGGTCGAGCAGCGGCCGGTCGAACTCCCGGGTGTCGATGACGTGAAAGAGCCCGCCCACCATGTCGACCTCCATCGCCGCGGCCGGCGCGCATCATAGCCGCTTTGCCCGCCTGGCGCAGGCCCGTAATATCGGTGGATTCAGCCGGCCCGGAAATCATGACAGGACCACGCACCAGGCAAGGTCGCAGGCCACGCACGGCACCCCGCGCCGGGGTCATCGCCATCCGCGGTGCACGCCAGAACAACCTCGGGGGATTCGATCTCGACCTGCCGCTCGGCGAACTGGTCGTCGTCACCGGCGTCAGCGGCTCGGGCAAGTCCTCGCTCGCCTTCGACACGGTGTACGCCGAGGGACAGCGCCGCTACGTCGAGACCTTCTCGCCCTACGCCCGCCAGTTCCTCGACCGCATGGACAAGCCGGCGGTGGACCGCATCGACGGCGTCCCGCCGGCCATCGCCATCGACCAGAGCAACCCGGTGCGTACCTCGCGCTCCACCGTCGGCACCATGACGGAACTCGCCGACCACCTGAAACTGCTCTGGGCCCGTGCCGCACGCCTGCATTGCCGCCGTTGCGGCGAGGCCGTGGTGCGCGACCACCCCGAGTCGGTCCTCCACCGCCTGGAGCGCGAGTGCCCGGCGGGCTCGCGCCTGCGGGTCACGTTTCCGGTGCGGGTACCGGCGAATTTCACCGTCGGGGAAGTGCGCACGCTCCTCGCCCGCCAGGGCTACACCCGCCTCGAACGCGAGGAAGCTGACCGGCTCGAAGTGCTCCAGGATCGCGCGCGGCTCGATCCTGCCGGCCGCGGTCGCCTGCTCGAAGCGTTCGAGAAGGCCTTCCTGGCGGGGCGCGGGCGCCTGTGCGTGTACCCGGACGACGCCACAGCGGGGCTGCCCTTCTCCACCGACCTGCATTGCGCGACCTGCGATATCCACTACCAGGACGCCACGCCCGGCACTTTCTCCTTCAATTCGCCGGTCGGCGCCTGCGAGACCTGCCGCGGCTTCGGCCGCACGATGGGCATCGACTGGAATCTGGTCGTCCCCGACCCCGAACGCAGCCTCGCCGACGGCGCCGTGCGCCCGTTCCAGAGCGCCAGCTACGCCGAATGCCAGGCCGACCTGCTGCGCTTCGCGCGCCGACGCGGCGTGCCGACGCGGGTGGCCTGGCGCGACCTCACTGCGGCCGACCGCCAGTGGGTCATCGACGGAGAAGGCCCGATCGGCAAGGGCCGCTGGTACGGCGTGCGGCGGTTCTTCGACTGGCTGGAGACGAAGTCCTACAAGATGCACGTGCGTGTCCTGCTGTCGCGCTATCGCAGCTACGAACGCTGTACCAGCTGCCACGGCGCACGCCTGAAGCCGGACGCGCTGCTCTGGCGGCTCGGCTCGCACGCCGACGCCACGGGCGCCCTGGGAGCCGCGCCGCGTTTCCGGCCGGCCGGCCTCGAGTGCAGCGACGCGGCCCTGCAGGCGCTGCCCGGCCTGTGCCTGCACGACCTGATGCTCCTGCCGATCGAGCGCTGCGCGGCCTTCATGGCCGGGCTGCAATTGCCCGCGCCACTCGACCAGGCGACGGCACTCGTGCTGCGCGAGATCCGCAGCCGGCTCGGCTACCTCACCGGCGTGGGTCTCGGCTACCTCACGCTCGATCGCCAGTCCCGCACGCTCTCGGGCGGGGAGGTCCAGCGCATCAACCTCACCACGGCGCTCGGCACTTCGCTGGTGGGCACGCTGTTCGTGCTGGACGAGCCGAGCGTCGGCCTGCACGCGCGCGACATCGACCGCGTGATCGGCGTCCTGCAACGGCTGCGCGATGCCGGCAATTCACTGCTGGTGGTCGAGCACGACGCCAGGATCATGACTGCCGCCGACCGCCTGCTCGACCTCGGGCCGGGCCCCGGCGAGGACGGCGGCCGCATCGTCGCCTTCGGCACACCCGCGGAAGTGGCGGCACACCCGGACTCCCTCACGGGTGCCTACCTGCGCGGGGAGCGGCGCATCGGCACGGCGCGGGGCGGCCATGGCAGGCCGCCCGACGCCGAAACCTTCATGCTGGAGATCCGCGGCGCGCGCGAACACAACCTGCGTGGCATCGACGTCACCGTCCCGCTGCAGCGCCTGGTGTGCATCACCGGCGTCAGCGGCTCGGGCAAGTCGACGCTGGTCGAGGACGTGCTCTTCCCCGCTCTCGCCCGGCTCAAGGGCGACGCGACCCAGGCACCGGGCGCCCACGACGCGATCCTCGGCCACGAGCACGTCAACGAGGTGCTGCTGGTCGACCAGACGCCGCTCGGGCGCACCACACGCTCCAACCCGGCGAGCCATGTCGGCGTGCTCGGCCCGATCCGCGAGGCCTTCGCGGCGTTGCCAGCAGCACAGCTGCGCGGTTATACCGCCGGCACCTTCAGCTTCAACTCGGGTGACGGGCGCTGCCCGGGCTGCGGTGGCAACGGTTTCGAGCACGTCGAGATGCAGTTCCTGAGCGACGTGTACCTGCGCTGCCCGGAGTGCGATGGCCGCCGATTCCGGCCCGAGATCCTCGAGATCCACCTGCCCGGGCCGGACGGCGCACCGGGCCGTTCCATCGCCGGCGTGCTCGACCTGACAGTCACCGAGGCGCTGGCCTTCTTCGCCGGCGATCCCGCCGTGGTCGCGAGCCTCGGGCACCTCGCCGCCGTCGGGCTGCAATACCTGCGCCTCGGCCAGCCGGTGACCACCCTCTCCGGCGGCGAAGCGCAACGGCTGAAGCTCGCCGGCCAGCTTGCCCGCACCCGCGGGGCCCGCAACCTGCTGCTGCTCGACGAACCGACCACGGGACTGCACTTTCACGATGTCGCCGCCCTGCTCGGTGCCTTCCGCGCGCTGCTGGCGCAGGGCCACTCGCTGGTCGTCGTGGAGCACAACCTCGATGTCATCTGGGCGGCCGACTGGGTGATCGACCTCGGCCCCGAAGCCGGCGCCGGGGGCGGCAGCATCGTCGCGACCGGCACGCCGCGCGAGGTGGCGGCCATCGCCGGCTCGCACACCGGTCGGGCACTGGCCGGCCACCGGCGGCAGTGGCTGGCGCGCGGGTCGCGCCGCCGAGCAGCGCCCACCGCCGCACCGGCGCGGAACACCGCACCTGCCGCCATCGAGGTCCACCACGCGCGCGAGCACAACCTGCGCAACGTGAATGTCGCCATCCCCCGGGGACGCCTCAACGTCCTGACCGGCGTCAGCGGCAGCGGCAAGAGCACGCTTGCCTTCGACGTCGTCTTCGCCGAGGGCCAGCGCCGCTACCTCGAGTCGCTGAACGCCTACGCGCGGCAGTTCGTGCAGCCGGCAGCGCGGCCGGACGTCGATGCCATCACCGGCATCCCGCCCACCGTTGCCATCGAACAACGCACCAGCCGTGGTGGCCGCAAGAGCACGGTGGCGACCCAGACCGAGATCTACCACTTCCTGCGCCTGCTGTTCGCGCGGCTCGGCACCCAGTACTGCCCGGACTGCGCGCTGCCGATCGAGCCGCAGACACGCGAGGCGATCCTCGCCCGGGTGATGCGCGACCTGCGCGGTCGCCCGGTGCAGGTGATGGCCCCGATGGTGATAGCCCGCAAGGGCTACTACACCGAGCTGGCACGCTGGGCGGCACGGCGCGGTTTCGACGAGCTGCGGGTGGACGGCGAGATGACGCCGACGGCGCGCTGGCCGCGCCTGGACCGGTTCATCGAGCACGACATCGAACTGCCGCTCGGCCAGTGCACGATCGGGCCGCGGTCCGAACCACGGTTGCGCGAGCTGCTCTGGCAGGGCCTGGAATTCGGCAAAGGCAGCGTGCTGGTGCTCGCCGCCGGCAAGCGCACCGGCACGCTGTATTCGGTGCGCCGCGCCTGCCCCGGCTGCGGGCGCAGCTTCCCGGAGCTCGACCCGCGGCTGTTCTCCTTCAACTCGCGTCACGGCTGGTGCCCGTCCTGCTTCGGCACCGGGTTCGAGCTGCCCGGATTCGATGCCGAACAGACCGGCGAGGAAGCCGCCTGGGAAACGGTCGATGACACGATCGAGCCCTGCGCGGACTGCCAGGGGCACCGATTGCGGTCCGATGCCCTTGCCATCCGCTTTCGCGACCGCAACATCGCCGACCTCACGGCGCTGTCCGTCGACGCCGCGCACGGCTTCCTCAGCGGGCTGCGGCTCGCCGGCCGCGAAGCGGCGATCGCGCGGGACATCGTCGCCGAGATCGGCGCACGACTCGGCTTCCTGCAGGAGGTCGGCCTCGGCTATCTCGCGCTCGGCCGCGCCGCCACCACGCTGTCGGGCGGCGAGGCCCAGCGCATCCGGCTCGCCGCACAGCTCGGTTCGAACCTGCGCGGCGTCTGCTACGTCCTCGACGAGCCGACCATCGGCCTGCACCCGCGCGACAACCAGCGCCTGCTCGACACCCTGGTGCGGCTGCGCGACCACGGCAACACGGTGCTGGTGGTCGAACACGACGAGGACACCATACGGCAGGCCGATCACGTCATCGACCTCGGGCCGGGTGCCGGCACCGCCGGCGGTGAGGTGATCGCCTGCGGCACTGCTGCCGAACTCGCCGCCTCGCCGCGCTCGGTCACCGGGCGTTACCTGGCGCGCAATCGGGCCGCCACCGCAGCGCCGCGGCCGCCGGCCACGGCGCAGTTGCGCATCGCGGGGGCCAGCCTGCACAACCTGCGTGCCATCGACATCGGCCTCCCGCTGGAACGCCTGACGGTGGTCACCGGTGTCAGCGGCAGCGGAAAAAGCACGCTGGTGCGCCACGTGCTGCTGGCGAGCCTGCAGAAGAAGCTCGCCCGCGGCGGCCGGCGCGCCGCACCGGTCGGCTGTGCGGCACTCGACGGATGGCAGGGCATCCAGCGCGTGCTCGAGGTCGACCAGACGCCGATCGGCAAGAGCCCGCGCTCCTGCCCCGCGACCTACACGGGGCTGTGGGACGAGGTGCGCCGCATCTACGCCCAGACCCAGGAAGCGCGCATCCGGGGCTTCGGCCCCGGCCGCTTTTCCTTCAATGTTGCCGGCGGGCGCTGCCCGGCCTGTGAAGGCCAGGGTTCACAGCGCATCGGCATGAGCTTCCTGCCGGATGTCAGCGTCACCTGCGACAGTTGCGGCGGCGCACGCTTCAACGGTGAAACGCTCGCGGTCCTCTACCGTGACCGCAGCATCCGCGACGTGCTCGCCATGAGCATCGCGGCGGCAGCGGAGTTCTTCGCGCCGCACCCGCGGCTGCATGCCACGCTGCGGCTGCTCGACGACGTCGGCCTCGGCTACCTCACGCTCGGACAGCCGAGCCCGACGCTCTCCGGCGGCGAGGCGCAGCGCCTGAAGCTCGTCACCGAACTCGCCCGGGCCCGGCCCGGATCGAGCCACGCCGCCTACATCCTCGACGAGCCGACCGTCGGCCTGCACATGGCCGACGTGGAGAAGCTGCTCGGCGTGCTGCAGCGCCTGGTCACGGCCGGCAACACGGTCATCGTCATCGAGCACAACCTCGACGTGATCGCCCAGGCCGACTGGGTGGTGGACCTCGGACCCGAAGGCGGCGACGGCGGCGGACGCATCGTCGCCGCGGGAACACCGGCCGAGGTCGCTGCTCGGGGCGACAGCCACACCGCGCGGGCGCTCGCCCGTCACTTCGGCGGCTGAGCGCGTCGCCCCAGCGCCTGGCCGGAAGCCACCGGCTGCAAGGCGTCGGCGATGTGGGCGGCGAAACCGGTACCGGCCTCGTTGAAATAGTTGTAGGTGAGGTCGCAGCCGGCCGCCAGGATCGGTGAGCGCTCGTCGTCGAACACGTGGGTGGCGGCGATCAGGCCACGATACCCGCGCAGGCGCAGCTGGCGGCTGGCGATGAGCTTCGCCTCGACGTCGGGCAGCGCGAGCATCACGGCGCGGACGCGCTCGAGCCGCAGTCGATGCCACAGATCGGGATCCTCGGCGTCGGCATACACCACGCGCCGTCCCTGTTGCAGGTGACTCTCGACCTTGGCCATGTCGCTGTCGAGGCCGACCACCTGCAGGCCGAGATCCTTGAGGTAGCGATAGGCGCCGCTGCCCACCCGGCCCATGCCGACAACCAGCACTTCGGCACTGCCCACCGACAGCGGTTCGTCGTCGGGATGGCGCTGCTCGCGCTCCCAGCGGGCGAGCCGGCGTTCCCAGCGCACGAACAGCGGATGCGCCAGCCGGTTGAGCGGTGCCGCGATGGCGAAGGAGGCGGCCACCGCGACCGCGGCGATCTGGAGCCACTGCGAAGCGAGCAGCCCGCGGTCGACGCCGAGCTGGATCACGATCAGCCCGAACTCGCTGTAACTCGCCAGGCTCAGCGCCGCGAGAAACCCGCTGCGTGCCCGCAGTCCGGCCATGGTCAGCAGCACGAAGAACAGGGCCGCCTTGACCGGCAGCACCAGCAGCAGCGCCCCGGCACCGAGCAGGCCCGGCAGTGCCGGCAGGCCGGCGAGACCGATGCTCAGGAAGAAGCAGACGAGGAAGACTTCCTTCAACGCCCAGAGCGTGCCGCCGAGTTCGGCGGCACGCGGGTGGCCGGCGAGCAGCGCACCGAGCACGAGCGAGCCGAGTTCCGGACTGAGGCCGAGCGCCTGGAAGCCGTAGCCGCCGCCGGCAACCGCCAGCAGCACGCCGAGCAGGGCCAGCAGTTCGCCGTGTCCGGTCAGGTGCACCAGCCTGTCGAGCAGGGGCCGCAGCAGCGGCAGGACGAGCAGCAGCCACGCCCAGGGCGATGGGGTCTGGCCGTCGCCTGCAGCGAGCAGGGCCACGGCCACGACGTCCTGCACGACGAGAACGCCGATGGCGACCCGTCCGTGGAACGCCCGCAGCTCGCGCTTCGGCTCGAGGATGATCGCCGTGAGCACGGTGCTCGAGAAGGCGAACGCCGCGCCCAGCGCCAGGGCTGCCGGCCAGCCGAGCCCGCCCGCCCCGCGTACCAGCCAGACCGCGGCCGCACCGGTGAGCACCATGTGCGCGAGCGCGGTCACCCAGACCTCGGGTCGCATCAGGCTGCGAAAGCGCAGTTTCAGCCCGATCGTGAACAGCAGCAGCCAGACACCGACATGCCCGAGCTCGGCCAGCACCGGCTCGGCACGCACCCCGAGGCCATCGAGGAGAAAGCCCGCCGCGAGGAAGCCGACGAGCGGCGGCAATCCCAGCCGGCGCGCGAGCAGGCCGAGTGCGAACGCACACAGGATCCACCAGGCCATCATGTCGGCGACTCCACTACCCGCGCCTACCTTATCAAGACGGCCGCGCCGCCGAACAGCGGCCAGTGATCCACACCTGCACGGCTCGTTTCCCCGCCACGGCTGGGCTAGCATGACGCGGATGCACGCCTGCCGCCGCGCTTCCCGCACCGCTGCCCTGCTGCTGATCGTCGCCATGCTCGCCGCACCCGGCGCATGGGCACAGGGCCTGCCGCTTCCTGGCGCCGCCAGGCAGACCGGGCAGACGGCCCGCGAGCAGGCCGTGCCCGACGCGTCGGCGCTGAAGCCCGGCTGGTGGGAGTACCTGGCTCCCCAGGAGCCGGGGCTCGAGCAACGTATCACCGCGCTGCTCGACAACGCCGGCACCCGGGCGGCGAGTCTGCCCGAGCCGCTCGCCGCCGATGGGGCACGGGCTCTCGGGCGACTGCGTACCAGCCTCGCGGCCCTGTCGGCCCTGATCGCCGTGCAGCCCGCTCCGCTCGAGGCGCTGCCGGCACCAGCGCCGAGCTACACGACGACGGCAATCCTGGCGCTCGATCGCGAGCTGCGCGACATCCAGGCGGACCGCGACGAGCGGCAGAGCGCCATCGCGGTGGCCGAACGCGCGGTGCGCGACGGCCAGCGCCAGCTCGACGCGACCTTCGCCGGTTATCTCGCCGGTTCGGTGCAGGGCCCCGAACGCATCCGCACAGGACTGCAGGTGATGGCGGGCCGGGCGGAGATCGCCGTGACGGAGGCCGAGATCCGCCTGCGCCGGACCGAGGCCCAGGATCTCGGTGAACGCATCGCCGCCATGCGCCGCCTGCGCGACGAAGGCAGCACCCGCATCGTGCCGGACGCCGCGCGGCCACCGGAGAAGCTGCAGGCCCTGATCGCGAAAAACCGCGCCCAGCTCGAAGAGCGGCGCACCGGGATCCTGCGCACCCGGGCCGAGCGCGGTGAACTGGTGAGCCGCACCGCAACCAGCCGGACCGCCGGCCAGCTGGCGGATCTGGCGATCCTCGGCGCCATCATCGAGGAAAACCTCGTGGCCGCCCGCATCGGCCTGTACGAGACCGAACTCGACTGGCTGCAGATCGCCGACGCCCGCCCCGATGCTGCCGCCGTCGCCGGCATCTCCCAGCGCCTCGCCGAACGCCGCACCCTGCTGGCGCAACTGGACGCCGACTCGGTCGAGTGGCGCAGCGAGATCGAACGGCTGATCGCTGCCAGCCTGGACAGCACGGTGAACAGCCCCGCGGGTGCTGCCGCCGACCCGCAGATCACCCGTCTCGCCGATACCGGCCGCCGGACACTGGTGCGGCTCGCGCGCCTGCGCTCGTTGCGCGAGGACCTGCGCTTCGCGCTCGATACGACGACACGCCAGCTCGCCGCCGTGTCCGGTTGGCGCGGCTGGCTGCAGGCACACCTGCTGACACCGGCGCGGGTCGTCGCCGAGCGTGCCGACGATCTGCTGCGCACCAGCCTCTTTCGCATCAGCGACGCGCCGGTGACGGCCTACGGCCTGCTGCGGGTGGTCCTCATCATGACACTCGCCATCGTGGCCTCCCGCCTCGCCCGCCGCCTGCTGGCACGTTTCGGCAGCCGGCAGCCGGGCCGCGCCAGCGCCGGCCTCTACACCATCGGCCGGTTGCTGCACTACGTGCTGATCACCGCCGGCCTCATGATCGGGCTCGCCTCGATCGGGCTCGATTTCAGCCAGCTCGCCCTGGTGGCCGGCGCCCTGTCCATCGGCATCGGCTTCGGGCTCCAGTCCGTCGTCAACAATTTCGTCTCGGGCCTGATGATCCTGTTCGAGAAGAGCCTGAAGATCGGCGATGTCGTCGAACTCGACTCGGGCGTTCGCGGTGCCGTCCGGGAAATCCGGGTACGCAGCACCCTCATCACCACCAGCGACGGCGTGGACATCATCGTGCCCAATGCCGAGTTCGTCGCCGGCAAAGTCACGAACTTCACGCTGAACGAACCCTACCACCGCATTCACGTGCCCTTCGGGGTCGCGTACGAGTCAGACAAGGAGCAGGTCCGCGCCGTCGTCATTGAGGCGGCCCGCGGCGTGCCGTTCACCCACGTCGCCGCGGGACGCGAGCCCGACGTCTGGCTGGTGCGCCTGGGCGACAACAGCCTCGACTTCGAGCTGGTGGTCTGGATCAACCCGACGGCGGTCACGCGCCCGGGCGCGGTCATGGCGACCTACCTCTGGGAGATCGAGTCGGTTCTGCGCCACCACGGAATCGAGATCCCGTTCCCGCAGCGCGACGTGCACCTGCGCCTGTCGCCGGACGAGTTCGCCGGCCTCGCCACCGCACCGCGCACGCCGGATCGAGAACGCCCCGGACCTGCTTGACGCCGGCGACGCGCGCGCGCCACCATCTCCGTGACCTTCCCAACCATGACCGGAGGTGAACCGTGCTCAAGGAATTCAGGGAATTTGCCATGCGTGGCAACGTCGTCGACCTCGCCGTCGGCATCATCATCGGCGGGGCCTTCGGCAAGATCGTCACCTCGCTGGTGAACGACGTGATCATGCCGCCGATCGGCCTGTTGCTGGGCGGGGTCGACTTCAGCAACCTGTTCCTCGACCTGAGCGGCGGCGACTACGCGTCGCTCGCGGCCGCCCGGGAAGCCGGCGCCCCGGTGATCGGCTACGGCGCCTTCGTCAACACGATGCTGGATTTCGTGATCGTCGCCTTCGCGATCTTCCTGCTGGTACGCGCCATCAATCGCCTGAAGAAGGCCGCGCCGCCGGCGCCGCCGCCCGGTCCGTCGAACGAGGAAAAGCTCCTCGGCGAGATCCGCGACCTGCTGAAGTCACGCTGAGACGGCGGGTATCTCAGCCGCCTTCGGCACCGGGTGCGGCCTCCAGGAACAGCCGGCGCAGGCTGGCCGAAACGGCACGGCGCTCCCCGATGCTCAGCGCCTCGAGCTGGCGGTCGGCCGCGCGCAAGCGCGCCTCGATCGCGGCATCGGTCAGTTCCCGGCCGCGTCCCGTGAGCTGCACGTTGACGCCGCGCCGGTCGTCAGGATCCGTGGCGCGCACCACCAGGCCACGGGCTTCCAGCCGGTCGATGCGGTTGGTCATGGCGCCCGAGGTCAGCATCGAAGCGCGCGCCAGGCCCGTCGCCGGCAGCTGGAACGGCGGACCCTGCCGGCGCAGCGCCGAGAGCACATCGTATTCCCACAGCTTGAGGTCGAGCGTGGCCAGCGCCTGCTCGGCACTCTGGCGGAACACCTTGGCCAGATAGATCACGCGGACGACCACGCTCAGACTGGAACAGTCGAGTTCCGGCCTTTCCTGCGCCCACTGCTGGAGCAGCTTGTCGACGGGGTCCTCCACGACGCCCCCGAGGTTAGCGGCCGTAGCCGATGCCGTCCATTGCCTTGACATTGAAACAACCGCGACTATCTTCTGGGGGCACAGGCACTGGCCCATCGTGCTGGGCCGCCAGGCCCGTCCCGGGCGTGGCGCACCGGCGCGGCCGGGGCAACCCTGCCCATACCCACGGCGTGGGCAGGCGGGAGGCATCGCCATGACTCGTCAGCGCAAGATCGACGAGGACCTGTGGGAGGACGGTGACGAGAAACTGTCCTCGGACCACGTCGTCGAGCGGTTCTATTCCCAGCGTGAGCGCGAGGACGCCGAGGCCGCGCGCCGGAGCCATCCGGTCGCCCGCCCGAAGCATCGCCCCACACCCGGGTCGAATGCCGACGAGTAGGCGGCGGCGGAAATCCGCTCCCGTCATTTGACAGAACGCGGCGACCGTCGCCGCGCATCCTCACCCGACAGCCGTCCGTCGCCCGCCGATGCAGCAGGCGGGTTTCGTGACGTGGTGCTCGGTTTCCCGGCAGACCAGGTCAGAATGACAAACTTAGGAATATGCTATAACTGACTGATATTTAGAATATTTCTTCTCTCCTTGCGACATCCCGTCTGCCGAAGCCCGATGCCCCGGAACGCCCGGCTGAACCCTTCGCGCCGGCCCCTCGCGTGACGGGATTCAAGGATCGGTCACCGCCCTCCTCCTACTCTGCGCCCCGAACCGCCACACCGGCAGAGGCGCACCGAGGCATGACCGTCCGATCCCGCCACCACGGCTTCACGCTCAGCGAGACGCTCGCCGCACTCGCCGTGGCCGGCATCGGCGTCACGCTCGCCGCGCCGGGCCTGCAGTCACTCGCCGCACGCAACCGCCAGGCCACCGCCGTGAACCAGCTGGTGGCCACGCTGCACCACGCGCGCAGCCAGGCGATCCTGCGCAACCGGACGGTGGCTGTCTGCGCGAGCGCCGACGGCGAACACTGCGACGACCAGCACTGGGAAACCGGCTGGATTGCCTTCGTCGATACCGACGGCGACGGCACGCGCTCGCCGGACGAGAGCCTGCTCGAACAGGCCGGCAGCCTGCCGGGCCTGACGCTGCGCTCGGCGGAATTTGCCGGCGGCGTGCGCTTCATGGCGAACGGCCGGCCTGCCGGACCCGCGAGCGGCGAATTCACGTTCTGCGAGGCGGGCGCCACGGCGGCCGATCGCGTGGTGATCCTGCGTCCCACCGGCCTGCCAGCGCTCGCCGGGCACGGCCGCGACGGCTCGATCCCCGGGTGCAGCACCACATGAACACCCGATCCATGCCCGTCCCGCAGGTACCCGGCCGGCAGGCCGGCTTCAACCTGCTCGAACTGATGATCACGCTGCTGGTCGCCGGCATGGTGCTCGGCTTCGGCATTCCGTCGTTCAATGCCTTCATCGCCAACAACCGCATGGCGGCGGCGGCGAACGACCTCATCACCAGCATCCACCTGGCGCGTACGGAAGCAGTCAAGCGCCGCACCAGCGTGACCGTCTGCTCGAGCAGCACCTGGGCGGACGCCAACCCGGACTGCGACCTCGCCGCCGGCAGGGGCTGGATCGTGTTTGCCGACGACGACGGCGACGTGGCCGTCGGCGGTGGCGAGGAGATCATCGCCGCCAACCCGCCGCTCGCCGAGGGTGTCACCTTCGAGATCGACGCCGGCGCCGCATCCTACCTGCAGTTCGCCGGCAGCGGCTTCCCGCAGACGGCCCCGGCCGGCACGCCGATCACGAACATCCAGCTCTGCGACGAGCGCGGCGACATCAGCACCGGCAAGGACGCCGACGGCGACGACGTCGCTGCCGGCCGCTGGATCGCCATCGGCCCGACCGGCCGCCCGCAGATCTACCGCCGGCAGGCGGACGTCCAGGCCAGTCCCATCGGCGGCTGTTGAGAACCCGTCATGACCGACACCCTTTCCCAACGCATGACCCGGCCCGGCGAACACGGCTTCACGCTGGTGGAGTCGCTGGTCGCCATGGTCGTGATCTCGGTCGGCATGCTCGGCATCGCCGCGCTCTACGTCGAAGGGCTGCGGGCCGGGCGCACCTCGGTCTATCGCACGGTGGCAGTGGACCTCGCTTCCGACATGGCCGACCGTATCCGGGCCAACCCCACGGCACGCGACGGCTACGACGTCGATGCGGCGGGCATGGGCCTCGAGAGCGACTGCGTCAACGGCCCTGCCGACTGCAACCCGGCCACGCTCGCCGACGACGACATCTTCTGGTGGAAGCAATCGGTCACGGCGCTCCTGCCGGATGGCGAGGCTAGCATCGTCGCCGTGCCGGGCCCGGAGATCTCCAGCTACACGATCACCATCAACTGGGCGGAACCCGGCGTCGAGCTGCCGCTCCAGTACGCTCTGGCGGTGCAACTGTGATGAACCCGGCAATCGGCAGCCTGCGCCGCCACGAGCGTGGCGTGAGCCTGATCGAGATGATGGTGACGCTCGTCATCGGCGCCTTCCTCATGATCGGCGTCATCGCCATCTTCTCGCAGACGCGCAGCACCTATCGCACCAACGACGCGGTGGAGCGGCTGCAGGAAAACCTGCGCTTCGCGCTCGCCACCGTCCAGCCCGACATCCGCCTCGCGCGCAACTGGGGCATGCACAGCATGGACCACAAGGTCCAGGTGCCGGCCGGCATCGTCGTCACCTGCCCGGACGGTACCGACATCACGGCCTGGGCACTCGACACGGCCGCCGGCGTGCAGGCCTCGGACGCCGCCTACACGCTGCCCTGTCCCGCCTTCGAGGACAACTACCGCCCCGGCACCGACGTGCTGGTCGTGCGCCACGCGAGCGGCCAGCAGACCGTGCCGACCAATGGCATCGTGCAGGTCCAGAGCGACCGCAATCGCAGCATCCTGTTCGACGGCGGTGCCCCGCCGGCCAGTCCGGCCTGCTGCACCTTCGACTGGCAGACGCACGCCTACTACATCGCCAACTCCTCCTCGCTCGGGCAGAACGTGCCCTCCCTGCGGCGCATGACACTGATCGCCGGTGTGCTGCAGGACCAGGAAGTCATCGCCGGCGTGGAGGACCTGCAGGTGCAGCTCGGCGTCGACCGCGGCCCGAATCCCGACAACGACGTCGAGCGCTACGTCGACCCGAGCCACGGCCTGGTGACGGTCGGCCACGCCGATTTCGACGCCAACGCCAAGATCATCGCGGTGCGCTTCTGGCTGATGCTGCGGTCCGAGCAGCCCGAGGTCGGCCATGTCGACGCCGCCAGCTACGACTACGCCAACGTCGCCGACTACATGCCGGACGACGGCATCCGCCGCGCGCTCGTCAACAAGACCATCGTGCTGCGCAACTACCTCGGATACACGGGCCTGCCATGAACCATCTTCCCGCACTGCCCCGCAGCCAGCGTGGTGCCTCGCTCGTCATCGGCCTGGTGCTGCTGCTGGTGCTGTCGATCCTCGCCGTCTCGACCATGAGCAGCGCCACCTTCGGGCTGACCATGGCCGGCAATGCACAGTTCTCGGAGAACGCCTTCCAGCTTGCGGAGACCGGCGTGGAAGTCGCCATCAACGACGGACCGTTCTGCGCCGGCTGCGGGCCGAAGGCCACGCCGGCCACGGCCGTGGCGGATGCCGACGGCAACGACATCGGGGAGTACGAGGCCAGCACCGACTACCTCGAATGCACGGCCGTGGAGGGCTTCAGCGAGGACTATGGCAGTGCCGACTCGTTCAAGGCCTACCACTTCCAGATCAACTCGACCGGCACCGCGGCCCGCGCCGCCCGGTCGGTCCACCAGCAGGACTTCTTCCTGGTCGGCCCCAACGGCTGCCTGTGACCGCCCCCAAGGAGCGCACCCCATGAACACCCGATTCACGATCACCCTGGCTGCGGCGGCACTGGCGCTGTGGAGCGCCGGCGCGCCGGCCAGCATCAAGAACCTGGAGAACGCCTACGAGAGCGACACGGAGCATCTGCTCCTGCCCTCGGCACCGGGCGGGCGCGTGGTCATCCGCGAGTGCGCCGGCTGCAAGCCGGTGACGCTGCGCATCGACCGCGCCACTGCCTTCTTCGTCGGTGCCGGCACCACGCCGGTGACGCTGGCGGAACTGCGCACCGCAGCGGCCGGCGTCGAGGGAGCCGCGCGCCTGGTCACCGTCTTCTACAGCCTCGACTCCGGCGTCGTCACCCGCATCGTCCTGAGCGGCAACTGAGCGCCGCCGGCACCCATTGAGGTCACGCACCATGAATCACCGCAACAACCGCCTCGTCCCGCTCCTGCTCGGTGCCCTCGCCGGCCTGGCCGCCTGGCCGGCCGCCGCCGACGACACCGAGCTGTTCGTCGCCTCCACGGATCCCGAGATCACCGGGGCGCAGCCGAACATCCTGTTCATCCTGGACAACTCCGGCAGCATGAGCAGCACCGTGCTGACGCAGGAAGGCTGGAACAGCGAGACGACATTCACCGGCTGCTACAACGGCAATGGCCTGTACTTCAGCACCACCGGCACGATGCCCGCCTGCGACAGCAGCAGCTATGTCAACAAATCGGCCAACCGCTGCTTCGCCTCCTTCAGCCCGCTGAAGTCGGTCGGCAGCTTCTCCGACCGCATGCTGGCGTGGCGCTCCTACACCCAGGCCTGGGTGGCCCTGAACGGGTCCCAGAAGTCGCGCCCCGTGGAATGCCAGGACGACCGCGGCGTGCACGGCTCGACGGAGGATGACGGCGAGCCCTGGGCGGCAGCCGGCGCCAACGGTCCCTGGGATCCCGCGGCAGCGCAGGAGCCCGCCTGGAACACCGACTACACCGTGTGGGACGGCAACTGGCTGAACTGGTACAGCGGCGGCGGCACCGTCACCCGGACCCGCATGGAGGTAGTCCGCGACGTGACCAATAACCTGCTGGAGAGCCTGAACGGCGTCAACGTCGGCCTGATGCACTTCAACACCGACCAGGGCGGCACGGTGAGCCAGGCGATGGCCGACATCGCCACCTCGCGCAACGACATGCAGAGCGCCGTGAGCGCGCTGACCGCCAGCACCTGGACACCGCTGTCGGAGACCCTCTACGAAGCGGCCAACTACTACATGGGCCGCAACGTCGACTATGGCAACGTCGGTCCGGTGATGAGCGTGGCGGCCGCCCGCGTCGGCAACCTCGCCGACGGCACCCAGTACAGGAAGCCGGTCTCATACGCCTGCCAGAAGAACTACATCGTGCTCCTGACGGACGGCCAGCCGACCCAGGACGTCGGCGCCACCGCCAAGATCAAGGCTCTCCCCGACTGGGCCTCCTACGTCACCGATGCCACCTGCAGTGGAGCCTCTGGCAGCCACGGCGAGTGCATGTCGGATCTCGCTGAGTACCTGCGCCGCCACGATGCCGACAGCACCCTCACCGGCGCGCAGAACATCACCACCTACACCATCGGCTTCGGCGTCGACCTGGCGCTCGGCGACACGAGCTTCCTGCAGGAGACCGCGCGCAAGGGCGGCGGCCAGTACTTCCCCGCGGGCGACACGGCCACGCTGCAGGCCGCGCTGACGCAGATCGTCTACGACATCCTCGACGACTCCACCACGTTCTCCACGCCGACTGCGCCGGTGAACGCCTTCAACCGCACCCAGAACCTGAGCGACGTCTACGTCTCGGTGTTTGCACCGGCCGTGCGCGAGCACTGGCCCGGCAACCTGAAGAAGTACCGGCTCGCGGGTGGCCGCCTGGTCGACGCCAATGGCGACCCGGCCGTCGACACCGACACCGGCTTCTTCTCCAACGAATCGCAGAGTTTCTGGTCCGACGACGTCGACGGCAACACCGCCCAGCTCGGCGGTGCGGCCCACGAGCAACCGGATGCGGCCAATCGGGAAATCTACACCGACATCGCCGGTACCGACCTCAACGACAGCGGCAACGCCGTGTCGCCGGACAACGCGAGCATCAGCGCCAGCATGGTCGGTGCCCCCGACAGCACCGAGCGGGCGAACGTTCTCGCCTGGGCACGCGGTCTCGACCTGCTCGACGAGGACGACGACGCCGACACCACTGACGCGCGCCAGGTGATGGGTGACCCGCTGCACGTGCGCCCGATGATGGTCATCTACGGTGGCACGGAGCTGGTGCCCGACGCCACGGTATTCGTCTCCACCAATGACGGCTACCTGCACGCCGTCGACCCGGACGATGGCTCCGAACTGTGGGCGTACGTGCCCCGCGAGATGCTCGGCCGGCTCTACGACCTGTACCTCGACCAGCCGACCTCGACCAGGACCTATGGCCTGGACGGCGAGATCAGCGTCTACATCGAGAACGAGGATGCAATCCCCGGCATCGACGGCGACGAGCGCGTCATCCTGCTGTTCGGCATGCGCCGCGGCGGCGACGTGCTCTACGCACTCGACGTCACCGACCGCAACAACCCGCAGCTTCTCTGGAAGCTCGACAGCGCGACGGCCGGCTTCGAGGACCTCGGCCAGACCTGGTCGCCGCCGGTGGTTGCCGACGTCGACGTGGATGGTGACGTGCACCACGCCGCCATCTTCGGCGGCGGCTACGACGACGGCCAGGACGACGAGGGCTACAACACCGACAGCCGCGGCAACGCGGTCTTCATGGTCGACGTGCTCACCGGCGACCTGCTGTGGAGCGCCGGCGAGAACAGCAACCATGACCTCGTCCTCGCCGACATGACGCACTCGATCCCCGCCGGCATCCGCGTGCTCGACCTCGACGGCGACCGCCTCGCCGATCGCATGTACGCCGGCGACATGGGTGGGCGGGTGTGGCGCTTCGACATCAACAACGGCGAAGCGGCGGCCGACTTCGTCGATGGCGGCGTGTTCGCCTCGCTCGGCGCGGCTGATCTCGAGACCGTCACGCTGGCCGACGTGCGCCGCTTCTATGCCACGCCGGACGTCGCGCGCATCGTCTCCGGCAAGACGATGTACCTCAGCATCAACATCGGCTCGGGCCACCGCGAGCACCCGCTCGACACGGCCACGGAGGACGAGTTCTACGCGCTGCGCGACTACGCCGTGTACGACAAGATCGAGACCGCGAACTACCCGGCCCCGATCCTGCGCGGCAACCTGGTGGATATCACCACCGACGCCGACCCGATCATCCCGGCCGGGAGCAAGGGCTGGCGGCTCGGCATGGTGCTCAGCCCCGGCGAGAAGGTGCTCACGGAATCGCGGACCTTCGCCAACACGGTGTTCTTCACCTCGTTCAGCCCGGGTGGCAACGGTGACGCCTGCGTGGCCGCCGGTGGCCTGAACCGGCTCTACCTGGTGAGCGTGCGCGACGGCAGCCCGATCACCAACCTGGACGGCTCCGAGGACAGCGAGACGCTCACCGTCGACGACCGCGTGCGCGAGCTGAACCAGGGCGGCATCGCGCCGGATCCCGCGCTATTCTTCTCGCCGCCGGACGATACTCCCGACCCGGATGTCGAATGCCTGGGCATGGACTGCGAGGACGACGGCGACGGCAGCGACGACGACGATGGCACCCATGAAACGCTCTGCATCGGCGTGGAGTGCTTCGACCCCGGGTTCCCCAACCCGCCGCGCCGCACCCACTGGAACCAGACCGGTACCGAGTAACCGCACAGGGATGGCACGAGGATGAACAGGCATACGCGCGGCTTCTCGCTGGTGGAACTGATGATCACGGTGGCCGTCATCGCCATCCTGGCGGCGGTGGCGGTGCCCGCCTACCGCCAGTACGTCATGCGCGCCAGCCGCACCGATGCCACCGCGGCGCTCCTGCGCCTGGCGAGCGCGCAGGAGCGGTTCTACCTGCAGAACAACCGCTACGCCGACGACGGCGAGATGGCGGACGCGCCGCCGGCGGGCCTCGGCATCACCGGTACCGAGCGCGGCATGTACGCGCTCGCCATCGACTCCGAGGACCTGGCCGTCGGCTACGTGGCCACGGCCACCGCCATCGACGGCGAGGGGCAGTCGGCCGACACCGACTGCGTCGAGTTCTCGGTGGACCAGCAGGGCCTGCGCCGCGCGGAAGACTCCGGCGGCACCGCCACCACCGACCACTGCTGGCGCTAGCCGGCCAGGGCCGGCGACGAAGCGCCGGCGATCCAGTCGCACGCGGGTGCGACGCGTAGCGCGATCAGGTCGTCGCCGACAGCGGGTGCTGCAGGCCGGACACGACCGCCGTGTCGATGGTGGCGATCGCCGCCTCGAGCGGGTCGGTGCGCCCGACGAAGAAGCCCTGGGCGTAGCTGATGTTGAGGTTGCGCAGCAGGTCGATGGCCGCCTGGTCCTGGACGTACTCGGCCACGGTCTCGAGCTGCATCACGCGTGCGACCTCGGCGATCGCGGCGACCACGGACTGCGAGACGACGTTGGTGGTGACATCGCGGATGAAGCTGCCGTCGATCTTCAGCGTGTCCACCGGAAAGACCTTCAGGTACCCGAAGGAACTCAGGCCGGTGCCGAAGTCGTCGAGCGAGAAGCGGCAGCCGAGACGCTTGAGCGTCTTCATGAAGTTCTGGGCCTGCTGGAGGCGGGCCACGGCCACCGACTCGGTGATCTCGAAGGCGATGACGTCCGGCGCCACGCCGCTCTGGCGCACGGCGTTCTCGACGAAGCCGAGGAAGGTATCACTGCCGAGGCTCTGCCCGGACAGGTTGATGGCGAAGCGGGCATCGGTGCCGCGCAGGTGGGTGCCATGACTGCCCAGCATGCGCAGCGTGGTCGCCACCACCCAGCGGTCCAGCTCCTCCATGAGCTGGTAACGCTCGGCGGCCGACATGAACTCCCCGGGCGGCACGTGGCCCCCGGCGTCGTCGACGATGCGCACCAGCACCTCGTGGTAATGCGCCACCCGCCCCTGCCGAAGGGGCATCAGCGGCTGGGCCACCAGTGCCAGGCGATCATGCTCGATGGCGTTGCGGACATAACCGGCGATGTGGATGTCGTCGAAGCGGCGCACGATGCTCGCGTCGGCGGATTCGTAGACTTCGACCCGGGCGCGACCACGCTCCTTGGCTGCCTTGCAGGCCACCTGCGCGGCGGCGAGCCCGCTGCCCTCCTCGGTACTGGCCGAGAACAGCGCGATGCCGATGCTCACCGTCGGCCGATAGGTCTGGTCGCCGCGCTGGTAGGCGTGATCGCGGAAGCGTGCGCAGAGATCCTCGGCCAGCAGGCGTGCCTTGTCGATTCCGGTGTCGCGCAGCAGCGCCACGAAGCTGTCGCCCGACATCCGGCTCGCCGGCTGCGCGCCCAGCACGTCGCGCAACAGCACGGCAAACCGACACATCACCTCGTCGCCAGCCTCGCGCCCGAAGGTGTCGTTGAGCACATGCAGCTGGTCGATGTCGCAGACCATCACGACGTGCGCATCGTCGTCGGCGGCGACCGCCTCGATCTCGGCCTGCAACAGCGGCCAGGCCATGAGCCCGGTCAGGGCATCGTAGTTGCGGTCGAGCAGTGCCTCGACGTGGGAGCCGACATAGCGCGCCACGCGGGCGAGCCGCCGCTGGCTGAAGGCGGAGCTGCGCCAGCCGCAGAACCCGAGCACGCCTTCCGTCTGCTGGCCGCGCGGATGGATCGCCAGCCAGAGCACGTCCGGCCGCCGCTCGATGCGGCCGGGCTCGAACGCCGGCGCGCGGGCTGCGGCGAGGAGCGTCTGGCCGAGCAGGGCCAGATCGTTGCGCGGCGGCACCTGCCCGCAGGCGAGAGACAGCCCCTTCTCAGGCAACATGAGGAAGGCGCCGCCGACACCGAGGTGCTCGCGACACAGCGCCAGGATGTCACGCAGCGCCGCATCGCAGGCCCGCGGCTGGTGCAGGATCTTCTCCACCTGATGGAGGAGCCGCTCCTCGGCCGCCTGCACGCGCAGCTTGCGCTGGCCTTCCACGACGCGCAGGCGCAGCGCGAGTTCGCGCTGCAGGCTGCGCCAGGCCGGCGCCATCAGGTCGACGACGAAGTCATAGGGCAGGCTTGCGGTGCTGCGCTCGACGAGGACGGACAGGGCGCCCATGCAGCCGCCGGCCTCGTCCTGCAGCCGCACGAGGTAGGCGAAATACGGACCGAGGGCCACCCGGCCGCCGTCGGCGGGGAGTGGTCCGCCGGCCAGGACGGTGGCAAGCCGCTCGCGGTATTCATCGGTGACCGGCGGAATCCCGGCACTCGGGGCGTCGCGCCAGAAGACCTGGCCATGGCGGTCATGACAGACGAAGCCCTGACCCTGCGGCAGCAGCGCCTTGATGAAGGCGCCGTAGTCGCCGAGCACCTGGTCCCTGTCCTGCGGCTCCGCCATGGTCTGCGCTGTCCCCGGGAAGTCCGAACATAATGGCGTCGCCACCGGGCCGGGGCTGTGACTGCACTCGCAGATCGGGCCCGCGCACCGCAGAATCCCGCCATGGCCCGGCCCATCGTCCTCAACCTCAACGCCGTCATCCTCGCCGTCACCGCCGACCAGCCGCGCGTGCTCACGGTGCGACGTGACCTGCGTCACATCGCCGGCGACCTCGCCCTCCCGGCCGGGCCGCTCGACGCCGACGCCGACCGCACGCTCGAACTCGCCCTGCGCCGGTGGATCCGCGGACAGACCGGCATCGAGGTCGGCTACGTCGAGCAGCTCTACACCTTCGCCGACCGCGGCCGCGATCCGGGCGAGCGCGAAGGCGGCGCCCGCCTGGTCTCGGTTGCCTACCTGGCGCTGGTCCCCGAGCAGCCCCTCGGCGCCGGCGTCGAGGCGCAGTGGCAGAACGCCTACGACTTCGTCCCCTGGGAGGACCGCCGCGACGGCCAGGCCGATGCGGGATCCATGAGGCCGCTCCTCGCCCGCTGGGTGCGTGCCGGTAAGGGCGCCGCCGAACGACGGGCACGCGAAGAACGCATCGCCCTGTGCTTCGGCCAGACGGCGGCGGGCTGGGATGGCTACCAGGCACTGGAACGCTATGAACTGCTCTACGAGGCTGGTGCCGTCGAGGAAGCCTGGCGCGACCGTGGTGCGAAAGCGCCACCGGACACCGGACGCCTGGCCGGCACCTGCATGGCGCTCGATCACCGGCGCATCCTCGCCACGGCCCTGGCGCGCGTGCGCGGCAAGCTGAAGTACCGGCCAGTGGTGTTCGAGCTGCTGCCGGCGACCTTCACGCTGCTCGAGCTGCAGCGACTGGTCGAGGCGCTGGCCGGCATCCGCCTGCACAAGCAGAACTTCCGCCGGCTGGTGGAAGGCGCGCGCCTCGTCGAGGGCACCGGCACGTTCCGGGCAAGCGGTCCGGGTCGCCCGGCCGAGCGCTTCCGCTTCCGCCGCGACGTGCTGCGCGAGCGCCAGGGTCCGGGCGTGCGCCTGCCGGCGGTTGGACGCGGCCGCGCGCGTTGACCGTCGGTGCCAGCGGCGCGTAGCATGGCCATGCACCGGTCGATCCGGTGTATTTTTCCGGTTTGTTATGCTCAAGTTGAGCATATATAGGACACCCGATACCGTGACCGACGCCTTCATCGCCCCGCCCTTCACGCCCGAGGTCGAACGCAGCACGCGCCCGGTCTGGGAGCGCGTCCGCCACGTCATCCCCGAGGTCGAGTGGCCAGTGCATGCCCCGCTGATCGCGGCGATCAACGAGCTGAAACGCGACCGCGGCGCCGTCGTGCTGGCCCACAACTACCAGACCCCGGAGATCGCCTACGGAGTGGCCGATTTTCGCGGCGACTCCCTGGCGCTGGCCCAGCAGGGGGCAGCCACCGACGCCGGCGTGATCGTGCTCTGCGGCGTGCGCTTCATGGCCGAGACCGCCAAGATCATGAGCCCCGCCAGGACCGTCCTGTTGCCGGACATGGAAGCCGGCTGTTCGCTCGCCGCCTCGATCACCGGCGAGGACGTGCGCCGGCTCAAGGCCCGGCATCCCGGTGTGCCCGTGGTCTGCTACGTCAACGCCTACGCCGACGTGCGCGCCGAGGCCGACATCTGCTGCACTTCCGCCAATGCCGTGAAGGTCGTGGAGTCGCTCGGCAGCGATCGCGTCATCTTCATACCCGACGGCTACCTCGGTCGCTACGTCGCCAGTCGCACGAAGGTCGAGGTCATCCTCTGGGAAGGTGCCTGCGAGGTGCACGAACGCTTCACGCCGCAGGAGATCCGCGAATACCGCCGGCTGCGTCCCGGCGTACACGTCATGGCGCATCCCGAATGCCCGCCGGACGTGCTGCGCGAAGCCGACTTCGTCGGCTCGACCTCGGGCATGATCCGCCACATCGCCGACGAGCGCCCGCGCCAGGTGGTGCTGATCACCGAGTGCTCGATGAGCGACAACGTCGCCGTCGAGTTCCCGGATGTCGATTTCCTGCGGCCCTGCAACCTGTGCCCGCACATGAAGCGGATCACGCTGCCGAAGATCCTGCAGGCCCTGCAGACCCTGAGCCCGGCGATCGAGGTACCGGCCGACGTCGCCGAACGCGCCCGCCGCTCCATGGAGCGCATGCTCGCCATAGGCCGGGCATCGGGCACGACCTGAACGCCGCGGCCCCGTTCGACGCGCTGGTCATCGGCGCCGGACTCGGTGGTATGTCGGTGGCGCTGCGGCTGGCAGCGCGCGGCCGGCGCGTCGGCCTGCTCGCCAAGAAGGGCATCGAGGAGAGCTCGAGCCGCCAGGCGCAGGGCGGCATCGCTGCCGCGATCGGCACCGACGACTCCCCTGCCCTGCACGTCGCCGATACGCTCGCGGCCGGCGCCGGTCTGTGCCACCGCGACGCCGTCGAACGCGTGGCCGCTGCGGCGCCGGAAGCCATCGCCTGGCTGCAGGCCCAGGGCGCCCGTTTCACCCGCACCGCCGACGGCACGGCCCTGCACCTCACCCGCGAGGGCGGTCATGGCCGCCGCCGCGTCGTGCACGCCGCCGACGTGTCCGGTCAGGCGATCGTCGACGCGCTGGCCGCGCGCGTGGCTGCCGAGCCGCTGATCACGGTGCTCGACGGGCAGCTCGCCATCGACCTCGTCACGACGGCGAAGATCGGTGCTGGCGGCGCGAACCGCTGCCTCGGCGCCTATGCGCTCGACCGCGCCAGCGGCACGGTCGTCGCGCACCGTGCCGCTGCCGTCGTGCTCGCGACAGGAGGCGCCTCCAAGACCTATCTCTACACCACCAACCCGGACACCTCCACGGGTGACGGCATCGCCATGGCCTGGCGCGCCGGCTGCCGCGTGGCCAACCTGGAGTTCGTCCAGTTCCACCCGACCTGCCTGTACCACCCGCAGGCCAAGTCGTTCCTGATCTCCGAAGCGGTACGCGGCGAGGGCGGCCGCCTGCTGCTGGCGAACGGTCGCCGCTTCATGCCGGACCACGACCCGCGCGACGAGCTGGCGCCGCGCGACATCGTCGCCCGCGCCATCGACTACGAAATGAAGCGCGGTGGGTTCGAGTGCGTGTACCTCGACATCAGCCACCGCGAAGCCGGGGGAGTGCTGGCGCACTTCCCCAACATCGCCGCGCGCTGCCGCGAACTCGGCATCGACATCACCCGCCAGCCGATCCCCGTGGTGCCGGCGGCCCACTACACCTGCGGCGGCGTCATGACCGACCTCGACGGCGCCACCGACCTGCCCGGCCTCTACGCCGTCGGCGAGTGCACCTTCACCGGCCTGCACGGCGCCAACCGCCTGGCGAGCAACTCGCTGCTCGAATGCGTCGTGTTCGGCGCCGCCGCCGCCGGGCGGCTCGAGCGCGATCTTCCCGCGCTCGCCACCGGCCCCGAACGGCTCCCGGCCTGGGACGAAAGCCGCGTCACCGACCCGGACGAGCACATCGTCGTCGCGCACAACTGGGACGAGCTGCGCCGCTTCATGTGGGACTACGTCGGCATCGTGCGGACCAACAAGCGCCTGGAGCGCGCCTGCCACCGGGTCGAGCTGCTGCAGGAGGAGATTGCCGAGTACTACGGCAACTTCCGCATCACCAACGACCTGATCGAGCTGCGCAACCTCGCGCTCGTCGCCGAACTGACCATCCGGTGTGCCCAGTCCCGCCACGAGAGCCGCGGGCTGCATTTCAATCGCGACTATCCGCTCACCCTGCCGGATGACCAGGCACGCGATACCGTTCTGATGCCGGTGGTGCGGGCGGGTTGAGGGCGGGGGAGAGGTCGCGGGAAGAGGTCGCGGAAGAGGTCGCGGGAAGAGGTCGCGACTGGCGTCGCTCCTACCCGTCGCTCCTGCCCGTCGCTCCTACCCGTCGCTCCCTACACGTCGCTCCTACACGTCGCGCCTACCCGGCTGCGATTGAGCGTGGTGCCATGATCGGTCGCGGCTGGCGCCGCTCCTACAGGATGCTCCTGCGCGTCGGCAGCCTCGCCGGGTGGGCGCCCGATGGCGGGCGTGTCGAGCCAGCGAGGCAGGATGCCGAGCGCCAGCGAGACCCGAGCGACCAGAGGCCAGGGATGGCCGTCGGGAGCGCCCCGCCGGCGGGTGCCCGCCCGGCGAGGCGGTGGGAAGGCGGAAGAGGTCGCGGAAGAGGTCGCGGGAAGAGGTCGCGACTGGCGTCGCTCCTACACGCCGCTCCTACAGGGTGCTGGGTGGGGTCGGGTATGCTGGGCGTGGTGACGGATGCAGGTGAGCCGCGGGACGAGGTGGGTATGGCGACGCATCAGCGGGAGATTTTCAGCGGGGACGTCGAGCTCGGCGAATGGCTCGAGTCCATCGAATCGCTGCTGCGCGCCGACGGCCCCGACAGGGCCAAGGCCGTGTTCCGCGCGCTGCGCGACTACCTCGCCGACGCCAACGTCATCGTCGAGGATGCCACGCTCAACACGCCGTACCGCAACACCATCCCGCTCGCCTCCCAGCCCGCCTACCCGGGTGACATCGCCATCGAGGAACGCATCGAGAACATCCTGCGCTGGAATGCCATGGCCATGGTCCTGCGCGGCTACGACGGCGGCGCGGGCGTCGGCGGCCACATCGGCACCTATGCCTCCGCCGCCACCATGCTCGAGGTCGGCCTCCACCACTTCTTCCGCAACCGCAGCGCCGACTACGGCGGCGACCTCGTCACCATCCAGGCCCACGCCGCCCCCGGCCTCTACGCCCGCGCCTTCCTCGAAGGACGGCTCGATGTCACGCAGCTCGACAACTTCCGGCGCGAACTGCAGCCGGGCGGCGGGCTGTCCTCCTACCCGCACCCACGCAACATGCCGTGGTTCTGGCAGGCACCCTGCGCTTCCATGGGCCTGTCCACTCCGAGCGGCATCTACCAGGCCCGCTTTGCCCGGTACCTGGAAAACCGCGGGCTCAAGCCCGCCAACGGCGGCAAGGTCTGGGTGTTCGTCGGCGACGGCGAGGCCGACGAGCCGGAGGTGCTCGGCACGATCAACATCGCCGCGCGCGAGCACCTCGACAATCTCGTCCTGGTGGTCAACTGCAACCTGCAGCGGCTCGACGGACCCGTGCGGGGCAACGGCAAGATCATCCAGGAACTCGAACGCAGCTTCCGCGGTGCCGGCTGGGATGTCATCAAGGTCATCTGGAGCGGCGAATGGGATCCGCTGTTCGCCATCGACCACGACGGTGTCCTGCAGGAACGCATGGAGCGCGCCGTCGACGGCGACTACCAGTGGTATTCGGTCTCCAGCGGCCAGGAGGTGCGCGAGCACTGGGTCGGCGACGATGCGCGGCTCGCCGGGATCATGGCCGTGCTCTCCGACGAAGAGATCCGCTGCATCCGCCGCGGCGGGCACGACCAGAGAAAGATCAACGCCGCGTTCCAGCGAGCCGCCAGCGCCACCGACCGCCCCACGGCGATCCTCATCAAGACCATCAAGGGCTACGGCATGCAGGGCTACGAAGGCTCCAATGCCGTGCACCAGAAGAAGAACCTCACCGCCGAGGAGCGCATCGAGACCGCGCGCCGGCTGCAGATACCCCTCAGCGACGAGGCCGCGAAGCGCGCCGAGTTCTACCGGCCGGCCGACGACAGCCCGGAACTGCGCTACCTGCGCGAACACCGTGCTGCGCTCGGCGGCCACTGGCCGCAGCGCCTGGTGCAGTGCCCGGCGCTCGCCGCACCCGAACCCGACTTCTTCGAAGATCACCTCGCCGGCTCCGACGGGCGAGCGCTCTCGACCACCATGGCCTTCGTGCGCATGCTCGGCAAGCTCATGGGCCACCCCGAGCTCGGCCGCTACGTGGTGCCGATCGTTCCCGACGAGGCCCGTACCTTCGGCATGGAAGCGCTGTTCCGCCGCGCCGGCATCTACTCCTGGGAGGGCCAGAAATACCGTCCCGTCGACAGCACCACGCTCAGCCCCTACCGGGAAGCGCGCGACGGGCAGATCCTGCAGGAGGGCATCTGCGAGGCCGGGGCGCTCGCGAGTTTCCTCGCCGCCGGCACGGCCTACGCGCTGCACGGCGTGCCGACCATCCCGTTCTACGTGTTCTACTCGATCTTCGGGTTCCAGCGCGTCGGCGACATGATCTGGAGTGCCGGGGACATGCTCTGCCGCGGCTTCCTGCTCGGCGGCACGGCGGGCCGCACCACGCTCAACGGCGAGGGCCCGCAGCACCAGGACGGCCACTCCCAGGTCATCGCCGGCACGGTTCCCAACCTGCTGAGCTACGACCCCGCCTTCGCCGGTGAACTCGCCGTGATCGTTCGCGACGGCATCGAGCGCATGTACACGCGCCAGGAAGATGTCTTCTACTACATCACGCTCTACAACCAGAACTACGCCATGCCGCCGCTGCCCGCGGACCGCACGAGCGCGACGGAGGGCATCATCCGCGGCATGTACTGCCTGCGCCGCTCGGCGCTGCCGGTGGCGAAGGGCCGCAAGGCGCACCTCTTCGGCAGCGGCGCGATCATGACCGAGGTCCTCGAAGCCTGTGCCCTGCTCGAGGCAGCCGGCATCGCCACCGACGTGTGGAGCGTGACCAGCTACAACGAACTCAGCCGTGATGCGCTGCGCGTGGAGCGCGCCAACCGCCTGGGTGGCGACGCCGGATTGCCATGGGTCGCGCAACTGCTCCGCGGGGAGGACGGCATCTTCGTGGCGGCCAGCGATCACATGAAGGCCCTGCCGCTGACGATCGCCGGGTGGGTGCCCGGCCGCTACACCGTGCTCGGCACCGATGGCTACGGACTCAGCGAATCACGCGAGGACCTGCGCCGGCACTTCGAAGTGAGCGCCGCCTGCATCGCCCACGCGGCGGCGGCCGCGCTCCATGCCGAGCGCCGGCTGCCCAGGAAGGAGTTGCAGGCGCTCGCCCGCCGCTGGAAGATCGACGCCGGCAAGCCCGATGCCTCGCGGGCCGGACCGGCCGCGTATCGAGGCTGATGCGGCGCGCTGACTGCGATCAGCGGCGCGCGAGACGCCGGACCAGCGCCAACGCCACCAGCGTCGGCGCGAACAGGACGGCACCAGCCGGCACCGGCACGGCCGCGATGGTCACGGCGGAAATCGCGTAGGACTCACAACCGCGATCGCGGATGACGTCGTCGACCTTGCAACGACGCAGGGCACTGTTGCCCGACACCAGCAGCAGGTTACCGCTGCCGGTCAACGCATGGGTGAAGGGCGCAAAGGCCGATCCCGCAACACCCGGCACGCCGGACCCGAAGCCCGGCATCGTCGCCAGGGTGCTGAAGCGCTGGCCGGTGAGATCCGGCGCCACGACGACGTTGCCGACCCAGTAGAGGATGTCGCGGTCGTTGGCATCCTGGCCCGGCCCATCGTGCGGCATGACCTCGATGCTCTCGAAGGTCACGCGCCGGTCGAACACCAGCATCAGCAGATCGTCACGTCCGATCGTGTCGATCTCGCGCTCGTTGGCATCGCAGGTGACCGGGGCAAGCCCCTCGGTGCGATTGCAGATCCCGAGCCCGTGCTCCCAGCTCCACACCTCGGCCGTCTCGAACGGAAAGTAGCCCGCGCCGTCCGGTGCCTTGGCCGCTGTCTCCGCCCAGGCACTCGCGGTCACGGCAATGTCCGCGCCGGAAAAAACCAGTCGGTTCCCATAGCCGCCGCCCGCGCCACCGGCAGCCTCCAGGCGGACGCTCACGGCGCCGGCTGTCGGGGCCACGCCGGCGAGAACCGCCAGAAGCATCAGCATCGTAGCCCGGTTCAACCAGGTAGCCATCCGTAGCCGTGACATCGGTCAGGTCCTGTGTGCGGATATGGAGCGCCTGGATTCGCAGGCGTTACCGGCTGGGGATACGGGTCAGTCCGTTCCCCATGTTGTCAGCCGGACTGTAGGATCAGCCGCCGGGCACTGTCCACGGCGATTTGACATCACCGGTACGGTCTCCGGGTTGTCACCACAGAATGGCGACGACCGTCTCGCCCGGTCACCTCGTCGCCGGCACGAATCATGGTGGTCGCGATGACGCGACGTGGCCAGCGATTCGTCAGGCTCCCTCCACCGGCGCGACCAGCACCACGTGCACGCGCAGGGGTCCGTGCGCACCGAGCCGGCTCGGCACCCCGAGATCGGCGGTGCGCGAGGGCCCGAGGATCAGGTTCACCATCCGCGGCAGCGGCGCCGGCAGCGTTCGCACGAGTCCCCACAACGCATCGAGCGAGTCGAGGAGCTGCCCGGGGCTGACCACCACGATGTGCGTGGCCGAGAGAAATACCGACTCGGCCGCATGGCCGGGTCCGGTCGCCAGCACCACGACACCTTCGCCGGCAAGCGCCGCCAGGCAGCCGGTGACGACCGTCGCGCCATCGTCCGGCAGCCCGCCAGTCGCCAGTTGCAGGCGCGTCTCGGTCACCAGGCCATCGAGCGCCGGTGTGGCCGCACTCACGTGCACCCGCGGCGGCAGACCCTGGCGCTCGAGATAATCGGCGATCCCGGCCGCAGCTGCCTGCGGCGAGTCGGCGGTGGCCACGGTGGCCGAAGCCGCCGTGGCGCAGGCGGCAAAGCGTTGCGCCCGTTGCGCCCAGTCGGCAGGCGCCGACTCGACGGGCACGTTGGCAGACGGTGCCGGCGGCGTGTCCCGGCCGATGCGCGCCAGGATGGCCTCGCGTGCACCGCTCATGGCTGTCGCGCGCGCCAACGCGCCTGGAAACTCCCGCCCTCGGGTGCCGGCAGGTCGCGCACGGCAAACCAGCCGCGCGCGACGAGCGGCAAGCGCCGGATGCGGCGCTCGCCGCGACGGGCCGGTACCGACACGAGACGCAGCCCACCGGCCGCCAGGCCGAGGACGAACCGGTAGAGCACCGGATGCGCTGCCAGCCACTGCCAGAGCCGCAGCGAGCGCCGCCAGGCCGGTGTCGTGAACCCCGCACGCAGCGCCTCGCCGCGCCAGTCGCGCAGGAGCCGCGGCAGCGGGATCGCCACCGGGCACACGGCCTCGCAGCGGCCGCAGAGCGTCGAGGCCGCGGGCAGCTGCGCCGTCGTCGCGAGGCCGTCGATCGCCGGCGCCAGCACGGCCCCCATGGGTCCGGAATACACCGAACCGTAGGCATGCCCGCCGACGGCGGTGTACACCGGGCAGTGATTGAGGCAGGCCGAACAGCGGATGCAGCGCAGGATTTCCTGGCGCGGCGTACCGAGCAGCGCACTCCTGCCGTCGTCGACGAGCACGACGTGGAAGGCAGCCGGGCCGGCCGCCTCGGTCGCCCGGCGCGGGCCGTGCACCAGCGTCGTGTAGCTGCTCAGCGGCTCGCCGATCGCCGAGCGAGCCAGCAGCCGCAGCAGCACCCCGAGATCGTCGAGCGTGGCCACCACTTTCTCGATGCCCGTGACGACGATGTGTGTCGCCGGCAGCGAGGCGACGAGATCGGCGTTGCCCTCGTTGGTGACCAGCACCGCCGCACCGGTCTCGGCCACCAGGAAATTGGCGCCGGTGATGCCGACATCGGCGGCACGGAACACGGCGCGCAGTTCCTCGCGTGCCTCGACGAGCATGGCGCCCGCCTCGGTCAGCGGCGCCGTGCGGCTGCGCCGGTGATGCCGCTCGAAGGCTGCACCGACCTCCGCGAGACTGACGTGCAGCGCCGGCGCCAGGATGTGGCTCGGGCTCTCGCCGCGCAACTGGATGATGTACTCGCCGAGGTCGGTCTCGGTGACCTGCAGGCCGCGCGCGGCGAGGGTCGCGTTGAGGCCGATCTCCTCGGTCACCATCGACTTGCTCTTGATCACCCGCCGGGCACCGGCACGCTCGCACAGCCCGGCAACGATGGCGCCCGCCTCCGCCCCCGTGCGCGCCCAGTGCACCTCGCCCCCGGCGGCCCGGACGCGACTCTCGAAGGCGACGAGGTAGTGGCCGAGGTGTGCCAGCGCGTGATCGCGTGACTCGCGCGCCCGATCGCGCAGCGCCGCGTGATCCGGCAGCGCAGCGAGCGCAGCCGAGCGCAGCGCTGGCATGGCGCGACGCATCCCCTGCAGCGACCGTTGCAGCGTCGGCTGTGCGAGGGCAGCGCGGGCCCGCTGCCTGAAGTCAGCCGTCTTCACGTCCATGCCCGTCGTCCGCAATCGCCGCCGCGAGCACCTCGGCGATGTGTGCCGTGTCGAGCGGCAGGCCGCGCCGCTGCGCACGCCCCTGGAGGTGCAGCAGGCAGCCAAGGTCGGCGCCGAGCAGCAGCTGCGCGCCGGTGGCCAGGGCTTCGTCGAGCTTGTGGTCGGCCGCCTGCGCGGAGATTTCCGGATATTCCACGCAGAAGGCCCCGCCGAAGCCGCAGCACTCCTCGCGCCCCGGCAGGTCACGCAATTCGAGTCCGGCGACCCGTCCGAGGAGTTCCCGCGGCTGGCGGTCGAGCCCGAGGCGACGCAGGCCAGTACAGCCATCGTGCCAGGCCGCGATCAGCGGGCCGGCGACGGCGGCCCGTCCCGGGTCCGGGCCCTGCTCGCCGAGAAAGGCCGTCAGCTCGACCGTGCGCGCAGCCAGCGCGACGGCGGCGGCATGGTCGTCGCTGCCCGGCGGGAACAACGCCGGGTAGTCGTGCACCGTGGCCACGCAGGATGCCGATGGCGCCACGACCCGGGCATACGGGGCGAAGCTGGCGATCAGGCGCCGCGCGAGGCGGCGCGCGCCGTCGTCGTCGCCGCCACTGCGGTTGGGCTGTCCGCAGCAGGTCTGCGATGGCACCTCGACGCGAAAACCACGGCGCTCGAGCAGGCGCACCGCGGCCGTGGCCACGGACGGGCGAAACAGGTCCACCAGGCAGGTGACCAGCAACGCGACCACGGGAGGTGATTCGCTCATGGTGCCGCTATCCTAATGGACCCGCCGATCCGCGGCGAACGCCAGCCGGGCCATGAACGCCAACCTCTTCGCCCTCTTCGAGCGCGCCTTTCCCGCCGACCGCGCCCGCGTCGCGCTGGCGACACCCGCCGGCGGCAGCCTGAGCTACGCGGCACTCGACGCCGGCAGCGCGCGCCTCGCCGGCCTCCTCGCCACGCTCGGCCTGCAGCCCGGGGATCGCGTGAGCGTGCAGGTGCCGAAGTCCGCCGAGGCCGTGCTGCTCTATCTCGCCTGCCTGCGCGCGGGGTTCGTGTTCCATCCCCTGAACGATGCCTACCGGCAGGCCGAACTCGCCTGGCTCGTCGCCGACGCCTCCCCGGCGCTCGTGGTCTGCGACCCGGCCGCGGCGGACCTGTTCGGTGCCATCGCACCGGCCGGCTGCCGGGTCATGACGCTGGCGGATGACGGCTCGGGTTCCCTCATGGCCGCCGCCGCTGCGACCACGGCCCTGCCGGCCACCGTGGTGCGCAAGAGCAGCGACCTCGCCATCCTGCTCTACACCTCGGGCACTACCGGCACGCCGAAGGGCGCGATGATCACCCACGGAAACCTCGCCGCCAACGTGCTCGCCCTGGTCGAGGCCTGGGGCTTCGGTCCGGCGGACCGGCTGCTGCACGCCCTGCCCCTGTACCACGCCCACGGCTTGTTCGTCGGCCTGGGATGCGCGTTGGCGAGCGGTGCCAGCCTGCTGCTGCTGCCGCGGTTCGATGCCGCTGCCGTGCTCGCAGCGTTGCCGGCCTGCACCGTCATGATGGGTGTACCGACCTACTACACCCGGCTCCTGCAGCAGCCGGGACTCGACCGTGCCGCCTGCACCGGCGTGCGGCTGTTCATTTCCGGGTCTGCTCCGCTCGCGCCCGCCACATTCGCGGCATTTCGCGAACGCACCGGCCACGAGATGCTCGAGCGCTACGGCATGACCGAGACGGGCATGAACACCTCCAACCCGCTGCACGGCGAGCGCCGCCCCGGCAGCGTGGGTCTGCCGCTGCCCGGCGTCTCGGTGCGCATCACCGGCAGCGACGGGCAGCCGCTGCCCGCCGGTGCGACCGGCGAGATCGAACTGCGTGGCCCCAACGTGTTCGCCGGCTACTGGCGGCAACCGGACAAGTCGGCCGAAGCCTTCACCGCCGATGGCTGGTTTCGCACCGGCGACCAGGGCCACATCGACGGCGACGGGTATCTCACGATCAGCGGCCGCAGCAAGGACCTCGTGATCTCGGGTGGCCTCAACGTCTACCCGCGCGAGGTCGAACTCGCGCTCGAGGCACTGCCCGACGTGGCCGAAGCGGCGGTGATCGGCGCACCGCACCCGGAGTTCGGCGAGGCGGTCGTCGCCGTGGTGGTCGCCCGCGCCGATGCCCGTCCGGCCGAAGCGGTTATCATCCGGGCCCTGAAGGACCGCCTGGCCGCCTACAAGGTGCCGAAGCGGGTGTTCATCGTGCCGGAGCTGCCGCGCAACGCCATGGGCAAGATCGAGAAGACCACCCTGCGCCAGCGCCATGCCGCGACCTTCGCTACACAGGACCCACCGGGATGAGCACACCCCGTCCGCGCCGTTCGGCGCTCTACATGCCCGGTGCCAACGAGCGTGCCCTGGCGAAGGCACGCACGCTCGCAGCCGATGTGATCATCATGGACCTCGAGGACGCCGTCGCGCCCGAGGCCAAGGCCCAGGCGCGCGACCGGGTGGCGCAGGCGGTCGTGGCCGGCGGCTATGGGTCGCGGGAAGTCGTGGTGCGCATCAACGGCCTCGACACGCCCTGGGGCGCCGACGACCTCCACGCGCTGGCCCGCCTGCGGGCCGACGCCGTGCTGCTGCCGAAGGTCGCCGACGGCCCGCAGTTGCGCGAGACCATCCGCCGCCTCGACCAGGCCGGCGGCGGACACCTGCCGGTGTGGGTCATGGCTGAACTGCCCGAAGCCGTGCTCGCCATCGAGGCCATCGCCGCCCTCGCCCCGCGAGTGGCGGTGATCGTCATGGGGACGGCGGACCTCGGCAAGGCGCTGCGACTGCCAGCCGACCCGGCGCGCACGGGCCTGCTCGGTGCCCTCGGCCAGTGCCTGCTCGCGGCCCGGGCGCGGGGTCTTGATATACTGGACGGGATTTTCGCGGACTTCCGCGACGAGGCGGGCCTGCGGGCCGAATGCCGGCAGGGCAAGGCCCTCGGGTTCGACGGCAAGACACTGATCCACCCGGACCAGATCGCCGCCGCCAACGGGATCTTCGGTGTCTCGGCCGAGCAGGCAGCCGCTGCCGGACGCCTGCTCGCCGCCTGGGAGTCGGCCGCCGCGCGCGGCCAGGGGATCGCGGTGCTCGATGGTCGCATGGTGGAGCGGCTGCATGCCGAGGAGGCACGGCGGCTGATCGCCTTGCACCGCGCCGGAAGCGTTGCGCACGACAGGCAGGACGACTGAACGACGATGACAGGCTCTTCAGACCGCGGCCTCGCCGCCTGGGCGAAGCTCGCTGCCCGCGAGAACGGCGGCCGTGATGCCGCCACCCTGACCTGGCAGACGCCGGAAGGCATCCCGGTCAAGCCGCTGTACACCGAGGCCGATCTCGACGGACTCGCCCACCTCGGCTCGCTGCCGGGGCTCGCGCCCTTCACGCGCGGACCACGGGCCACGATGTACGCCGTGCGTCCCTGGACGGTGCGCCAGTACGCCGGCTTCTCGACTGCCGAGGAGTCCAACGCCTTCTACCGGCGCAACCTCGCCGCCGGCCAGACCGGGCTGTCGGTGGCCTTCGACCTGCCGACCCACCGCGGCTACGACTCCGACCACGAACGCGTGGTGGGCGATGTCGGCAAGGCCGGGGTCGCCATCGACACGGTCGAGGACATGAAGATCCTCTTCGACCAGATCCCGCTCGACCGGATGTCGGTGTCGATGACCATGAACGGCGCCGTGCTGCCGATCATGGCGATGTACATCGTGGCGGCCGAGGAACAGGGCGTGAAGCCGGCGGACCTCTCCGGCACCCTGCAGAACGACATCCTCAAGGAGTTCATGGTCCGCAACACCTATATCTACCCGCCCGGGCCGTCCATGCGCATCGTCGCCGACATCATCGGCTACACCGCCCGGCACAT
>JADZBS010000125.1 GCA_020851975.1 Gammaproteobacteria bacterium | reverse complement strand
TACGACTGGCGCATCTCGTCTTCGAGATTGACCGGCAGGATCTCCAGCGCTACATCAGCCATGTTTCGGAACAGTTCACCGTCGCCGGACACGCGAGACGGGAACGCCTCGGTCCGCAGCGAGAAAAAAGCCGTCTACGAAGCCCGTCGGGGGATCGGTCACCGCGACCGATTGCAGTCGCGAAGTCTAGCACAGGGGGGTCCTCGTAGCAGCCCGCAAGACCCCGGCGCACAGCCTCCGAAGTCCCGTTTGCACGTCTCCCGTGATCAGGCAATATGCCGGGCGCCCATGCCCGTCGATACCCGACAGCCCGCCGATCTGCTCATCGCCCCGCGCTGGCTCGTGCCGGTGGAACCGGCAGGAGCCGTGCTGGAACATCACGCCGTCGTGGTGACGGCCGGGCGCATCAGTGCCGTGCTGCCCCGGGCTGAGGCCCTGCGCCGCTTCGATGCCCGCATCGTGATCGAACGTCCCGGCCATGTGCTGTTGCCCGGGCTCGTCAATGCCCACGGGCATGCGGCCATGACGCTGCTGCGAGGCCTCGCCGACGACCTGCCGCTCGGCGACTGGCTCGGCCGGCACGTCTGGCCCGCGGAGAACCGCTGGGGCGGACCGGAGTTCGTGCGCGATGGCACGCGGCTCGCGCTGCTGGAGATGCTCGGGGCCGGCATCACCTGCTTCAGCGACATGTACTACTTTCCGGACGTCGTCGCCGGCCTCGCCGTCGAGCACCAGGTGCGCGCAGTGATCGGCATGATCGTCATCGAGCAACCCACGCCCTGGGCGACCACAACCGGGGAGTACTTCACCAAGGGACTCGTCGTGCACGACCAGTATCGCGGCCACCCGCTGGTGTCCACCGCCTTCGCACCGCACGCGCCCTACACGGTGAGCGATGCGACCCTGCAGCGCCTGCGCATGCTCGCCGATGAACTGGACGTACCCGTGCACATGCACGTCCACGAGACCCGGGCCGAGGTCACCGAGGCCGAGCAGCGTCACGGCGAACGCCCGCTCGCGCGCCTCGACCGGCTCGGCCTGCTGTCGGCCTCGTTCGCGGCCGTGCACATGACGGCGCTCGACACCGCCGACATCGACCTGGTGAGCGAACGGCGCGCCTCCGTGGTGCACTGCCCGTCCTCCAACCTCAAACTGGCGAGCGGTCTGTGCCCGGTTGCCGCGCTCGCCGCGCGCGGCGTCAACCTCGCGCTCGGCACGGACGGTGCCGCCAGCAACAACCGGCTTGACCTGCTCGGCGAGATGCGCCTGGCGGCGCTGCTCGCCAAGGCCGTGAGCGGCGATGCGCGCGCCCTGCCGGCAGCCGAGGCGCTCGCCATGGCGACCCTCGGCGGCGCACGTGCGCTCGGCCTGGCCGAGGACATCGGCTCGATCGTGCCGGGGAAACAGGCCGACTTCACCTGCATCGATCTCGATGGGCCGGCGACGGAGCCCGTGCACGACGTGGTCTCGCAGCTTGTCTACACCGCCCCGCGCGAGCAGGTGACCGATGTCTGGATCGCCGGTCGCCCCGTGCTCGCCGACGGCCGTCATACCACCATCGACGCCACCGAGGTGCTTGCCCGCGCACGCGCCTGGGCCGCCAGGATGAGGAGCGCATGAGGCCCGCGGACTCCAACGTCGACCCGGCCGAGGTCGCGCGATTCAACGCACTCGCCAGCCGCTGGTGGGACCCGAAGGGCGAGATGCGCATGCTGCACCGGATGAACCCCGTGCGGCTTGCCTGGATCGCCGGGCGCGCCACCCTTGCTGGCGTCCGCTGCCTCGATATCGGTTGTGGCGCCGGACTGCTCAGCGAGGGGCTGGCGCGCGCCGGTGCCGACGTCACCGGCATCGATCTGGCCGAGGACTCGCTCGCCGTGGCGCGCCTGCACCAGGCGGAAAGCGAACTGACCGGACTGCGTTACCGCCAGATCGCCGCCGAAGACCTCGCTGCCGAGGCACCCGCCAGCTTCGATGTCGTGACCTGCCTGGAGATGCTCGAGCACGTGCCGGAGCCCGCCTCGGTGGTCGCCGCCTGCGCCCGCCTCGTGCGCCCGGGCGGGCGCGTCTTCTTCTCCACCATCAACCGCCATCCCCGGGCGCTCGCCGAGGCGGTGATCGCCGCCGAGTACGTGTTCGGCATCCTGCCGCGCGGGACGCACGACTGGAACCGCTTCATCCGCCCGTCCGAACTCGACCGCTGGGCCCGATCGGCCGGGCTGGAACTGCAGGAACTTGCAGGTCTCCGGCTCGACGCCGTCTCCCGCCGCTTCACGATCGTCGAGGACGTGCGGGTCAACTACCTCGCCTGTTTCCACAAGCGCGGGCCATGAATCACCTGCCGCGACTGAGTGCCGTGCTCTTCGACCTCGACGGCACCCTGCTCGACACCGCACCCGACATGGTGGCCGCGCTGAATGCGCTGCGTGCCGAGGAAGATGCCCCGGCGCTGCCGTACGAGGCCAGCCGTGCCCAGGTGTCCAACGGCGCTCTCGGGATGCTGCGCTTCGCCTTCGGGGACCTGCCGGAGGAACGCCGCGGCAGACTGCACCAGCGCTACCTGGCGCTGTATGCGGCACGGTTGACGACCGGCACCCGACTGTTTCCCGGCATGGACGCGGTCATCGGCTGGCTGGAGGCGGCACGGGTGCCCTGGGGCGTGGTGACCAACAAGCCGGCGCACCTGACCGATCCGCTCCTCGCGACACTGGGACTGCGCAAGCGCTGTGCCTGCGTGGTCAGCGGCGACACCACCGCCGAGCGCAAGCCACATCCCCTGCCGCTCCTGCACGGACTCGGCATGATCCCGGCCGAGCCCGGGCGCGCGGTCTACGTGGGCGATGCCGCGCGCGACATCGCTGCCGGCCGCGCCGCCGGCATGCGCACGGTCGCCGCCCTGTACGGTTATATTCCGCCGGAAGAGGTGCCGGAACGCTGGGGCGCGGATCACCACGTCGCTGCCCCGGCGGATCTGCCAGCCTTGCTCACCCGACTGAACGTCGAAACCGATTCCCCGTGCCCGTGACACTCGACATCGCACTGCTGGTCCTCGGGACGCTCCTCGCGGGCGTCCTCCTCGGCGCGCTCGGCGTCAGCCTGCGGGCCAGGCGACGCGAGGCGTCGTTGGCGGCGGAGCTGGCCCGCACGCAGGCGGTTCTCGCCGGTGAACAGGCCCGGGCCACGGAGCGCGCTGCCGTGCTGGCGCAGGCCGAGGAGCGCCTCGCCGCCGCATTCGCCCGTCTGGCCAACGAGTCGTTGTCGAGCAACAGCAGAAGCTTCCTCGAACTCGCCCTGCAGAACCTCGGCCGCTACCAGGGCGAGGCCCGCCGGGACCTCGAGGAACGCGAAAAGGCCGTCGCCGCCATGCTGGCGCCGATCCACGAAGCCCTGCAGAAGACGGCGACCCAGATCGGTGCCATCGAAAAGGAGCGCCAGGAAGCCTTCGGCGGCATCCGCACGCAGCTGGCCGCGATGGCGAACGACCAGCAGTTGCTGCAGACCGAAACCCGCAACCTGGTCAATGCCCTGCGCCGCCCGCAGGTGCGCGGTCAGTGGGGCGAGCTCACGTTGCGCCGCGTGGCCGAACTCGCCGGCATGGTCGAACACTGCGATTTCGTCGAGCAGGAGACCGTGGCGACAGCCGACGGCAGCCTGCGGCCCGACATGATCGTGCGTCTGCCCGACCGTGGCGAACTGGTGGTCGACGTGAAGACCCCGCTCGACGCCTACCTGGAGGCCATCGAGGCCGGCAGCGACCAGGACCGGCGCGCGGCCCTGCAACGCCACGCCCGCAACGTCGCCGACCGCGTGCGCGAACTCTCGGCCAAGGCGTACTGGGCGCAGTTCCCGTCGAGCCCGGCATTCGTCGTGCTGTTCATCCCCGGCGACCAGTTTCTCTCCGCTGCGCTGAGCGAAAACCCGGGCCTGCTCGAAGATGCCCTGCGCAACAAGGTCGTCCTCGCCACACCCACCAGCCTGGTGGCACTGCTGCAGGCCGTCGCCTTCGGGTGGCGCCAGGTGTCGCTGCAGCAGAACGCCGAGGAGATCCGCCGTCTCGGCCAGGACCTCTACGAGCGGCTGACACCCTTCCTCGCCCACGTGACGCGGCTCGGGCGCATGCTCGACGGCAGTGCCAGGGCCTACAACGAAGCCGTCGGCTCGCTCGAACGCAAGGTGCTGCCCGGGGCGCGACGGTTCGCAGAACTCGGCATCCGCGGCAAGCAGGAGCCAGAGGTGCCGGTCGCCATCGAAACCACCATCCGCACGCCCCTGGCAGCAGAGGCCGAGGAAGCCCCCGCAACAGGCACGGATTCCACCGGCGGCGGCGACGACCAGCCACTGCCGCACTGAGGAGGCCACGCGTACCCCGCATGACCCGCATCGACCCGAAGTCCTATCGCGCACCACCGGAGCTGCTCGCCGGCCGGGTGATCCTCGTCACCGGCGCCGGTGAGGGCATCGGCCGTGCCGCGGCGGCGAGCTTTGCCGCCCACGGCGCCACACTCGTCCTGCTCGGGCGCACCGCGAGCCGTCTGGAAGCGCTGTACCAGGAAATCCGCTCCGCCGGCCATGCCGAACCGGCCATCGCCGTGCTCGACCTCGCCAACGCCCAGGGACCGGCCTACTTCGATCTCGCCCAGCGCCTGCAGGAGCGCTACGGGCGCCTCGACGGGCTGCTGCACAATGCGGCGATCTTTGGCGACCGCTCACCCATCGAGCAATACGACGTCGGGACCTGGCAGCAGGTGATGCACGTCGACCTGACGGCACCCTTCGTCCTCACGCAGGTGCTCCTGCCGTTGCTGCGCCAGTCCGCCGACGCCTCGATCGTGTTCACGACGAGCGGCGTCGGGCGCCGTGGCCGGGCGTACTGGGGTGCCTACGCCGTGGCGAAATTCGGCATCGAGGGACTGTCGCAGGTGCTCGCGGACGAGACCCGCAACACGACCCGCATTCGCGTCAACTGCATCAACCCGGGCGCGACGCGCACGCGCATGCGCCGCAAGGCCTACCCCGGCGAGGACCCGGCCAGCCGCCCGGAACCGGCCGCCATCCTGGGCGCCTATCTCTACCTGATGGGCCCGGACAGCACCGGCGTGACCGGCGAAAGTCTGGACTGTCAGTGAGACCTGGCTGAAGAATATTTCCCAGATTTTTGTTTTGACTTGTCTTTCTTGACCAGCGGCAGAACCGGTATGTCGAGACCTGCGGCGCTGTAGAGCGCTTCGACCTCGGCAGGTCCCAGGTCCCGATGGCGGCCGCGTGGCAGGTGGCGGGGCAACGTGAGCGGCCCGAAACGCACCCGCATCAGCCGGCTCACCTGGCAGCCGACAGCCTCCCACAGACGGCGCACGAGCCGGTTGCGGCCCTCAGTCACGGTCACGCGGAACCAGCGATTGGCACCGTCGCCGCCTTCGGCGTGGATCGTTGCGAAACGGCCCGGTCCGTCGTCGAGCACGACACCATCGCGCAGGAGCCGCAGCGTCGTTTCGTCCGGATTGCCGCGCACGCGCACGGCGTACTCGCGCTCGAGATCTCCCGACGGATGCATGAGGGCATGGGCCAGTTGCCCGTCCGTGGTGAACAGCAACAGCCCCGAAGTATCGATGTCGAGCCGGCCCACGATCACCCAGCGGCTCGCGGTGAGCCGCGGCAGCGCGTCGAAGACGCTCGGACGTCCCTCCGGATCCCTGCGCGTGCAGATCTCGCCGACCGGCTTGTGGTAGACGATCACGCGGGGTGGCGGCCGGCGCCGGCGCGACGCGACGCGCACCACCCGCCCGTCGATCACGATGCGCTCGCTGCCGCTCACCTTCTGGCCGAGGGTAGCGCGCCTGCCATTGACCTCGACGCGCCCGGCAGCGATCCAGCCTTCGATCTCGCGCCGCGAGCCAACGCCAGCGGCCGCCAGCCACTTCTGCAGACGCTCGGGCACGATCGTGACGAGGCGCTGCCGACCGGTGCCGGTCAGCGCGCCTTCAGCGGGATGACCGTGGCGCTCACCGGTGCGTCCGCCTCCGCGCCGGCCGCCGGCACCGGGTGCGCTGCCGCGCGCGCCACCTCGATGGATGCCACCGTCGCCGGCTCCTCCGGCAATGGCGCCTCGGGCGCCGCCACCAGGTGTGCCTCGGTGTCACCTGACTCGGCGATCGCGGCGAAATCGGCCTCGGTCAGGTCGAGCTGTGCACCGAGGCGATCGAGATCGCGGATCTCGGCGAGCGGCGGCAGCTCGTCGAGCTGCTTCAGGCTGAAGTAGTCGAGGAACTCGCGCGTGGTGCCATACATCGCCGGCTTTCCGGGCACGTCGCGGTAGCCGACCACCTTGATCCAGCCGCGCTCGAGCAACGTGCGCATGATGTTGGTGGTGACGGCCACGCCGCGGATCTGCTCGACGTCGCCACGGGTCACCGGCTGGCGATAGGCAACGATCGCCAGCGTCTCCATCAGCGCACGCGAATAGCGCGGCGCACGCTCCTCCCAGAGGCGGGCGAGCCAGGGGGTCATGGTGTCGCGCACCTGGATGCGAAAGCCGCTCGCCACCTCGCCGATGGCGATGCCGCGCCCGGCATAGTCGGCCTCCAGCTCCTCGACGGCCTGGCGGATCTCCTGGCGCTCCGGCGGATGGTCGTCGCCGAACAGTCCGCGCAACTGGTCCACGTTGAGCGGGCGGCCCGCTGCGAGCAGCGCCGCTTCCACCACGTTCTTGATCTGGCTCTTTTCCATGATGACGATGCGCCTATTCCGGTCCTTCACCGGTACCTTCTGCCAGCCTCAGTCCGGCCGGTCCGGCCGTGGTCGCCACGCGCACGTGAATGGGCGCGTAGGGCTCGGCCTGGATGATCTCGATCAGTGATTCCTTGAGCAGTTCGAGCAGGGCGAGGAAGGTGACGGTGACTCCCATGCGGCCCTCACGCGGCTCGAACAGCCGGTGGAACTCGTGGAACCCGCCCTGGTTCAGTCGCGTCAGCACCTCCGACATCCGCTGGCGCACCGACAACGGCTCGCGCTGCACGTGGTGGTGGGCGAACATCTCGGCCCGGCGCATCACGTCGTGGAACGCCAGCAGCATCTCCTTGAGCGTCAGGTCGGGCAGCCGCGTCACGACCGGCTTCTCGACGACCTCGGCCACCGCCTGGTGCGTATCGCGTTCCATGCGGGGCAGCCCGTCGAGATCCTCCGCAGCCTTCTTGAAACGCTCGTACTGCTGCAGCCGGCGCACCAGCTCGGCACGCGGGTCGGCTTCCTCCTCCTCGGCGGCGGCGGGCCGCGGCAGCAGCATGCGCGACTTGATCTCGGCGAGCATCGCGGCCATCAGCAGGTACTCGCCGGCGAGTTCCAGCTGCAGTTCCTTCATGACCTCGATGTAGTTGACGTACTGGCGGGTGATCTCGGCGATCGGGATGTCGAGGATGTCGAGATTCTGCCGCCGGATGAGGTAGAGCAGCAGGTCGAGCGGGCCCTCGAAGGCTTCGAGGAACACCTCCAGGGCGTACGGCGGGATGTACAGGTCGCGCGGCAGCTCCGTGACCGGCTGGCCCTCGACGATCGCGAAGGGCATCTCGCCCTGGGCCGGCTGGCCGGCGGTCGTCTCCTGCGGCAGGAATGCCTCGGCCGGCGCAGCGCCGTTGTCGACCACCTGTACCAGGGACTCGCCCACCGCTTCGCCCGTCGTCATCCGCCCTCGCCTTTCACTGCAGTCCTGCCACCGCCAGCACCAGCCGCTCGGCCCCGTCGACCAGCGGCCGCAGGATTCCGCCCAGGGCACCGCTCGCCAGCAACGCGACGACGATTATAAGCCCCCAGGGTTCGAGCACATCCACTCGCCGCCTGAGGCTCTCCGGCAGCAGCCCGCGCAGGATGCGCCCACCGTCGAGCGGCGGCACGGGAAGGAGATTGAACAATCCGAGCAGCACGTTGAAATAGATGCCGAAACCCGCCATCTGCACGAAGAAGCCACCCGCCCCGGGCGCTGCGGCTGCCAGCGCCTGGGCCGCGCGCAGGCCGAAGGCCCAGGCGAGCGCCATGGCGAGGTTGGCGAGCGGGCCGGCGGCAGCCACCGCCACCATGGCACCGCGGGCGTTGCGCAGGGCGCGCATGTCCACCGGCACGGGGCGGGCCCAGCCAAACAGGAATCCGCCCAGCCACAGCATCAGCAGCGGCACGATGACCGTGCCTACCGGGTCGATGTGGCGCAGCGGGTTGACGCTGAGGCGGCCGAGCCGCTCGGCGGTGTGATCCCCGCAGCGTCGGGCCACCCGGCCATGCGCGACCTCGTGCAGCGTGATGCCGAACAGCACTGGAATGACCGCCACGGTAAAGATGCGGATGAACTCGACGATGTCGCCTCCTGACATGATCTGGCGTTTCCCTGCCTGGCGGTCCGTCAGCGGAACGCCGTCGCATCACCGCGGCCCTGCCGCAGCACCACCGGATAGCCGGCCGTGAAGTCGACCACGGTGGTCGGTTCGACACCGCAGTTGCCGCCGTCGATCACCAGCTCGACCTGGCCATGCAGCCGCGCGGCGATCTCGTCGGGGTCGGTGACGGGCAGGTCGTCGCCCGGCAGGAGCAGCGTCGAACTCATGATCGGCTCGCCGAGTTCGGCAAGGATGGCCTGCGGCACGGGGTGCTCGGGCACGCGGATGCCGATCGTCCGCCGCTTCGGGTTCTGCAGCCGGCGCGGCACCTCGCGGGTGGCGGCGAGGATGAAGGTGTAGGGTCCCGGCGTATGCGCCCGCAGGAGGCGGTAGGCCCAGTCCTCGACGCGCGCGTAGGTGGCGATCTCGGCGAGGTCGCGACAGGCGAGCGTGAAGTTGTGGTCCTTGCCGGTCTGGCGGATGCGCTCGATGCGCTCGACCGGCGTGCGCGCACCGATGCGGCAGCCGAAGGCATAGCAGGAATCGGTGGGATACACGATCAGGCCGTCGTCACGCAGGATGGCGGCCGTCTGCGTCACCAGGCGCCGCTGCGGATTGACCGGATGCATGTTGAAGCGCTGCGTCACATCGCCATTCTAGGCAATCCGGCACGGCGTGGCTGCGTGACAGCTGCGGGCAGGGCGATCTGTCCCGCGACGGGCGCTGCAGGTATCATCCACCGCGCCCAACCGGGAACCCCGCCGCATGCAAGCCCTGATCGACTTCCTGCCCGTCGTGGCCTTCGTCATTGCCTACTGGCTGGCGGATTTCCGCACGGCCGTGGCAGTGATCATGGGGGCGATGGTGCTGCAGGTCGCGGTCACCTGGCTGCTGACCCGCACGGTGAACCGCATGACGCTCGCCTCGGCCGTGCTGGTCGTGGGGCTCGGCGGCGTGAGCCTCGTCCTCAAGAACGACCTCGTGTTCAAGTGGAAGCCGACGATCCTCAACTGGGCCTTTGCCGCGGTGTTCCTCGGCAGCCAGTTCGTGGGCGAGCGCACCATCGTGCAGCGCCTCTTGCAGGCGGTTGCCCGGGAGCAGATCGTCCTGCCCGCCCGCGACTGGCGGCCGCTCAACCTGATGTGGGTGGTGTTCTTCCTGGTGAGCGGGGCGGCCAACATCATCGTCGCCTACCGCTTCCCGGAACACGTCTGGGTCAACTTCAAACTGTTCGGCCTGCTCGGTCTGACGCTCCTGTTCGTGCTGGCGCAGGCCGCCTGGCTGTCACGGCGCGAGGGCCAGGTGCAGGCCGATGCACCGCGCGAGGACTGAGCGTGCTCTACGCGATCCTCGGCGAAGACGTCCCCGGCAGCACGAAACGTCGCCGTGAGGCCCGCCCGGCGCACCTCGAGCGGCTGCAGCGCCTGCTCGACGAAGGCCGCCTGGTGCTTGCTGGCCCGCATCCGGCCATCGACTCACCGGACCCCGGTCCGGCCGGTTTCACCGGCAGCCTCGTCGTCGCCGAGTTCGGTTCGCTCGAGGAGGCCGAACGCTGGGCCCGGGAGGATCCCTACGCCACGGGTGGCGTGTTCGCGCGTGTCACGGTGAAACCCTTCCGCCAGGTCCTGCCATGACGGGCGGTGACCGCGTCGGGCGGATCCGCACCCTGCTCGAGCAGGCACTCGCACCCGACTCGCTGGAAGTGACCGACGACAGCCACCTGCACCGCGGCCATGCCGGGGCCCGCGATGGCCGCGGGCATTTCAGCGTCCGGATCGTCTCCACCCACTTCAGCGGCCAGCGTACGCTGGCACGCCATCGGCTGGTCTACGCGGCACTGGGCGATTTCATGCAGAGCGACATCCACGCCCTGGCGATCACCGCGCTCGCGCCCGGAGAGCCTGGCTGACCGCCCACGGGCTGGCGCAGGCGCGCCGCCCGGGCAGCGCCTCAGCCGTCGCGCGGCAACGCCGGGCCGGCAAGCAGCTGCTCGCCGAGCCAGCGCAGGCCATCGGCCCGTGGACCGGCCCCAGCCAGGGCCTCGTGCGCGTCGCGCCGCAGCCCGTCCAGCCGGGCGCGGGCTCCTGCCAGGCCGATCAGGTCCGGGAGCGTCGCCCGGCCGTTGCGGCGGTCGGAACCCTGCGGCTTGCCGCTCACGTCGGGCCCGCACTCGACGTCGAGCAGGTCATCGGCAATCTGGAAGCCGAGTCCGATCGCGCGCCCGTAGCCCGCCGCCACGGTCATCAGCGTTGCATCATCGGGTTCCAGCAGCCGGCAGGGCATGGTGACGGCAGCTTCGAGCAAGCGCCCGGTCTTCATCCGGTAGCGCTGCTCCACGCCCGCGACCGTCGCCTCGACCTCCCTCGTGGCATCGATGTCGAGCGCCTGACCGCCGGCCATGCCGTCCGCGCCACTGGCGCGCGCCAGGTCGACGATCAGCTGCCGGCGCACGGCCGCCGCTGCCCCAAGCCCCGGATCGGTCGCCAGCACGAAGTAGACCTGCGACTGCAGGGCATCGCCGGCGAGGATGGCGGTGGCCTCATCGAAGGCGATGTGCGTGGTCGGCCGCCCGCGACGCAGGTCATCGTCGTCCAGCGCCGGCAGGTCATCGTGTACCAGCGAATAGGCGTGCACGATCTCCAGTGCCGCGGCGATGCCATCGAGCCGCCCGGCAGGCAGGCCGAGCCACTCGCCGACGGCGTAGACGAGGAGCGGACGCACGCGCTTGCCGCCGCCGAGGACCGCGTAGCGCAACGCGGCATGAAATCGCTCCGGATGTGTCGTGGCCGGCGGCAGCCAGTGCCCGAGCGCGCTGTCGACCCGCTCGCGATAGGCGGGCGTCCGTTCCGCAAACGACATCGCGACGACTGCCCGTCTGCTCTCGTTCAGCGCACGTACCGGTAGTACTCGACGCCCTCGTCGGCATACTCCGGCACCGTGCTGCTGCCGATGCGATCGATGACGAACTCATCGTGCGCGACGACCGGGCGCGGTCCGCGGCCACTGCGGTGCAGGTCGCGATATTCGCTGCAGCTCAGGTCCACCGCGTTGCGCATGGCCTGCGCCATGCCGGCCTGTCCGGCCGCTGCGGTCCAGTCGCGTGCCACCCGCATGGGGATGGCCTCGGCGGCATCGCCGCTGCCATAGCCGAGTGCGAGCACCTCGCGGCCCGCGAGGTCGAGACCCGTGGCCGCGGCCTCCTCGAGCCCGGCCGCCATCCACGCCGGCAGCGACGCCGAGTAGACATTGCCGAGTTCACGCATCACGCTGGTCCCGAGCCGCATCTTGTCGGCGATCAGTTGCTCGTGAAGCGGGTGGCTGCGGAAAACCCGCAGCAACTGCATCGTCAGTGGCCAGGGCTCGCCCTCCAGATCACCACCCGCGGCGAGACCGGGAATGTCGGGCGTCGATCGCATCTCGGCGAGCACCTCGCCTGCGTCCAGCCGTGCAGCGTCACAATAGGTGGCCAGTTCGGCACGACCTTCGGCGCCGTCGTTGGCGAGCCCCGCGAGATAGCTGAAGGCGAGCGAGTTCAACGGCATGCGCTCGTAGGGCCGGTGCATGAAGACCGCGCTGACGGCACGGAAGTACTCCGCCGGCTCGCGCCGCAGCCGGTGGAACATGGCGCGCAGCGCATGCAGGGCCTGATCGAGGTAGCAGGTGGTCGAGTACTTGCCGTTGAAAACCGGGGTCTCGCGGAAATGGCTGCCGTCACCGTTGGCGCGCACCATGGGCTTGCGGAAATCGATGCCGCGGTAGGCCGAAGCGCTGCCGCAGCCGGCGAGGTCGACTTCGAGGAGGCGCGGGGATTTCTCGAGCAGCATGGCCACGGCTCCAGCTCCCTGGGTCGCCTCGCCCGAACTGCCGAGGTCGTATTTGGCGACATCGGCACTGACCACGATGGCGGCGGCATCACCGGGCTCCGTGGCGAGGAAACGCAGTGCCGCCTTCATCGCGTAGATGCCACCGAGGCAGGCATGCTTGAACTCCGGCACCTCGCAGTGGCGGTTGAGGGCGGGTGTGCCGCGTTCGCGCAGCGCCGCATCGAGCATGCCGCGCACGATCACGGCGCCGGCCGAGTTGTCGGTGCTCGACTCCGTTCCGAGGCCGAGAAAGCGCACCCGTCGCGGATCGACGTCGTGCTGGTCGAGCAGGCGCAGCGCCGCAGTCGCTGCCATCGTGTAGACACCCTGCCCGGGTCCGGGCAGGCGAAACCCCGTGCCGACGACCGACCGGACCTTGTCCCAGGAGGAACCGGTCCAGTCGCACCAGGCCCGCAGGTCGACGCGGTACGGCGGCACGTAGGCCGCAAACCCCGAGATACCGACGGACACGGCGCTCATGCGGTGCACCCTGGTACCGGCGCCGCCGACATCGACAAGCCCTGGAACCTAGACGTCCGCGAGCGCCGCCGGCGCCGGCTGAGCCGCCTCCGGCAGCGCCACGCGCTGGCCGGTGCTGAACTGGTAGTCGCGGAAGACGTGCTCCGTCGTGAGCACCTGATAGCTGCCGTCCGGCAGCCGGCGCGTGGTGTCCTTCAGCCGGTAGACGTAGTGGCCGCAGGTGTAGCAGTTGAACTTGGCGAAGTGGTAGCAGAGGCAGACCTTCTCGCGCGGCACCAGCTTGCGCCCCTTGGCATCGACCGGCGTCTTCTCGTAGGCGTCGAGATAGGCGCAGGTGCCTTCCCGGCTCAGCAGGTAGCCGAACGCCTCGCACTGCGGCTTGACGTTCGATGTGAAGCAGGGGCTGTAGGTGAGCAGGCGGATCGGGTAGCCGGTCGGCGACACGCCCGAGACGACGATGTCGGCCTCGGTGGCGCGGTAGTACTCCTGTTTCACGCGAGCGGGCAGGCCGCACTCCTCCGTGACCGTGAAGCGCGTGGCCAGCTGCAGGGCCGCCGCACCGGTGCGCAGATAGGACACGGCGTCCGTGCCGGTGAAAATGCCACCTGCCGGAATCACGGGGATGTCGAGCTTCTCCTCGCGCAGGAAGGCGATGATCTCGGCCACGATGTCGCGCAGGTCGTACTGGCGCCAGTCCTCGCCGAAGCCGAGGTGGCCGCCGGCAAGCGGGCCTTCCACCACCACGTAATCGGGCAGGCGATCGAGTCGCGCGCCGCTCTTCAGGAAGATCTTCAGCGCCCGCAGGCTCGACACGATGGGCCCGATCTTGACGTCGCGGAAGCGCGGGTGGTCTTCCATCAGGCGCAGGCTGCCGGTATGCAGCCCGGCGGACAGCGTGATGCCGTCGATGCCGCCGTCGAGCGCCCCGGCGAGGCGCGCCTTCAGCGTGTCGCCCGGCGCACCCATCGTGAGCTTCTCCATCACGTTGATGAACACCGCGCCTGGTCCGCGCTTGCGTTCCATGGTGTCGCGCACGTGGTTCAACTGTGCCTGACGCAGGTGTTCGAGGTCGAACTTGACGGTGGTCTTGTCGAAGCCGTCGCGCGTGCGGCGATGCTTCTCGGACTTGGCCTTGGTGAAATGGGTGTCGAACTTGCGGTCCGAGACGTGCTGGACCATGGCATCGGAGATGTGCCCGACGCCACCGAGGCGCGCCGCGGCGAGCGCCAGCTCCGTGGTCGAGATATCCACGCCCATGCCGCCGATCATGATCGGGACCAGCTCGAACTGGCCGAGGCGAAACCGGTAGTTATCGACCTTGTCTTCGGGGAGGGGCCGGGATTCCATGCAAGGGCAACTGCGACGGCAACAACAACCGCCGATATTAAAGGACTCGGGGCCGTTGGAACAGGCGCCAGACCGCGTCAGCAGCGCGGCGGGGCACGCCAGCAAACGTCCGTGCACCTGTCGTGCGGCCACCACGCAGGCATCGGCGCAGGTGCCGCCGGCAATGGTACCGGTACGACAACCCGGAGCGAGCCGCCGGCGTGAGCGGAACGGGTCGATGGTGGGCCGGGCGAGAATCGAACTCGCGACCAACTGGTTAAAAGCCAGCTGCTCTGCCGACTGAGCTACCGGCCCATCGCAGGCGGGGCCAGCGACTCGCGGCGAGACCGCGGCCGCCGCGGGCGCGCATCATAGCCTATCGGCCGATGGTCACCTAGCCGGACTGCGCGCCACGGTAGCGCGTGGCATCGGCGACCCCGGCAGCCTCGAAGCCCGCGCGGCGCAGTCGACAGGCATCGCAGCGACCGCAGGCGGCACCCTGCGCATCGGCCTGGTAACACGACACGGTGAGGCGGTAATCGATGCCGAGGTCGAGCCCCGCACGGATGATCGCCGCCTTGCTCATGCCGATGAGCGGCGTGCGCACCAGCACGGGCTGGCCTTCCACGCCGCGGCGTGTGGCGAGGTTGGCCATGGCCTGGAAGGCGGCGATGTACTCGGGCCGGCAATCCGGGTAGCCGGAGTAGTCGACGGCGTTGACGCCCGCATAGATGAAGTCCGCATCTAGCACCTCCGCCCAGGCGAGCGCGAGGGCGAGGAACACGGTATTTCGCGCCGGGACATACGTGACCGGGATGCCGGCACCGGGTGCCTCGGGCACGGCGATCGCGCTGTCGGTCAGCGCCGAGCCGCCGAGCGCGCCAAGGCCGAGCGGCAGCGTGCGATGTTCCTTCGCACCGAGTGCGGCAGCCACTGCGGCCGCCGCCTGCAACTCGGCGCGGTGGCGCTGGCCGTAATCGAAGCTGAGCGCATGTGCTTGCAGGCCGTCCCGCTGCAAGGCGAGCGCGAGGCAGGTCGCCGAGTCCATGCCGCCGGAGAGCAGCACCACGGCGCGCGCGCTCATGGCAGGCAACGCCCGCGCCGGCCCGGCGTCAGTACTGCCGCGCGCATCAGTGACCCGGGGCCTCGCCCCAGAGATACTTGTGCAGCTGCACCTGGAAACACGCCGGCAGCCGGTCGGCGAGCAGCCACTCGGCGACGAGCCGCGGCTCGATGCGGCCCCAGGCCGGTGACAGCAACACCAGGCAGCGCGAGGCGAGGTCGTGCTCGCGCATCACCGTCCGGCTCCAGTCGTAGTCGGCGCGATCCGAGATCACGAACTTGACCTGGTCACGCGGTCGCAGCTGCGCGAGGTTCTCCCAGCGGTTGCGTCCGTTCTCGCCGGAGGAAGGCGTCTTGAGGTCCATCACCACGGTGACGCGTGGGTCCAGACCGCCGATGTCGAGTGCCCCGCTCGTCTCGAGCTGCACCTGGTGGCCCGCATCGCACAGCGCGTGCAGCAGTTCGCGGCATTCCGGCTGTGCCAGCGGTTCACCGCCGGTGACGCAGACATGGCGCGTGGCGTGGCTGCCCACCTCGGCAACGATCGCCGCCACCGTGTGCAGCCGCCCGCCACTGAAGGCGTAGGTGGTGTCGCAGTAGCTGCAGCGCAGGGGGCAGCCGGTGAGCCGCACGAACACGGTCGGCTGACCGACGGTGCTCGACTCGCCCTGGATGGAATGGAAGATCTCGGTGACGCGCAGCTCGGCGGGGCGCGGCGCTGGGGCTGGCTTCGACTCGGTCATGCGCGTCGGGCACAACTGCCCGTCAGTGGCCCTCGCTCGCCATTACCTGCAGGCGCTGGCCAGCGAGGCGCGCGGCGGTGGTCTCGGCGTAGTTCTTCACCACCGTCTGCAGCGCCTTGCGCGCTGCCTCGAAGCGCTTCATCTCGTAGTTGCAGTAACCGGTCTTGAGCAGGGCGTCGGGGACCTTGCGCGACTGCGGATAGCGGGCGATGACGGCCTCGAATTCCGGCAACGCCTCCTTGAACTTCTGGGTCACGTAGTAGCTCTCGGCGAGCCAGTACTGGGCGTTGTCCGACAGGTTGCTGTCCGGGAACGCCGCCAGGAACTGCCGGAAGGCGAGCGAAGCCTGGTCGTAGCGGCCCTGCTTCAGGAGCTCGAACGCCGCCTGGTAGTTGGCCCGGTCGCCGCCGCCGGGCACCGGCAGCTGCCCGGGGACGAGCGAGCCGCCTTCGAGCACGGGCTTGGCCGCGCTCGCGCGCGCCTCGGCGTTGACGCGCTGCTCCATCGCCTGCAGCCGCTGGTCGATGTCGAGGTAGAGCTGGCGCTGGCGCTCGCCGCCCTGGTCCACGGCGTTGCGCAGGGTCTCCACCTCGTTGCGCAGCGTGGCGTTCTCCTTCTGCAACTGCTCGAGCTGGCCCACCAGGTTCATGAGCCCCTGGTTATCGACGATGCGCTCGACGCGCACGAGCCGGTTGTCGATCTCGACCTGCTTGAGGTAGACCGGATCCTCTTCCGGCGGCACCATCTGGCAGCCCGCCAGCACCGCGAGTGCGATGCCTGCCATGCCCGGTGCCGTTACTCGTGCGCGCAACATGCGGACCTCAGGGCGCGTAGACGATCTCGACGCGGCGGTTCAGCGCCCAGGATTCCTCGTCGCTGCCGGTGACGGCCGGGCGCTCCTCGCCATAGCTCACGGTGGCGAGCTGGCTGGCGCCGGCGCCCTGCAGCAGCAAGGCCTGGCGCACGGCCTGCGCGCGGCGTTCGCCGAGGCCGATGTTGTACTCGCGGCTGCCGCGCTCGTCGGCGTGGCCTTCCAGGCGCACCCGCGCAGCCGGGTTAGCAGCGAGATAACGGCCGTGGGCGGCCACGACCTCGCGGAATTCCGCCTTCACCTCGTCGCGGTCGAAATCGAAGTACACGGTGCGATTGCGCACGGAGGCGCGCGGACCGGCAGCGGCCGAATCATCGAATGCAGCGCCCTGGCCGGTGCTGCCTTCGCCAACCCCACCCGCCTGGGCGCCGGGCGCTGGCTGGCCAGCGTACGTCCCGTAGCCAAGCTCCTCCTGCTCCTTCGTCCCCTTGCCGGCACAGCCGGCCAGCACGGTTGCTGTCACGATCAGGACCCACGTCATCGCACGCATCACGAAACTCCTCGTCAGGAAATCAGAATATGTGGAGGTTATCTCCACAACTCATTGAAAATAATCAGTTTACTCTGAATGGAGACCATGCAGGTTCGCGCACGTCGCCTTCCATGGCCGGGATCCGCTGCCGCACCCGGCCATCGACCGAAACCGTCGCCAGCACGCCGCGCCCGGCCTCGCGCGTGGCGTAGATCAATGTCTCGCCGTTCGGCGCGAAGCTCGGCGACTCATCCTGGCGCCCGTCGGTGAGGACCTGGGTGAACCCGCGCTCCAGGTCGAGGAGCGCAATTCTATAGTTCCCGCGGTCGTTGGTCACCACGGCGAGGCGCTTGCCGTCGGGAGACACGCGCGGGCGTGCGTTGTAGCTGCCTTCGAAACTCACCCGCTCGGCAGCGCCGCCAGCGGACGGCACGCGGTAGACCTGCGGGCCGCTGGCGCGGTCGGAGGTGAAGTAGATGGCGCTGCCGTCCACCGCCCACGCCGCCTCGGTGTCGATGGAGCGCTGTTCGGTGAGACGCGTCAGCACCTGGCTCGTCATGTCGAGCGTGAACAGATCGAGATTGCCCTCGCCACGCGAAAGCGTCAGCGCCAGACGGCGCCCGTCCGGGGACCACGCCGGCGCGCCGTTCACGCCGGCGCGCGACGACACCTTCTGGCGCGCGCCGGAGCGCAGCGTCTGGACGTAGATCTCCGCCTGCTTGTTCTCGAAGGAGACATAGGCGAGCTTGCGTCCGTCCGGCGACCAGGCCGGCGACATGATCGGCTCGCGCGACTCGACCATCACCTGCTCGTTTGCCCCGTCGGCGTCGGCGACGACCAGCCGGTAGACCTCCCCGCGCCCTGCGCGCACCGCGGCCGTCACGTAGGCGATGCGGGTGGCGAAGATTCCGGGCACGCCGGTGAGCTTCTCGTAGATCATGTCGGCGACGCGGTGACTGCTGAGGCGCAGCGCCGCCTGGGCCGAGGGCAGCCGGTAGCCGAGCAACTGCTCGCCGCGCAGCACGTCGTAAAGCTGGAACTGGATCGTGAACTCACCGGCCGCCGCCGGCAGCAGCCGGCCCACCACGACCGCCTCCACGCCGAGCGTGCGCCAGTCCTGGAAGTCGATCTCCGCACCCGCCGTAGGCCGCGCGACCAGGTCGCGCTCCGGCAGCGGTGCAAAGCGCCCCGTGCTGGCGAGGTCGCGGGCGACGATCGCTGCGACGTCGGCAGGCGCGGCACCCGGCCCCTGCCAGCCGAGCGGCACGATGGCGACCGGCACCGGCCGCTCCGCACCGCGGCTGATCTCGATGCGCAGTTCGGCCTGAGCCAGGCCGGCGGCGAGCAGGCCCGACAAGACCGCGAGCAGGCGCAATCCGAAGCGCATGCACATTCCCCGAAGGATCCCGTGAGGGCCGCTATTGTCGCCGGAAGCGGCCAATGCGCAAGCGCCTCATTCGCCGGGCCGGAATTCGAAGCGCAGGCTGCGATCGAACAGCCGCGGATCAGGCGGCGGCGGCAGCGGCGAGGAACGCAGCACGGCGGCTTCGATGGAGCGCACCACGGCCGCATCGCCGTTGCACTCGGTCACCTTCACGTCGACGACGTCACCGCCCGGGATCTGCTTCACCAGCACCACGCAGGCAATGCCCGGCCGGGCGCTCGCCGGGCGGCTCCAGTTGCGCTCCACTTTCTGCCGGATCACCTCGGCATACTGGTCGAGCAGACCGGAGTCGGCAGCCGCAGTCAGGTCCTCCTCCGCGGCGAGTTCGCGGGCCAGGTCGGCCTGGGTCTGCGCGCGCCGGCGCTCGGCCGCCGCCTGGCGCCTCGCCTCGGCCTCGCGCTTCACCCGGGCCTGGCGCTCGGCCTCGGCCTGGCGCTTTGCCTCGGCGTCGCGTCGGGCTGCCGTTTCACGCTCTGCCTTTACACGACGCTGTTCCTCGATGCGACGCTCCCCGACGCGACGCTGTTCGGTTGCGCGTCGTTCGCGCTCGGCGCGTTCCTCCTCGGCGGCCTGGCTGCGCAGCCGCTCGGCGGCGAGGCGGGCTTCGCGCTCGCGCCGCTCGGCCGCCGCGGCACGTTCCCGCAGTGCCCGCGCATCCACCACCGTCGCCTGGATGGCGAGCGTCACCGGGCGCGGCTCGCGCTGGGGCAGGAAGTTCAGGTTCAGTACCAGCAGGACGAGCAATGCCCCGTGCAACAGCAGGGAACCGCCGAGCACGGGGCCATGTTCCCGCAGGAACTCCCCGTGCAGAGGCAACGACAGGGTCCGGTTCATCGGCCCGCGCCCCGTCTCAGGCTGGCGGCCGGCGCCGGCGCGCGCCCTGTCCCGGATCCGTGAGAAAGCCGACCTTCTCTGCGCCCGCTTCCTGCAGCAGCACCATGGCCTCGACGACCCGCCCGTAGGCGACCTGCTGGTCGGCCTTGACCAGAACCGGGGTATCGGGCTTGCGGCGCAGGACAGCGCTGGCGAGGCTCACCACGCGCTCGGCATCGATCGGTGCGTCCTCGTCGTCGCCGATGCTCAGGTACAGGCGGCCGGCCGCGTCCACGGACAACACGAGGGGCTCGTCGTTCCTGCCGGTGTCGATCGGGTCGGCCGCCGCCTTCGGCAGCTCGACCTGGATGCCCTGGGTCAGCAGCGGTGCGGTCACCATGAAGATGATCAGCAGCACCAGCATCACGTCGATGTAGGGCACGACGTTGATCTCGCCCATCAGGCGGCGTTTGCGCCGGTTCTTCACGCCCGGCCCCCGCCCGCTGCCGCGCGGCCGGCGTGCGCGTGGCGCAGCAGGATCGCGGCGAACTCCTCCGTGAACGTGTCGAAGCGCACCTCCAGCCGCGTCACCTGGTCGGCGTAGCGGTTGTAGGCGATCACCGCCGGGATGGCGGCGAACAGCCCCATGGCGGTGGCGATCAGCGCCTCGGAGATGCCCGGAGCCACCATCGCCAGGGTCGCCGACTGCACGGTGCCGATCGCCCGGAAGGAATTCATGATGCCCCATACCGTGCCGAACAGCCCGACGTAGGGGCTGGTGGAGCCGATGGTCGCGAGCGTGGCGAGATTGCGTTCCAGCCGGTCGGTCTCGCGCATCTGCGCCACGCGCATGGCGCGATGACAGCCCTCCAGCACCTGCTCCGGGCTGATCCCCTGCTGCTGCACCAGGCGGCGGAACTCGCGGAAACCGGCCTCGAACAACGCCGCCATGTCGGTCGCAGCCGCACCGCCCTGGGTGACGTCGCGGTAGATGGAGGTCAGGTCGCCGCCCGACCAGAAGCTTGCCTCGAAGCCGTCGGCCCCCTGCTGCGCCTCGCGCAGCACGCGGCGCTTGCGCAGGATGATGGCCCAGGAGGCCACCGAGGCGGCGAGCAGCAGCAGCATCACCAGCTGCACGATGAAGCTCGCACCGAGCACGAGATCGAGAAAGGAATGATCAGCGGTCATGGAGGCGGATCCTGCGGGTTGAACAGCGCCAGCGAGGACTCGCGCGCGCTGCGCGGCATCGTCAGGCCGAAATGCTGGTAGGCGCGCGCCGTGGCCATGCGCCCGCGCGCGGTGCGCATCAGGAAGCCGCGCTGGATGAGAAACGGTTCGAGCACGTCCTCGATGGTGCCGCGCTCCTCGCTGATTGCCGCGGCGAGCGACTCGATGCCGACCGGTCCGCCGCCGAAATTCTCGATGATGGCGAGCAGGAGCCGGCGATCCATGAGGTCGAAGCCGTTCGGGTCGACGTCGAGCATGTCCATGGCCGCCCGCGCCGTGGCCTCGTCGACACGCCCGCTGCCCTTGACCTGCGCGTAGTCGCGTGCGCGGCGCAGCAGGCGGTTGGCGATGCGCGGCGTGCCGCGGGCCCGCGTGGCGATGAGGCGCGAGCCGCCCGGCTCGATCGCCACGTCGAGGATGCCGGCTGCGCGGCGCACGATGTCGTCGAGTTCCTCGTCACTGTAGAACTCCAGCCGCTGCACGATGCCGAAACGGTCGCGCAGCGGCGAGGTGAGGAGTCCTGCCCGCGTGGTCGCTCCCACCAGCGTGAACGGCGGCAGGTCG
>JADZBS010000124.1 GCA_020851975.1 Gammaproteobacteria bacterium | reverse complement strand
GTCATCGGCGTCGGCTTCACCTTGCCGTACTCGCTGCGCTTCCAGGCGCGATAGAGGATCGTCTCGTTGTCCGGCAGGTAGAAGGGTGCGCCTTCCTGCCAGTCGTCGGTGAAGGTGATCTGCTGCTCGCCCGTACCGTCGGGGCGCATGCGCCACAGGTCCATCTTGCCGTCGATCTGGCGGCCGAAGACGATCCACTCGCCGTTCGGCGAGACCGACACCTCGGCCTCGTACCACTTGTTGTTGGTCAGCCGCTTGATGTTGCCGCCGTCGAGGTCGGAGATGTAGAGCTCGGCGCCCTGCGGGTAGTCGTTGGAATCCGACCAGTTGCCGACCGGCATGTCGAGGTTGTCGCGCGTGGACGTCCACACCAGACGCTTGCCGTCCGGGAAGAAGTACGAGCAGGCGTCCTGGCCCTTGTCGTTGATGCGTTTGACGTCCGTGCCGAGGTCGGAAAACGTGTAGGTGAGCGCGCCTGTTTCGCGGCCCTCGGCCTTCCTGGCCTGCGGATCCTGGGTCTGCGCGATGATGTGCAGGCTGTCGGGGCCGTAGTAGGCCTCGGCGTTCTTCGGCACGTTCGGGACCAGGCGCACGGGCAGCTCCTGGCCCGGTGCGTCGGCGGCGAAAGCGGTGGCGGCGCCGAGGGCAAGCGCGGCAGCGGTGGCCGCGAGGCCAAGACGCCTGGCGGTCGGTACGGAATTGACGGTCATGGCGGACTCCGGTTGGTGGCTCGGGTGGCGGGCGTGGGAGTCGACGTGATGCCGTGCCTGGCGCAGGCCGTGCATCGTCCGGAATCCCGCGCCCGGGTTTCCTGTTCGATTTCGATGGTGCGACGAAGACCTGGCATAACCGCCGCGCCTCCGTGCCGCGGGATCATGGCATGCCGGCCCCGTGGCCGGTAGGCCCCGTGGCGCAATGCCGCAGGCACTCGTTCAGACCGCCGCCACTGCAGCTCGAAAGCGTCGGGCGATGCCGTCATCGGCCGTGCCGTCGGGCCGCACCCAGCGGCCGGCGACCATTGCCCTGGCGAAGGGACGCACCGGTGCGCTGAAGACGAGCGCATCAAGGAACTGCGCGGGTGGCAGGCCGGCGGTGGCCGGGTCGTCGGGGTCGGGCACGAGGAGATCGGCGCGAGCACCGGCGACGAGTCCCCAGCGGGCGAATCCCGCGGCGCTCGCGCCGCCGGCGAGCGCTGCCTCGAAGAGCCGCGCGGCGGTCGAGGGCAGGTCCTGCACCGGATCGGCGGCAACGTTGCGCTGCCCGCGCACGAGCCGCTGCGCGTAGTCGGCCCAGCGCAGCTCCTCGCGCCAGTCGCGGCCCACGTTGCTGTCCGAGCCGATGCCCACGCGCACGCCGGCCGCGAGCCAGCCCGGCAGATCGGGCACGCCGTCACCGAGATTCGCCTCCGTGGTCGGGCAGATGACGATGCCGGCGCCGGTGCGCGCCACCGCCTCGATTTCCGCGGGCAACGCGTGCGTGGCATGCACGAGGTGCCAGCGCGCATCGAGGAGTCCCTCGCGCGCCAGCCACTCGATCGGTCGTGCACCGGTCGCGGCGAGGCAGTCGGCGACCTCGGCCGGTTGCTCGGCGGCGTGGACGTGGATCGGTCCGTCGAGATCCGCGGCGAGCTCGCGCAGCCGGTGGATCGAGGCGGGTGCGGCCGCCCGCAGCGAATGCACCGCCACGCCGGCGTTGACGAGCGGCCAGCCGGCGGCGGCCACGCCCTGCGCGAGGGCATGCGTGTGCCCGGCCGTGGCGGCAAATCGGCGCTGCCCGGCGCGCAGCGCCGGTGCCGCGAAGCCCGCGCGCTCGTAGAGCGCCGGGAGCAGGGTGAGACCGATGCCCGCCTCGGCCGCCGCATTGGCGAGCGTCCGGCACATCGTCAGCGGATCGGCGTAGAGCCGGCCGTCGAGGTCGTGGTGGAGGTAATGGAATTCGCAGACCTGCGTGTAGCCCCCGGCGAGCAGCTCGCGATAGAGCTGCGCGGCCACGGCATGCAGCGCCTCGGGGCCGATGCGCTGCGCGACCGCGTACATGCGCTCGCGCCAGGCCCAGAAGTCATCGCCCGGCGCGGCGCGCGACTCGGCGAGGCCCGCGAAGGCGCGCTGGAAGGCGTGGCTGTGCGCATCGACGAGGCCGGGCAGCACGGCGCCGGGCAGGCGCTCGGCACCGGCCGGCGGCGTGGCGACTCCGGGCGTCACCTCGGCCCAGCGCCCGTCCGCGCCGGCCTGCAGGAGCACGTCGCGACGCCAGCCGCCATCGATCCAGGCCTGCGGGGTCCAGAGCAGCGTCACGAGGGCCTCCAGTCGCGCAGGGTCTCGAGGAAGCGGCGCAGGTGCGGCGTGATCGCCGCGACGCGCGCCTCGTCCCAGCGCGGTGCGGCGGCTTCGTCCATGTAGGCGCGCCAGGCCATTTCGAGCTGCACGGCGTGCCAGCCCTGCGCGGGCCGGCCGTAGTGGCGCGTGATGTGGCCGCCGCGAAAGCGCCCGTCCACCACGTGCGTCCAGGGCGCCGCGCCGGCGAGTACGCCGGCCAGCGCCTCGCGCAGCGCCGGTGCACAGCTCGTGCCGCCGGCGGTGCCGAGGTTGAGATCCGGCAGGCGCCCGGCGAAGAGCCAGGGTAGCTCGCCGCAGATGCTGTGGGCGTCGAGGAGCACCGCATGCCCATGCCGTGCCCGCAGGCGTTCCATCTCGCCGCCCAGCGTCTCGTGGTACGGACGCCAGCAGTGTTCGACCCGCCGGGCGATCTCGGTCGCGTCCGGCTCGAGTCCGTCGCGGTAGAGCGCCTCGCCGCTGAAGTGCCGTGTCGGGCAGAGGCCGGTGTTGTTCGCGCCCGGGTACATCGGCGTGTCGTCGGCCGGGCGGTTGAGGTCGATGAGGTAGCGGCTCTCGCCCGGCACCAGCAGCCCCGCGCCGAGCGTGGTCGCGAAGGCCCAGAGCCGGTCGACGAACCAGTCCGCGTCCTCCGAGCCGAGCGCACGCGGCGTGTAGCGATGTTGCTGGTCGGGCGGGATCAGCGTGCCCGCGTGGGGCACGCTCACGAGGAGCGGCGTCGTGCCGGGCTGGAGCGTGAAACTCATGGTGCCGTCCAGGTCGCCGTGCAGGGCGCATCACCGAAGCGGTGCGCGAGTTCGCGCGGGTGGTCGAGATCCCAGGCGGCCAGGTCGGCACGCTGCCCCGGCGCGATCCGGCCGCGGTCGTGCAGGCCGAGCGCCTGCGCGGCGTGCACGGTGGCACCGAGCCAGGCTTCGAGCGGCGTGAGGCCGAACAGCGTGCAGGCCATGTTCAGCATCAGCGGCAGCGACAACGTCGGCGAGGAACCCGGATTGTGGTCGGTGGCGACGGCCATCGGCACGCCGGCGGCCCGCAGCGCCGCGACCGGCGGCACGCGCGTCTCGCGCAGGCTGTAGAAGGCGCCCGGCAGCAGCACGGCGACCGTGCCCGCCGCGCGCAGCGCGTCGATGTCGGCCGTCGACAGCCATTCGAGGTGGTCGCAGGAAAGCGCGCCGCAGGCAGCGGCGAGCGCGGCGCCGCCCTGGTTGCCGAACTGGCCGGCATGCACCTTCACCGGCAGCCTCAGCGCGCGCGCCACGGCGAACACGCGGCGCACCTGTGCCGGCGTGAACGCGATCTCCTCGCACCAGGCGTCCACCGCATCGACCAGCCCGGCGCGGTGCAGGGACGGGAGCCAGGTGCAGACCGCTTCCACGTAGTCGTCGGCACGGCCCTCGATCTCGGGCGGCGTCACGTGCGCACCGAGGAAGGTCGTGACGACGCTCTGGCCCGTCGCCGCGCCGATCCGGCGCGCGACCCGCAGGCTGCGGGCTTCGGTGGCGAGGTCGAGGCCGTAGCCGCTCTTGACCTCGACGGTGGTGACGCCGCCGGCGCGCAGGGCGAGCGCGCGCCGCAGCGCTGCGGCGAGGAGTGCTTCCTCACTGGCCGCGCGCGTGGCATCGAGCGTGGCGCGGATGCCGCCGCCGGCGCGGGCGATCTCCGCATAGCTCGCCCCGGCGAGGCGCTGCTCGAATTCCCCGGCGCGGTTGCCGGCATATATAAGGTGCGTGTGCGCGTCGACCAGCCCAGGGGTGAGCAGCGCGCCGCCGAGATCGTGCTCGGCGGTCACCGCGAGACCAGCCGGCAACTGCCGGGAGGGACCCGCCCAGCGGATGCACCCGTCTTCGGCGACGACGGCACCGCGCTCGACAAGGCCCCAGCCGTCGGCGAGCGTGGCCAGGCGTGCGTTGCGCCAGAGTGTGCAGCCGGTCACGGCGCGAAGCCTCCCTCGATCGTGTAGCGGCTGCCCGGATGCACGAGCCGGGCGAGCGTGATCGGCCGCTGGTGGTCCTCGGTGCGGCGCGTGACGACGAGGCAGGGTTCGCGCGCACCGATGCCGAGGAGGCGCGCTTCGAGCGCCGTCGGCACGCCGGCCTCGATGCCGTACTGCGCCTTCCAGAACGGGGCGACTTCGAGCAGGTAATGCGTCGGTGTCGTCCGCGTGAAGTCCACACCGAGGTAATCCGGTGCCGCGGCCGGGTTGACCCAGCGGTCCTCGCATTGCAGCGGCACCCCGTCGCGGCTGTGCACGATCACGGTGTGGAAGGCGCGCCCGCCGGCGGCGAGCCCGAGGCGCGCGGCCACCGCCGCCGGTGCCGGCTCGGCGCGGGCGCGGTGCACGCGGGCGCGGTGCACATGGCCGCCAGCCTCGATCTCCTCGTGCAGGTCGCGGATGGTGAGCCGGGCGGCGACGCGGTGCAGGGGGGCGGCAAAGGTGCCGCGGCCCTGGCTGCGGGTGACGAGCCCCTCGGACTGCAGCTCGCGCAGCGCGCGGTTCACCGTCATGCGGCTCACGCCGAAGCGCGCCACGAGGTCCGCCTCCGAGGGCATGGGCCGGCCGGCGGGCCAGCGGCCGCGGGCGAGCCCGTTCTTGAGCCAGGCCTTGACGCGCGCGTAGGGTGCGGGAGCCGACATGGGACCGGATGCTACTTGCCGAAACTTGTCTAGACAAGTACATTCCTCACGTCGAAGATTGCCGGAGCCCGCCATGGACCACAGCCCGAGCGCCCGCCGATCGCCGGCCCGGCCGCGGCCCGTGCGTGCCCCGCGCGGCAGCACGCTGTCCTGCGCCAACTGGGCGATCGAGGCCGCCTGGCGCATGCTCCAGAACAACCTGGACCCGGAGGTCGCGGAGAACCCGGACGCGCTCGTCGTGTACGGCGGGATCGGCAAGGCGGCGCGCGACTGGGACTGCTTCGAGGCCATCCTGGCGACGCTGCGCCGGCTCGCACCCGACCAGACGCTGCTGGTGCAGTCGGGCAAGCCGGTCGGGGTATTCCGCACGCACGAGGACGCACCGCGCGTGCTCATCGCCAACTCCAACCTCGTGCCGCGCTGGGCCACCTGGGAGCACTTCGGCGAGCTCGAGCGCCGCGGGCTCATGATGTACGGCCAGATGACGGCCGGCAGCTGGATCTACATCGGCAGCCAGGGCATCGTGCAGGGCACCTACGAGACTTTTGCCGAGGCGGGCCGCCAGCACTACGGCGGGGATCTCGCCGGGCGCTGGATCCTCACCGCCGGCCTCGGCGGCATGGGCGGTGCCCAGCCGCTGGCCGCGAGCCTCGCCGGCGCGGCGAGCCTCACGATCGAGTGCCGGCAGAGCCGCATCGACTTCCGGCTGCGCAGCCGCTACCTCGACGAGCAGGCGCGCGACCTCGACGATGCGCTGGCACGCATCGCGCGCTACACGGGCGAGCGACGTGCCGTGTCGGTGGGGCTCCTCGGCAACGCCGCAGAACTCCTGCCCGAGCTGGTGCGTCGTGGCGTGCGCCCGGACCTCGTCACCGACCAGACCTCGGCGCATGATCTCGTGCACGGCTACCTGCCGCCCGGCTGGAGCGTCGCGCAGTGGGAGGGGGCACAGGCCGACCCGGCCGCGCATGCGAAGTTGCGCGAAGCCGCGGCACGCGGTTGCGCGGCGCATGTGCGCGCCATGCTCGACTTCCACGCCCGGGGCGTGCCGACGGTGGACTACGGCAACAACATCCGCCAGGTCGCGCTCGACGCCGGTGTGGCGAATGCCTTCGATTTCCCCGGCTTCGTGCCGGCCTACGTGCGCCCGCTCTTCTGCCGCGGCAAGGGGCCGTTCCGCTGGGTCGCGCTCTCGGGCGACCCGGAGGACATCCGCAAGACCGACGCCAAGATGAAGGAGCTCTTCCCCGAGGACAGGCACCTGCACC
>JADZBS010000123.1 GCA_020851975.1 Gammaproteobacteria bacterium | reverse complement strand
GGCCGCCGGCATCCCCCTGACGCACCGCGGGCTCGCCAGCGCCGTCGCTTTCGTCACCGCGCAGGGTGCCGACGGCGCCCCCCCCGACTGGGCCGCGCTCGCGCGTCCCGGCCTGACGCTTGCCGTGTACATGGGCGGCTCGCGCGTCGCCGATATTGCCGCCGCACTGGTGGCCCACGGCCGTGCGCCCGCGACGCCGGTCGCCGTGATCAGTGCCGCCACCACCGCCGCGCAGCAGGTGCTGACAGGTACACTCGCCGACATCGCCGCGCGCCATACCGGCCGCGAGCGCTTCGCGGCCACGCTCATGATCGTCGGCGAGAGCGTCGCGCTCGCCGGCCGGCTGCAGGGCGCCGAGGCGCCGCAGGCCGGCACCGAATTCCAGAGGAGACAGCCGTGATCTACGACAACATCCTGCAGACGATCGGCAACACGCCCGTGGTGCGCCTGAACCGCGTCGCGCCGAAGCACGTGGAAATCTACGTGAAGATCGAAGCCTTCAACCCCGCCTCGTCGGTGAAGGACCGGCTCGCCTTCGCCGTCATCGACGACGCCGAGCGCCGTGGCGTGCTGCGCCCCGGCCAGACGGTGGTCGAAGCGACCTCGGGCAACACCGGCATCGCGCTCGCCATGGTCTGCGCGGCGCGCGGCTATCCCTTCGTCGCCACGATGACCGAGACCTTCTCCATCGAGCGGCGCAAGATCATGCGTGCCTTCGGCGCCCGCGTGATCCTCACGCCCGCGGCCGAGCGCGGCACCGGCATGGTGCGCCGCGCCGAGGAACTGGCGCGCCGGCACGGCTGGTTCCTCGCCCGCCAGTTCCAGAACCCGGCCAACCCGGCGTTCCACCGCCAGACCACGGGGCCCGAGATCCTGAGCGACTTCGCCGGGCGACGGCTCGACTTCTGGGTCACGGGCTGGGGCACGGGCGGCACGCTCACCGGCGCGGGCGAAGTGATCCGCGTGGCGCGCCCGGACGTGAAGATCATCGCCACCGAACCGGCCGGTGCCTCGCTCCTCGGCGGCGGCGAGTGGAAGCCTCACAGGATCCAGGGCTGGACGCCGGACTTCCTCCCCGATGTCCTGAACCGCAACCTGCACGATGAACTCGTTCCGGTCACCGACGACGAAGCCCGCGCCGCCTCGCGCCGGCTCGCTGCCGAGGAAGGCATCTTCGTCGGTCTCTCCGCCGGCGGCACGCTCGCCGCCGCGCTGCGCGTGGCCGAACGGGCGGCGCCGGGCTCGGTGATCCTCGCCATGCTGCCCGACACCGGCGAGCGCTACCTGTCGACTTTCCTGTTCGACGACGTCCCCGAGGGTTCCGACGACGCATGGCTCGCCGGGATCGAAGCCGCGGCGGGAAAGCCGGGCTGATGCGGCCGGCAGGTCATCACGCCGGCGGTGCGCCCTGGATCGCGCACTGGCCCGTGCCGCCCGGCAGGACCGGCCGCGAGCTCGATGACAGCGGCGCCTTCGTGCTGCGCACCTGCCAGCGGGAACTGGCGCTCACCGCCGAACCGGCGGTGGCGGCCGGCCTTGCGCGACTCGCGCCACCGGAGTCCTACGCGGGTGGCGAGGCCTACCGCTTCCTGCTGGAGGTGACCACCGGGCTGCGCAGCGCCGTGCCGGGCGAGACCAATGTCTTCGGCCAGTTCCGCCGCGCCTGGGACGCACACCGGCAGGCCGGTGAGCGCACGGCTCTCGCCACGCTCGCCCCGCTCGTCGCGCGGCTCATCCACGACACGCGCGCCGTGCGCCACGCGCACCTGCGCAACCTCGGCGGCGCCTCCTACGGTTCGCTGGTGCGCCGCCTGCTCGGCCCGCAGCCTGGCGCGCACGTGCTCGTCGTCGGTGCCGGTGAACTCGCCCGATCGCTCCTGCCGTACTTCAAGGCGACCGAGCTGGGCATCTGGAACCGGCATCCTGCCGGGCCAGCCTTCGCCGCAGCCGCGCGGCTGTTCGCGCCCGCCGACGGCGCCACCGCGGCGCGCTGGGCGCATCACGTGATCATGACCACGCCAGCCGACGCGCACCACGATGAGCGCTGGCACACCTGGCTCGCGGCGGGTGGGGCCCGCGATGTCGTGCACCTCGGCCGGCGTCGCGGTGACGGCTGGACCGCGCCGCCGCGATTCGCCGGCTACGACCTCGACGACCTCTTCGACCTGCGCCGGTCGCAGGATGGCGTCCGTTCGCTGCAGCTCGAGCGCGCCCGCGCCGCCTGCCGCGAACGCGCCGTCGCCTTCGCTGCCACCTCTCCCGCCATGCATCCCGCCCTGCGCCGCCAGGCGGCGGGCTGAACGCACCGCCGTGCCCGCGCGTGCCACGCTGCGCCTCGGGACCCGCGCTTCGTTGCTGGCGGTGGCGCAGAGCCGGCTCGTCGCGCGCGCCATCCGCGCGGCCGATCCCGGCATCGCCGTGGAACTGGTGACGGTGGAGACGCGCGGCGACCGCGATCGCGCCACGCCGCTGTCCGCGGTGCGCGATCCGGGCTTCTTCTCGGCGGCCCTCGACGAGGCGCTGCGCGACGGGCGCGTGGATCTCTGCGTCCACTCCATGAAGGACCTGCCGCTCGAGGCACGCGCGGGCATCCGCACCGTCGCCGTGCCACCGCGCGAGGACCCGCGCGACGTGGTCGTGTTCCGGCCCGACGTGGCCGAGCGGCTCGCTGCCGGCGAGCGCTTGCGCATCGGCTCGTCTTCCGCGCGCCGGGCTGCATTCGCCGCGGAGTTCCTCGCCGGCGCGCTGCCGCAGGCGCCGGGCGGCGCACCCGCGCTCGATTTCCCGCCATTGCGCGGCCCGGTGGAGGAGCGCCTCGCGCAACTGCGCCGGTCGGCCGGTGCGCCCGGGGCCATCGATGGTGCCGTGCTCGCGCTGGCCGGCCTCGCACGCCTGTGGGGCGACCGCGATGGCCATGCCGCGCTCGCTCCGCTGCTCGCCGGTACGCGCCTGATGGTGCTGCCGCTCACCACCTGCCCGACCGCGCCCGCGCAGGGCGCGCTCGCCGTGGACTGCCGCGACGACGACACCCGCGTCGCGCGGATCCTGGCACCGGTCCACGATGCCGCGAGCGCGCGGCGCGCGGCACGCGAGCGCGCGCTGCTCGCCGCCCAGCCGCCGGCCGGGCGCGACGGCTTCGGCGCCACGACCCTGCGCCACGAGCACTGCGGCACGCTGGTCTTCGTGCGCGCCGCCGACACCGCCGGCCGGCATCTGCTGTGGCAGGAGCCACCGCAGCCGTGCGGTGCCGTCGCCTGGGATGGTGCGGAGTGGGTGCGGGCCAGCCGGTGGCACGCGCTGGCACCGGTGGCGCTCGGCACGCCGCCGGCCCTGTTCGTCGCACACTGGCATGCGCTGGCGCCGGAGCTGCGCCTGCCGGCCACGACGCGACTGTGGGTGAGCGGCGTCGGCAGCTGGCGGCGGCTCGCCGCGCGCGGACTCTGGGTGGAGGGCTGCGCCGATCACCTCGGCTTCGCCGCCCTCGTGCCCACGCTCGCCGCACCGGTGCTGCGCCTGCCACCGCTCGGCGAGTGGGCGGTGGTGACACGCCGCGATGCGCTGGCGAGCTGGGAGGGCAGCGGCGTCGGCCGCGTGCTCGCAACCTACGAGATCGATGCACCGGCAGATGCCACCGCACTCGAAACGATCCGCAACGAAGTCGCCGGGGCCACGCATTTCTTCTGGGGCAGCGCCGCGCAGTTTCGTGCCCTGCGCGACTGGCTGCCGGCGAATTCGCACCACGCCTGCGGTCCGGGCAAGACCTACCAGGCGCTGCGCGCCGACGGCGTGGCGAACCTGCACCCCTTCCCCTCGCGCGAGGAGTGGCGCGCATGGGTGGCCTGAGCCTGCGCCGGCTGCGGCGCTCACCGGCGCTGCGGGCGCTGGCGCGCGAGGTCACGCTCGCGCCCGACAAGTTCATCCAGCCGCTGTTCGTCGTGGAAGGCCTGCGCGAACGCGAACCGGTGAACGGCCTCGCCGGTGTGTACCGCGAGACACCGGAGTCGCTCGCGGCCCAGGTCGAGCGCGACCTCGATGCGGGCATCGACAAGTTCCTGCTCTTCGGCGTACCGCGCACGCCGCGCGAGCGCGACTTCGACCACGGCTTCACCGCCGGGCAGGTTGGCGCGCTGCGGGCACGCCTGGGCAGGGCCGCGTGGCTCGCGGTGGACGTGTGCCTGTGCGCCCACACCGTGCACGGGCACTGCGGCGTGCTCGACGAGGCGCGCGAGCATGTCGACAACGGCGCCACGGTGGCGGAGCTCGCGCTCGCCGCGCGAGCGTACGCTGGCGCCGGCGCCGATTGCGTGGCGCCGAGCGACATGATGGACGGGCGCATCGGCGCGATCCGCGCCGCGCTCGATGCCGGCGGCCACGAGGCCGTGGCGATCATGAGCTATGCGGCCAAGTTCCACTCCGGGTTCTACGGTCCGTTCCGCACGGCCGCCGGCGCCACCCCGCGCGGCAGCGGCGCGCTCGCCGACCGTGCGACTTACCAGATCGATCCGGCACGCGCTCGCGACGCCCGGCTCAGTGCCGAACGCGATGCCGCGGAAGGTGCCGACATCCTCATGGTCAAGCCAGGATTACCCTATCTTGATGTGCTGAAGGAGCTCGCCGCGAGCATCCCGCGGCCCTGGGCGGTGTACCAGACGAGCGGCGAACAGGCCGCGCTCGAGCTGCTCGCGCGCGAAGGGCTCGGCGATGCTGCCCGGCTGCAGCTCGAGACCTGGACCGCCTTCCAGCGCGCCGGCGCGCAGGCGATCATCAGCTACGCCGCGCGCCGCGCCCGTGCGCTCATCGACCGCGCGGCAGGCGGCTGACATGACCGGTGACGACGAGGCGACGCTTTTCCGGCGCGCCTGCGCGGTGACCCCGGGCGGCGTGCACTCGCCGGTGCGCGCCTTTCGCAGCGTCGGCGGTGAGCCGTTCTTCACCCGGCGCGCCGCCGGCGCACGGCTCACCACCACTGCAGGCCGCGAGCTGATCGACTTCTGCATGGCCTTCGGTCCGCTCGTCCTCGGCCATGCCCACCCGGCCGTCGCCGAGGCCGCGCGCGAGGCACTCGCCGACGGCTGGAGCTACGGCACCGCCGAACCCTACTCGCTCGAGCTCGCGGAACTGATCGCCCGGCGCGTGCCCTGGGCCGAGAGCATCCGCTTCGTCAGCTCGGGCACCGAGGCGGTGATGGCGGCGCTGCGCCTGGCGCGCGGCGCCACGGGACGCACGAAGCTCCTCAAGTTCGCCGGCTGCTACCACGGACACACGGACGCCATGCTCATCCGTGCGGGCTCGGGGCTGGCCGGCGTCGCCGACAGTGCTGGCGTGACACCGGGCGTGGCCGCCGATACGGTGGTCGTGGCGCTCGACGACGAGGCGGCGCTCGCCGAGGCCTTCGCGCGCCACGGCGCGGCGCTCGCCGCGGCGATCATCGAGCCGCTGCCGGCCAATTTCGGGCTGCTGCCGCAGCGGGACGGATTCCTCCGTGAGCTGCGCGCGCTATGCACGCAGTACGACGTGCTGCTCGTCTTCGACGAGGTCATCACCGGCTTTCGGCTCGCCTTCGGCGGCTACGCCGAAGTCTCGGGCCTGGTGCCCGACCTGGTCACCTACGGCAAGGTGCTCGGCGGCGGCTTCCCGGTCGGCGCGCTCGCCGGACCCCGCGACCTCATGCACCAGCTCGCCCCGCTCGGCCCCGTGTACCAGGCCGGTACGCTCAGCGCCAATCCGCTCGCCATGCGAGCCGGGCTGGCGACGCTACGGTTGCTGGAGGACGGCAGCGCCTTCCGGCGGCTGGAGGCGCTCGGCGCACGCCTGGAACGCGGCGTGCACGCTGCTGGCCGTCACCTGCAGCGCGCCGGATCGATCTTCTGGATGCCGGGTGGCGCGCGGAGTAGCGAGCCGGTGCGCAGCCCCGCGCAGGTCGATGCGTCGCTCACCGCGGACTTCCCCGCCCTCTTCCACCGCCTCCTCGATGCCGGCCTCTACCTGCCACCGAGCCCGCACGAAGTCGGCTTCCTCTCGCTCGCCCACGACGAAACCCACCTCGACCATCTCATCCAGTCAACGCTCTAGAAGCGACGCGTAGCACCCCGTAGGAGCGACGCTGTAGGAGCGACGCTGTAGGAGCGACGCCAGTCGCGATTCCTTATTTATTTACGCCGCCAACAAATGCCGCATGTCCTCGATGTCCTGATGACAGGACGCCACGAGATCGAGGAACGACCCCGGCCCGAGCGTGACCGAGCGCATCAGGTCGTCGGCCTGCGGCACCTGCCGGCGCAGGTCGGGCTCGGAGGAGAGCCGGTGGCGGAGCTTCGCCGCCGACACCAGGCGGGCAAGCGGCTGCAGCTGGTCGGCGCTGGTGTTGAGGATCTCGTCCTGCTCGGCCACGGCCTGGCCGATGCGCTCGGGCAGGCCCCAGGCATCGAGGATCGCCTTGCCGAGGCGCGGCTGCCAGTCGCGCACGACGGCCTGGAAGTCCGGGTCCTCGCGCAGTGCCGGATCCAGCTTCTGCGTGTGGGTGAGGATGTAGAGTCCGCCGATGCTGTGCAGGAGACCGGCGAGCATCGCCTCGTCGGGCTGGCGGCCGAAGGCGCGTCGCGCCACCACGTAGCAGATCGCCGCCACGTCGTTGCTGGCGCGCCAGATGTCGCCGAGCTCACGGCGGATCGGTGCCAGCGTTTCGATGCGCTCCATCTGCCGCATGGCGTGGGTCATCGCCGTCAGGCGCACCAGGTTGAAGCCGAGCCGGCTCACGGCGGACTTGATGCTGGTGGTCGAGTTGCCGGCCGCGTTCATCGCCGCCGAGTTCGCCATCTGCAGCAGTCGCGCGCTCAGCACCGGCTCGGACTCGATGATGGCCACCAGGTCGCGGGCGCTCGTATTCGCATCCGCGAGCGCCACCTGCAAGCGGCGCACCACGTCGGGAAACGCCGGCAGGTCCACGTCCTTGCCGGGCAGGTTCGCCACCAGTTCGCGCACGAAATTGAAGGCCCTGCTGACGTTCGCGCTCATGACCGCATCCCCGCATTCATCGCCGCGCCCCGCAACCGGGCGCTCACCCGACGGACATTCTGCGAGTCGAGCACGCGCCCGTCCGATAACGGCCTCTCAGTCATCCTGCGAGACCGGCCTTCTGGCTGCACGCACCTGCCAGGCGTGCCGTGCTGGCGGGGATCGATTGCCGCCTATTGCTGCAACGCAACCCGAGGCGGACGACCCAATCCGAGCAGTACGGGTACGCGGCGATTCCCGTCTCTCCCCGACGACAGCCAAGGGCATCTCCTGTAAGATAGTAACTATTCACTTACTTGACAGGATCGATCCATGGGCCGACATCCCAAGCACCTCCCGGCCGACCAGCGTCGCACGGCCACCGTGGAAGCCGTCGTCCGCCTGGCCGCCGAACAGAACCCGAGCGACATCACGACCGCAGCCATTGCTCAGCACATGGGGCTGACCCAAGGCGCTTTGTTCCGGCACTTCCCGAACAAGGAGACGATTCTTCAAGCCGTGATGTCCTGGGTCACGGAGCGCCTGCTCGCCCGTGTCGACGACGCGGCAGGAACTGCCGCATCGCCGCTCGCCGCACTGGAAGCGGTCTTCATGACGCACATCGACTTCGTGTCCGAGCATCCGGGCGTACCGAGGATGATCTTCGGTGAGCTGCAGCGGCCGGCAGGATCGCTGCCCAGACGGATGGTGCAGGCCTTGATCCACCACTACGGCGAGCGGCTGCGCCGTCTGCTCGAGACCGGCAAGGTGCAGGGAGAACTGGATGCGCATCTGGACGTCGACGCCGCGGCCGTCCTGTTCATTGGCACCATCCAGGGGCTGGTGATGCAGTCCCTGCTGGCAGGCGATGTGGCGGGCATCCGCCGTGACGCGCCGCGTGTGTTCGCCATCTATCGCCGTGGCATCGTCGGGAGCAACTCATGAAGTTGCCCCGCTTGTCGTGGCGCAGCGGTGCGCTGGTTGCGGTCATGGCCCCGCTCCTCGCGCTGTTTGTCTATGTCGCGCTGCGTTCCGGGCCGCTGGCGCCGATTGCTGTAACGGTAACCACCGTGCAGTCGCAAACCCTCACGCCCGCGCTGTCGGGTATCGGAACGGTCCAGGCGCGCTACACCTACAGGATTGGCCCAACCTACGCCGGGCGCATCCGGGAAGTGAACGTGCACGTGGGCGATGCGGTCAGCGCCGGCCAGCTGCTGGGCGAGGTGGACCCGGTCGATCTGGACCAGCGCATCGGGGCACAGCATGCTGCGATCAGGAGCGCCCAGGCCACCCTGAGGGAAGCCGAAGCCAGGCACGCGTTTGCGCAAACCCAGGCGAGCCGCTACGAGCGACTCCTCGCCGTGCACGGCACGAGCGAGGAGCATGTCGCCATCAAGCGGCAGGAGCTGGCTATAGCCAGTGCCGAGCTGGCAGCCACGCGCGAGAATGGCAGCCGTCTGCTGGCCGAACTGAACGCCCTGCATGCCCAGCGGGATAACCTCCGATTGGTGGCCCCTGTTGCCGGACTCGTGACGGCGCGCAACGCGGATCCAGGCACCACCGTGGTTGCAGGCCAGGCAGTGGTCGAGGTCATCGACCCCGCAAGCCTGTGGGTGGATACCCGTTTCGATCAGATCAGCGCCGATGGCCTCGCCGCCGGCTTGCCGGCACGTATCGTGCTGCGTTCGCGACAAGGTCGGGCTGAGCCTGGTCGCGTGTTGCGAATCGAGCCACAGGCCGACGTGGTGACGGAAGAAACGCTGGCCAAGATCATTTTCGATTCGCCCCTGTCGCCACTACCGCCGGTGGGAGAACTGGCCGAGATCACCGTACAACTGCAGCCGTTGCCCGCCGCACCGACGATTCCGAATGCCGCCATTCGCACCGTCGAGGGCAACCGCGGCGTCTGGAAGCTCGCTGACGGCAAGCTGGTGTTCATTCCGCTCGTCCTGGGCCGTGCCGATCTCGACGGCCACGTACAGGTGAAAGATGGTCCCTCGGCCGGTGACCAGATCGTCGTGTACAGCGAAAAAGCCCTCACCACTCGCAGCCGCATCCACGTCGTCGAAAGTCTCCGAGGGGTGTCGCCGTGATCAGCCTGGCCGGGCGTGACATCCTGCATGCCTGGGGAAAGTTCATCTTCACCGGCATCGGCCTGGGGCTCCTGATCGGCGTGACGCTGACCATGGCGGGCGTGTACCGCGGCATGGTGGACGACGGCAAGGTCCTGCTGGACAACAGCGGCGCCGACCTCTGGGTCGTGCAGAAGGACACCCTGGGCCCCTACGCCGAGTCCTCGAGCATTCCCGACGACCTCTGGCGCAGCATCCGCACCATGCCCGGCGTGGCGCAGGCGGCCAACGTCACCTACCTGACCATGCAGGTCGGCAAGGGCGACGCGGATGTCAGGGCGATGGTGGTCGGCATCACCGCCGGCGAACCCGGTGTGCCGGGCTGGCCTCCCCATCTCGTCGCCGGACGCCAGATCACGCGCGGGCATTACGAGGCGGTGGCCGACCGCGCCACCGGCGTCCGGCTCGGCGATGTGCTCAGCATCCGTCGCAACCGCTACGTCGTGGTCGGCCTGGCGCACCGCATGGTCTCGTCGAGCGGCGACCCGATGGTCTTCATTCCCCTCAAGGACGCACAGGAAGCGCAGTTTCTCAAGGACAACGACGCCATCCTGATGCAGCGCCGCCGCACCGGAGCCAATCCGGCCTTCAACCGTCCCGGCGTGCCGGACCTGCTGGACGCGGTGATCGACTCCCAGACGGGCAACAGCTACGTCAACGCCGTCCTGGTGCGCATCCGGCCCGGGTTCACGCCGCAGGAAGTGGCCGAACCGATCCGTCGCTGGAAGCGGCTCACGGTCTACGACCGCGCACAGATGGAGGAGATCCTGATCGGCAAACTCATCGCCACGTCGGCCCGGCAGATCGGCATGTTCCTGGTGATCCTGGCGCTGGTCAGCGCGGCCATCGTGGCCTTCATCATCTACACGCTGACCATGGACAAGATCCGCGAAATCGCCGTGCTCAAGCTCATCGGGACACGCAACCGCACCATCGCATCGATGATCATCCAGCAGTCGCTGGTCCTCGGCGTGATTGGCTTTGTCGTCGGCAAGATAACGGCAACATTCGCGGCTCCCCTGTTTCCCAAGTACGTATTGCTCGTACCGATCGACTCGGTCGTCGGTTTCTTTGCCGTACTCGCGATCTGCGTGCTGTCCAGCCTGATTGCCATTCGCATGGCGCTCGCGGTCGATCCGGCCGAAGCCATCGGATAGACGCCATGGGTTCCCGGGGCATCCGCATCGACAACCTGAGCAAGCGTTTCGGCGCCGGCGACACCGCCGTGCTCGCCCTGAAAGACGTGAACATGCAGGTGGCGCCGGGTGAGGTGGTCGGCCTGATCGGCCCTTCCGGCTCCGGCAAGAGCACACTGCTCAAGTGCCTGGGCGCGGTGATCGACCCGACGTCCGGCCGCATGACTCTCGACGACACGGTCATCTACGACGATGGGTGGAAGGTGCGCGATCTGCGCGCCTTGCGTCGTGACAGGATCGGCTTCGTATTCCAGGCGCCTTACCTCATCCCGTTCCTGGACGCGACCGACAACGTGGCGCTGCTGCCGATGCTGGCCGGAGTGCCCAACGAAGAAGCGCGCCGGCGCGCGGGCGAACTGCTGGCGGCGCTGGATGTGCAACATCGCGCACTGGCCATGCCGGCGCAGTTGTCGGGCGGAGAACAGCAGCGCGTGGCCATTGCCCGTGGCCTGGTCAACCGCCCGCCGGTCATCCTGGCCGACGAGCCGACCGCGCCGCTCGATTCACAGCGCGCGATGGCCGTGATCCGCATCCTGAACGACATGGCCAGGCGCTTCGAGACCGCGATCATCGTCGTCACTCACGACGAAAAGATCATCCCGACGTTCCGGCGCATCTACCACATCCGCGACGGCGTGACCCACGAGGAAGCCGGGGAAGGACGCAGCCCTGGCTGATCCGCGGGTTTGGCATCCGCCGCCCTGAAGACGCTCTGGCCCTCGACGATCGTCTCGAGCACCCGGATGTCCTTGATCGTCACCGGGTCGACGGTGGCGGGATTCGCCGACAGGATCACCAGGTCGGCCCACTTGCCGGCCTCGATCGAGCCGCGCCCGGCCTCCTCGAAGTTCTGGCGGGCCGCATTGAGCGTGGTCGCGCGCAGCGCCTGCATCGGCGTGATGCGCTGGTCGGGGCCGATGACGGCGCCGCTCGTGGAGAGGCGGTTGACCGCCGACCAGATGAGGCGCATGGGTTCCATCGGCACGACCGGCGTGTCGGCGTGGATCGTGAACGGCAGGCCGCGGTCGCCGGCCGATCGCGCCGGGCTGATGCGGCTGGCGCGCTCCGGTCCGATGAAGATGTCCCGGTGCCGGTCGCCCCAGTAGTAGGTGTGCAGGACGAAGAACGACGGGATGACACCGAGCGCCTGCATGCGGTCGAGTTCGTCCTCGCGCGCCATCTGCGCGTGGATGACGACGTGGCGCGCGTCGCGGCGCGGTTGCGCGGCCATGGCGTCACCGAAGGCGTCGAGGATGTCGGCAATCGCTGCATCACCGTTGCCGTGGACCAGCGACTGGCGGCCGGCCGCGTGCACCTCGCGCAGGCGTTTCGCGAGGGTCGCGCGGTCCTGGCGCGGAAAACCGCGGTACTGCGCATCGCCGTGGAAGGCGGTGTGATACGGATGGCCGAGGTAGCCGGTGTAGCCCTGGATCGAGCCGTCGGCGAAATCCTTCACGCCGCCGATCTTCACCCTGCCGCTCGTCAGTTCGACCTGGTCGACGGCGGCCATCGTCTCGAGCATGGGCCAGGCGACGACGCGCAACGGCAGCCGGCCTGCCCGCGCCGCCTGTTCCAGTGCCGCCACGCCCGCTGCAGCGGCCGCGCCCTCGTTGGCGGTCGTCACGCCCGCCGCCGTGTAGATCCTGACGGCGGCGGCGATGCCCTGCTGGACCTGCGCCGCCGTCAGCACCGGCCGGTGGCTCGCGACCAGCATCATCGCCGTCTCCTCGAGCACCCCGTCGGGTTCGCCGCCGGGAGTCCGGCGGATCACGCCGCCGGGCGGATCCGCCGTCGCCGCCGTCACGCCGCCGAGCGCCAGCGCCGCGCTGTTGGCGACCGCGAGGTGTCCGGAGACGTGCATGACGTAGACCGGCTGCGTCGGCGACACGCGATCGAGGTCGGCGCGGGTCGGGTGGCGCCGCTCGGCGATGAGCGTGTCGTCGTAGCCGAAGCCGGTGATCCAGGCGCCGGCCGGCAATCGGGCCTGCTGGCGCTGCAGGGACGCGACGAGATCCCCGATGCTTCGCACGGTGCCGATCGGCGGGCTGTTCAGGTCCGCCTCGAACTCCGCGTTGGTGCCGGCGAACGTGAAGTGGCTGTGCGCGTCGTAGATTCCCGGGATCATCGTCCGGCCGGCGAGGTCGACGACCGTCGTGCCGGGCCCGACCCGGGCCTCGACCTGCGCGTTGCTGCCGACCGCAACGATCCTGCCATCGCGCACCGCGACCGCCTGGGCGACGGTGTCGCGCGCATCGACGGTCAGCACGGTGCCGTTGCGGTAGACCGTCGTGGCCGCTGCGTGCGGCGGTTCGTCGGCGCCCGCGCCGGCCGTGGCCGACGACGCCGCGACCACCATCGCCACCACCATCGCCACCAGCACCCGGGACACCCGGTGCCGGGGCGTGACAGCGGCGACCGCCCCCGGCATGGACCCTGGCCAATCGACCACCGGTACGGACACGGCTGCGCCGCCTCAGCGGCCCTTGAACACCGGCGTACGCCGCTCGGCGAACGCCGCCGGGCCTTCCCGGGCGTCCTCCGAGGCAAACACCGGCGCCGCGAGCGCCTTCTCGAGCACGAAACCCGGCTCCAGCGACAGCGCGCGCACCGCGATCTCCTTGGCCGTGCGCACCGCGAGCGGGCCGTTCCTGCAGATGCGCCCGGCCATCGCCAGCGCTGCCTCGAGCACCTGGCCGGCCGGCACCACCTGGTTCACGAGGCCGATATCGTAGGCCCGCTTCGCATCGATCGGCTGACCGGTGAGCAGGAGCTCCATCGCCACCGCCCACGGAATCTGGCGCGGCACGCGCACGTGCGAGCCGCCGGCCGGCACCAGCCCCCAGCGCACCTCGCCGAAGCCGAACGTCGCGTGTTCGGCGGCAACGCGCAGGTCCGTGGCCGCGAGCATCTCCATGCCGCCGGCAATGCAGGCGCCGTTGACCGCCGCGATGATCGGCTTGAACACGTCCGAGAACTGGCGCTTGGTGGGATCCGAATAGCCGAGGTCGTCACCCGCAGTCATCTGCGGAATCGCCTGCTTGAGGTCCATGCCCGCACAGAACGCCTGGTCGCCGCTGCCGGTCAGCACCGCCACCCACAGGTCCGGATCCTGATTGAAATCCTCGAACGCCGCATCGAGGCCCAGCACCATCGCCTTGGTGAGCGCATTGCGCGCCTGCGGGCGATCGATCCGCACGATGGCGATGTGGCCGCGCTTCTCGTAGGCGATCTCGGGCGGAATGATCACGTTTCTCTCCCGTCGACCCGTCAGTCGATCAATCCCAGGAACTCGTTGCGTGTCTGCGGCTGGGTGCGGAAGTGCCCGAGCATGCAGGAGGTGGTCATGATGGAGTTCTGCTTCTCCACGCCGCGCATCATCATGCACATGTGCTGCGCTTCGATGACGACGCCCACGCCCTTGCCCTGGATGGCGCCGTGGACGCACTCGGCGATCTGCTTGGTGAGCACCTCCTGGATCTGCAGGCGCCGGGCGAAGAAATCGACGATGCGCGCGATCTTGGAGAGCCCGAGCACGCGGCCGGAAGGCAGGTAGGCGACGTGGCACTTGCCGATGAACGGCAGCATGTGGTGCTCGCAGAGCGAGTACATCTCGATGTTGCGCACGATCACCATCTCGTCGGTGTCGCTGGTGAACACCGCCTCGTTGACGAGATCGCCGATGCTCTGGCGGTAACCGCGCGTGAGGAAGTGGAAGGCCTGCGCGGCGCGCTCCGGGGTGCGCACCAGGCCCTCGCGGTTCACGTCCTCGCCGAGCAGGCGGATGATCTCGCGGAAGTGGCCTTCCATGGCGGTGAGGACTGGATCGTCTGCTGACATGCTGGACTCCGCCGGCGCGCGCCGGCCCGTTGACTGGCCCTGCATCATACCGCGGCCTCAGCCACCGGCTGGCCGCGCGCGCCGGCGCAGCGGCGGCAGCGCCGGGTCCGGCACCCGCGCAGCGCTGCGTTCGACGGCCGCCGCGAGCCCGGCGACGGTGGGATGTTCGAACAGCGCGAGCAGCGGCACCTCCAGGCCGAAGGCGTCGCGGATGCGGGCGATCAGCCGCGTGGCGAGCAGCGAGTGCCCGCCGAGGGCGAAGAAGTCCTCGTGCAGCCCCACCGCCGCGCGTCCCAGCACCGCGCACCAGAGCTCGGCGAGCCGCCGCTCGAGCGCCGTGCGCGCCGGCACCGCGCCAGCGG
>JADZBS010000122.1 GCA_020851975.1 Gammaproteobacteria bacterium | reverse complement strand
TAATGGGTTCAGCTAACCGATACTAATTGCCCGTGCGGCTTGGCCATATAACACCCAAGCAGCCTGAGATCCGCGTGCAGTTGTACCGTCGAAACCAACCAGATTACGGCCCGTGTGAGCAACTGCAGGAGCGACGCCAGTCGCGACTCTTCATTACTCCCGCGAGCCAACCGAATTGCCTGGCGGCCATAGCGGGCGGGAACCACCTGATCCCATTCCGAACTCAGAAGTGAAAACGCCCAGCGCCGATGGTAGTGTGGGGCTTCCCCATGTGAGAGTAGGTCACTGCCAGGCATCTTTTCTCGAACATGCCGCTCCGGTCCGCCGGAGCGGCATTGTCGTTTCTGGGCCTGTCAGGCGACGGTCACCTTGCGCATGGTGTCGCCCTGCTCGATCGCATCCACCACGTCCTGGCCCTTCGTCACCTTGCCGAAGACCGTATGGCGGCCGTCGAGGTGCGGCTGCGGGCGGTGGGTGATGAAGAACTGGCTGCCGTTGGTGTTCGGGCCGGCGTTGGCCATGGAGATCACGCCGCGCTGGTGTTTCAGCGGGTTGCCCTTGAATTCATCCTCGAAGCGGTAGCCCGGGCCGCCGCGGCCGCTGCCGGTGGGGTCCCCGCCCTGGATCATGAAGTCGGCGATCACGCGGTGGAAGACGACACCGTCGTAGAAGCCCTCCTGCACGAGGAAGACGAAGTTGTTGACCGTCGTCGGCGCGTGCTGCGGGTAGAGCTCGAGTTCGATCGTGCCCTTGTCGGTGTCGATGATGACGGTGTAGTTGCGGCTGGTGTCGACCTGCATCGCTGGGGGTGCGGCATACTGCTTGGCGGGCATGGTGCGTGCTCCGGGCAAATGGTCATGGCCGCCGGCCGGCGGCTATTCTGGTTGATGAAGCCGACAGCGTAGCATGCGCGGTCGGCCTGCCGGTGACGTCTCAGCGCATCAGGTCGTGGCACACCCCAGCGGGATCGCTGACACGGCCCTCGCCGTCGAGATAGGCAGGACCGATCGGGACCTTGCCGTGGCCATCGGGAATGTCGAGGACATAGGTCGGCTGCGCGAGGCCGGAGACCCGGCCGCGCAGCGAGCGCATCAACGCCTGGCCTTCCTCGATCGTCACACGGAAATGCGACGTCCCGGGTGCCATGTCGGGATGGTGCAGATAGTAGGGCTTGATGCGATTGGCGACGAAGGCACGCAGGAGTGCTTCGAGCGCCGCTGCATCGGCGTTGATGCCGCGCAGAAGGACTGTCTGGCCGAGCATCGCGACACCGGCGCGCACCAGCCGGGCGCAGGCCGCGCGGCCTGCGGTGGTGAACTCGCGGGCGTGATTGGCGTGCAGCACGACGTAGACCGCCTTGCGCGACTCGAGTGCAGCGACCATCGCGGCGCTGATGCGCGGCGGGTCGACCAGCGGGACGCGCGTGTGCACGCGGATCACCTCCAGATGCCCGATCGCATCGAGCGCTGCCACGATCTCGCCGATGCGGCGCGGGCTCAGCACCAGCGGATCTCCACCCGAGAGAATCACCTCGCGGATCGTCGGACGCTCCCGGATGTAGTCGAGGGCCACGCCGAGTTCGCGGCTGTCGAGCGCTTCGCCACCTGGTCCGACCATTTCGCGACGGAAGCAGAAGCGGCAGTAGACGGGGCAGGCATGCGTCGGCTTGAGCAGCACGCGGTCGGGATAGCGATGCACGAGGCCCTTCACGGCCAGGTGTCGTTCGTCACCGATGGGATCGATGCGTTCGCCGGGCCCGACGACGAGTTCGCGCGGGTCAGGCAGGAACTGCCGGGCAATTGGTCCGTCGGGGGATTCTCCCGCGATCAGGTCGCGCATCGCCGGCGTGATGGCCAGGGCATAGCGCCGGGTGACGTGCTCGAGCTCGTCGGCGGCCTGCGGCGCGACGAGACGGGCGTCGACGAGTTCAGCCACGCTGCGCAGGGTCCGCGGCCTGTCGGTTTCATCCGTCAGGCTGACGCTCGCCGTGCCCACGTCAGCCGGCACCCGTCGGGTTGTCCGTCAGGGCCTCGACCAGCGACCGCTCGAAAATCTGCAGGCCTTCGTCGGCCAGCGCCGGCTCGATCATGAGTGGGGGAATCAGCCGCACGCCACTCGTCCCGCAGGTCAGCAGGAGCAGGCCGTTGCGGAAGGCGCGGTTGACCAGCGCCCTCGCCAGCGCCCGGGCCGGTGCCCGGGTTGCCCGGTCGGCGACGAGATCGACTCCGATCATCAGGCCGTGGCCGCGTACATCGCCGATGCAGGCGAACCGGCGGCTCATGGCGTCGAGACGGGTCCGCATGGACTCGCCCACCCGGCGCGCGTTCCCGACGTAGCCGCCGTCGACGAGTTCGAGCGTGGCGAGCGCTGCGGCACAGGCCACGGGGTTGCCGCCGTAGGTATTGGCGTGCGCGCCGGCAGGCCATTTCTCCATGATGGCCTTCGCCGCGACACACAGGCCGATCGGCAGGCCCGAGCCCAGTCCCTTGGCGAGCGTCAGGATGTCGGGCCGCACACCCCAATGCTGCCAGGCGAACATGCGTCCGGTGCGCCCGATGCCCGACTGCACCTCGTCGAAGACGAGGAGGATCCCGTGGCGGTCACACAGGGCACGCAATCCGGCGAGGAAGCCGTCGGGTGGCACGAGGTAGCCGCCTTCGCCCTGGATCGGCTCGACCACGATCGCTGCCACTTCCGCGGGCGGCACGTTCTGCTGGAACAGCTGTTCGATGTAGCCGAGCACGGCCTGGCCCTGGTCGTCGCCACGCAGGAGTGGGCGATAGCTGTTCGGGTACGGGACGTGGGTGACGCCCGGCATGGTCGGAAAGAAGCCCTGCTGTTGCGTGTACCTGCTGGCGGTGAAAGCCAGCGAACCCATGCTGCGGCCGTGGAAGGCGCCGAGGAAACCGATGAAGCGCGGCCGGCCCGTGGCATAGCGCGCCAGCTTGATCGCGGCCTCGACGGCCTCGGTTCCGGAATTTCCGAAGAAACACATCGCCGGGCCGTTCACCGGGTCGAGAGCACGGATCGCCTCGGCGAGACGGACCTGGCCCTCGTGCCAGTAGTCCGGCGAGATGTGCAGGAAACGCGCTGCGGCGTCCTGGACCGCCCGGACCACCGCCGGGTGGGAGTGACCGGTCGAGCACACGGCGATGCCGGCAGCAAAGTCGATGAACCGGTTGCCGTCGACGTCCCAGACTTCGGCGCCGCGCCCGTGGCTCATGACGAAGGGGTAGTCGCGCACGTAGGAGCGGGCCACGACCTCGCGGTCGCGCTCGATGATGGCCTGGGCCTTCGGTCCGGGGAGGGTGGGGAGCACGGTCTCGCTCATCGCGGGGTTACCCCGTTCCGGGGCGTTGGCGGCGGTCATTGTGGCACAGCGCTCCGACAAGTCCGGCCAGCTCTGCATCCTGTTGATTTGACAATAATCACCGCACTGTCGACGTTCATCGGCCTCGCCTTGCCTTTTCGATTTCGGCCGCGTAGCGTGACTCTCGGACCGTGGCCGGGATGCAGCTTCTGGTGGAGCGACCACGGCCCGATAACAGCAACGATCAGCTCTCTCTGAGGAGCCTGTCCATGTCTAGGGGGAAGAATCTGGCGGGGATCGTGTTCGCCGGTGCCGTGTTGGCGCCGTTCGCCGTGGCGCAGGCGGCCATCGTGACCTACGTCGGTCCCAACGTCACCTATCAGTACGACGACTCCCAGGCAGCGGTCGCCTATTTCGGATTGCCGGGTTTCATCGGCGACGACGTGATCTTCTCCCCGACGGTCTTCCGCGCCGATTCGATCAGTGGCGTGGGCGTCCACACCGGCACCAACATCGACGCCGTGAACGCGACGTTCGTGTTCGACAAGATCATGTCGAACAACCCGTCGAACGAGATCATCAGCATCCAGGCCTACGAGGAAGGCGACTACCGCATCGTCAACGATGGCTGGGTCAACGGTGACCTGTACCTGCTCGCCAAGGGCCTGAACAACCTGCTCGAGCCGGCCGCGACGGCAACCGACAATGTCTACGCCTCAGGCGACTCCGCGGGCAACCAGCTGTGGAGCATGAGCGCCACGGTGCTGCCGTCGGCCTCGCTCTCGCAGCTCGCCAACAACCTGCGCCTCACGGTGCAGAACGATCTCTCGGCCTTCACGGACGCGGGCGCCGAGCGCGCCTGGATCGAGAAGAAGCTGGTGCTCAACATCACGACCGTCGTGCCCGTTCCGGCCGCCGTCTGGCTGTTCGGTTCGGCGCTCGGCCTCATCGGGCTGGTTCGCCGCCGCCTCGCCTGAGGGGGGGCGATTTCCCGGCTGGGTCGCGACTGGCGTCG
>JADZBS010000121.1 GCA_020851975.1 Gammaproteobacteria bacterium | reverse complement strand
GGGGCTTGCGATCGGGCGTGGGCTTGCCCCGTTGGAGCGACGCCAGTCGCGACCGTTTGCTTTCATTGTGCAGCGGGCAACGTAGGGCAGTTCACAGCAAAGATCTTCCATTTCAACGCCGGTTGAGGAATCCCAGTACAGAAGAATTCGGAGGACCATCACGCGAGAAAGAGCATCATCGCCATCGCGCTGCTCACCCTTTCCGGGCAGGCGAGCGCTATCACCCTCGAACTGCTGGCTCACAACCAGCGCAGCGGTGCCGCATTGAGCACGCTGAAGTGGAAGGCCTGCGCGCCGACCGGGGCGACCAATCCCTGCCTCAGCACCACCAACGCCTGGACGCTGGCCAACGTCACGCCATCGAACGCGGTGTGGGACTGGGACTACCACTCGGGCGTGCTCAGCATGACCGGCCTGTTCCAGACCACGTCGCACCTCGGCAGCAACGCCAACGGCTCGTCCGTGATCAGCGACAAGGTCACTGACCTGGTGATCGATACCACCAACAATACGACGTCGGCGGCGACGATGTGAGCACGGGCAATCCCCGTGGCCTGATGTCGGCGGCTGCGGCAGACGGTTGCGATGCGGTGGACGGTGCCTTCGACCTGTGGACGGTGGCCTTCTACACCGGTCCGGGCGGGCAGCTGATCATCTCCAACGGCATTCCCATAATGGACGCCAACACGAACTACCTGACGGTTGGCAATCTCGATACCCCGATCCCACCGATCCCGCTGCCGGCCAGCGCCTGGCTGGTCGCGCCCGCGGTGCTCGCCGCTGGCCGCTTCGCCCGCCGCCGCAAGGCTGCCTGAACGCGCAGCGTTACGCGCAATGCGAGAACGAGAAACCCCGCTTCGGCGGGGTCTCTTTTAGTGGGGGCACTGCGCCGGAATAGGGGCGCGGAATGGAATTGGGTCGCGACTGGCGTCGCTCCTGCAGGGTGCTTCTACGCGTCGGGAACCTCGACGGGCGGGCGCCCGGTGGCGGGCGTGTCGAGCCAGCGAGGCAGGATGCCGAGCGCCTGCGAGACCCGAGCGAGCGGAGCACAGGGATGTGCGTAGCGAGCGCCCCGCCGGCGGGTGGCCGGCCGGCGAGGCGGGGAGAGGGGCGGAAGAGAAGAGAAAAGAAGATGAATATTCGCGACTGGCGTCGCTCCTACCCGTCGCTCCTACAGGTCGCTCCTACCCGTCGCTCCTACAGGGTGCTACAGGGTGGGCGGCAGGTGGAGGCGTTGCCACTCGATGACGGGGCAGCGGTCCATGATCACCGTCAGGCCGGCACGGCGGCCGCGTTCCGCGGCCGGCTCGTTCACCACCCCGAGCTGCATCCACACCGTCTTTGCGCCGATCGCGATCGCCTCGTCCACCACCGCGCCGGCGTCAGCCGGGTTGCGGAATACGTCGACGATGTCCACCGCGACAGGCACCGCGGCGAGATCCGCCACCACCGGCTCGCCGAGCAGCGCCTCCCCGGCGTGGCGCGGATTCACCGGAATGCAGCGGTAACCGCGCGCCTGCAGGAAACGCATCACCTCGTGGGAAGCCCGGTGCGGCTTCGGTGAAGCACCGACCACGGCGATCGTGCGGGCCGCACGCAGCGTGGCCAGGATCACGGCATCGGGCGTGTCGTCCGCCATGGCCCGTGCCCGGTCAGCGCTGGCGCCGGGGCGCCGCGCGTTTGCGCCGTACCGTGGCTGGCCGGGCCTCCCAGCGCTGCTTGGCGCCGTAGCCGAGCTTCCACAGCCAGGTCTCGGTGTAGAGGATCTTCACCGGATCGATCCGGCAGACCGGGCGTTCGAACGGCTTGCTCGTGTCCAGCCCCAGGTCGTGCATCCACTCGTACCAGCGGAACACCGCCATGCCGCGCTTCCAGCCCGGGGCGTGCGGGGCGATGATCGTCGCGCGGCCGAAGACCTGGGCACCGCGCGCACTGTGCCAGCCGTGGTAGGCCCCGTGCACCGCGAAGCACACCCGCGGATCGTGCTGCATGGCGCGCAGCTTCGGCGTGCCCGGATCCGGCAGCAGGTAGAGCGTCAGGCCATCGGCGTAGTACTCGATGGGACTCGCGATGGGCTGGCCGGCCGCATCCACGGTGGCCAGCGTGCCCATGTTGGTGGAGCCGAGGAGCTGGCCGATGCGGTCCTCGAGCCGGGCGCGCGGCAGCGCCTTCTGCGGCCACGGCGGCTCGACCCACGGGTAAGCGGTACTCACGGCAGCGTCTCCTGCAGGAGGACAGGTGCTGCCGATTATGCGGGAGTTCCCGGCCGGAATCCGGCGTGCGACGCTCCTCAAGAGCGCCGCACGCCGGTGGTGTCCGCGGCGTGGCCGGCCCCGTCTAGTTGCGGTTGCCGCCGAAGCGGTAGGCGACGGTGCCGCCGACCTGGCGCCCCGGTTGCAGCGTCAGGGCGAAGCCGCGCGCCGAGGTCGACGACCCGGTGCAGATCGTCGCCGGATCCGCCGGCGGCAGCGCCGCGCAGGGGGTCAGCGTGCCGTAACGCCGGTCGATGTAGCGCAGGATGTCGAGCGGGGTGTCGTCATCCGTGAGGTTCTTGCCCCACAGCGTGAACTCCCAGTTCCCCCACACCGCGCCGATGCGCGCACCGAGCAGCTCACGGTCGCCGGTCTCGATCAGGTTGTGCTCCTGCGACCACTTCGATGCCTCGAAGGTGAAGTCGGCCGCCGCGTACCAGGCACCCCAGGCGGTCGGCTGGTCATAGCGGCCGCGGATGGCGAACTGCTGGTCCGGGATGCGCGGGGAGTCGTGGCCGGAAACGTCACCCAGCGTGTTGATGTCATCCAGCGTGCCGTTGCCGCCGCGCAGATCGGCCTCGTCCGTGCTGATGCGCTCCTTGATCTCCGAGTCCGTCCAGGCGTACATGATGCCGCCGCTCCAGTTCTCGCCGACGGTGAACTCAGCCTCGAGCTCCAGGCCCCAGACTTCGGTCTTGCCGACGTTGGCGAGCACCGAGGTCGGTACGCCGCCCGGACCCTCGATGTTGGTGGTGAGCTGCTGGTCCTCGATGTCGTTGAAGTAGATCGCCGCGTTGGTGCGCAACTGGCGGTCGAGCCAGTCGGCCTTCACGCCAACCTCGTAGGCCACCATCTCCTCTTCGTCGACGTTGCGGAAGCTCTCGTCGGGCTGGCCGCCGATGACCGGCACCGTGGCGTTGAAGTCACCGGGCTTGGTGCCCCAGGCGACGCTGCCGTAGACGTTGGCGTCATCGTTGAGAGCATGGCGCACCGTCAACCGCGGCGTGAAACTGTCGAAGGTGTCCTTGCAGCTCGGGTTCGGCCCGCAGGGCTCGACCGCGCCGGTGCCGTTGTTGACGACGTTGCTCACCTCGATATCGTCCTCGGCGTAGCGGGCCTCGAGGCCCACCGTGGTCGCCTCGGTGAGGTCCCAGTCCACGCCGGCGAACACGGCCCAGTTGTCGACCTGCTGCGTGGTGAGGTTGGCGATCGTCTGCAGGGCAGCGACACCGCTGGCGAGGACCTTGCGGTTGGAGAGCTCCTCGAACTCGACATCGAGCAGGTAGGCGCCCACCGTCCAGCGCAACGGGGCGGCCCGCGGCGAGTTCAGGCGCAGTTCCTGCGTGAAGGTCTCGCTCTCGTCCTCGTCGAGCTGGTAGAAGCTGCCGGCCGAGGCACCGACCGGGATGGGATCGTAGAAGGCGAAGGACTGGTCGTAGCCGGTCTCGACCTCGTCCTTGATGTAGCCGGTGGTGCTGGTGATCGTGTAGCCGTCACCGAAGCCGTACTCGATGGTGAGGCTGCCGAGCAGGCGATCGAGCTCGGCGCCCGACATGCCGTCGTCTGCGTTCTCGAGCAGGCTGGTGGCGAAACGCAAGCCGTCCTCGTTCACGACCGCCTCGCCGCAGTAATACTCGCGCGAGCGCGGTGCGTTCGGTGACCTGAAGAAGCAGTTGTTCATCGTCCGCGGCTGCAGGTAGACCACGAAGTGATCGTCGTCGGTCTGCTGCAGACCCGTCTTGAGGGTCACCGACAGATCATCCGTCGGCTGCCACAGCAGCTTGCCGGTGAGGCTCGTCGTCTCCGTGCCGCCGACCTCGTCGCCCGTCGCCTGGTTCGTGTACTCACCGCCGTAGGTGTCGTAACCGGCGGCGACGTAGAACGCCAGCTGGTCGGTGATCGGCCCGCTCACCCAGCCCGAGGTTTCCCACGTCTCGTGCTCGGCGCCGGTGGCGGTGACCCCGCCTTCGAGCCCCTGCAGCGAGGGGCTGCGGGTGATGTAGTTGATGGCGCCGGCGTAGGTGCCGCGGCCGAACTGTGCGGCCTGCGGCCCCTTGATGATCTCGACCCGCTCGAGGTTGAAGAGCTCCGTGGTCTGCGGCGTGCCGGGCATGTAGATGCCATCGACGAAATAGCCGACGGCCGAATTGTTGGCGATGCCGTTCACCACCGTGGTGACGCCGCGGATGGCCGGCCGGTCCGAACCCGGCTGGCGACCGAAGGCCGAGGTGAACGAGAACGACGGCGTGAACTTGGCGATCTCGTCGATACTCTTGAGATTCAGCTCGGCGAGGCTGGCGGCTGTGAAGGCGCTGACGGCGACCGGCACGTCCTGGAGCTGCTCCTCGATCTTGCGCGTGGTGACGATGATCTCGTCGACCTCGGCCACCGCGGCGCCCGGCGCAGCAGCGGCCGCGACCACCAGCGGCAATACCCTGGTCCATCCTGTGTGCGTTTTCATGAACTCCCCCCTGATCCTGTCGGGTCGAACGAACGATACCGGCAGATGGTCACGCCGTCTGCCACTCACATCAACCGGCCTGCGGCCGGTCACCGGCCCGCCGGCGCCGGTGCGCCGTTGCGGAACCAGAACTGGTAGGGCGACAGATCGGCTGCGCCGAGCGTCGTGTCGAAGTAGACGATCTGCTCGGGCGTCACGCGGATGATGTCGAAGCGGCGCACGGCCCGCGGCTTGGTGACCCGCACCAGGTTGTACTTGTCGAGCGTCGGCAGGAAACGCGGGTCGGTGGAAGGGATGATCTCGGCCGTGCCCTTGATCTGCACGCTCGTCCACTGTTTGGCCCCGCCCTCGGCCACGGTCCAGCCCGCGAAACGCACGGCGCTGATCTTCGGGTTCTTGCGCAGTTGCAACAGCTTCTCGGTGCCCACCTCCGATACGACGTAGAGGACGCGCTCCTGCGGGTCGAGCACCATGTCGACGGTCGTGGCCGTCGGTGCATCACCCTCGACCGTGGCGATCGCGAATCGCTCGCGCCCCGGCAGGAAGGCAACGATCTTCTGCCAGATCTCCGCCTGCGACAGGCTGGGGAAGTTGCGCTGGAACTGCTGGGACGCCGTGGTAACGACGTCCACGCCCTCGAACTTCACGCTGTGGCATTCCGCGCAGGTCATGCCCCGCGGATAGCTCGCGTGCCGCGGGCTCTTGACCTGGTCGGCCGTGAGCGGAGGACCGTCGACGATCAGGGCATCGATGCCCATCTCGCCGGGGCCGACGTTCACTGGCGCCCTGGCGGGCGGTTCGCCGTCGGCCGCCAGGGCCATGCCTGCCCAGCAGCCGAGCAGCACGAAGACAGACGCGCGACGGCCTGCGCCGTCGCGTCCATGAATCAGACGCATTCTCGAACTCTCCCGACCAGGGTGTGGTGCCCGCCCGGCACGCCGCCGCGTCGTTCGACGCCGGCGGCCCGTACCCTAGCATGGCTCCATATTCGACCGGGAAGGTTACCGGCACCGCGGGGTGACGGACCAGCTGCGGACAGTACCCATTGCATTGCCGGCGACCATTTCCCTATAGTGCCGGGCTCCGTTCCCGGGCCAGGTGCCCATCGCATGCTCGACCGGCGCGCGTTTCTCGGGGCTGCCGCGGGCCTCGCCCTCGGCGGTTGCGCCCGCCGTGAAGCCCGCACCGACGTCGCCATCATCGGCGCCGGGCTCGCCGGGCTGAACGCCGCGCGGCTGCTGCGCACCACCGGGGCCCAGGTCGTCGTTCTCGAAGCCAGCCGGCGCATCGGCGGCCGGGTGGACACGCGGACCGATGCACCCGGATCACCCGAACTAGGCGCCGCCGACATCGGCGCGCTCTACGCCCGAATCCTCGACGTCGCCGGCAGCCTGAAGGTCGACCTCCTGCCATGGCCCGAGGAGCAGGGCGGCTACTGGTACCACGTCGCCGGCCGGCCGTTCACCGCGGAGCAATGGCCCGGCCTCGATATCAACCCGCTCGTGGGCGAGTTGCGCGGCGTGGCGCCCGCCGCGCTCCTCCAGCGTTTCATGCCGCGCCCCAACCCGTTGCCCGACCTCGCCGCCTGGCTGCGCCCCGAGTTCGCCGGCTACGACCGGCCGCTCGGCCGGTCCCTGCTCGAAGCCGGGGCACCGGAGGCCGCGCTGCCCCTGATGACCATCGGCCACCAGGCCGCCTCGCTCGATGCCGAATCGGCGCTGTGGCGCCTGCGCTCGGGCCGCATCGGTGCCCTCGCCGTTTCCGCCGCCATGGCCGCCGGCGAACCGGTGCGGCGCTACGTCCGGGGCGGCATGAGCCGGATTCCGATGGCGATGGCCAAGTCCCTGCAGGACGCGGTGTGGCTCGGCCAGCGCGTCGTCGCGATCAGCCATGGCAGCGGCGGCGTGACGATCCGCTGCGAGAACGACCTGCGCCTGCACGCTGGCGCCGCTGTCCTCGCCGTGCCGCTGCCGGCGCTGCGCCCCATCGCCTTCGACCCGCCCCTGCCGGAACCCCTCGCCGAGGCGATCCGGTCGATACCGTACGGTGAGGCCACGAGCGTGGTGCTCCATGTGACCGAGCCTTACTGGGAGGCCGATGGCCTGCCGCCGCACTTCTGGACCGACCTGCCCCTGCAGCGCGGCTTCGTGAACCCCTCGCCCACCGGCGATGGCCATCACCTCTGGATCTTCAGCACGGGGGCCGCCGACCTCGGCCAGCGCGGCGGAACCGACGCGGAGATCGGCAACTACGTGCTCGGTGAGCTGCACCGCGTGCGTCCGAGCACCGTCGGGCGCCTCACCGTGGCAGCGGTGCGCAACTTCACCCGCGACCCGCTTGCCGGCGGAACCTATGCGTTTCGCGCCCCGGGGCAGGTGGGGCAGTTCGGCAACCTGTTCTCACGGCCGGCCGGCCGGCTGCACTTCGCCGGCGAGCACACCGCCGAGCTCGCCTCCGGCATGGAAGCCGCCATGGAATCCGGGGAACGCGCGGCGCTGGCGATCGCCAGCAGCACCAGTCCACGCACCGGCTGAGGCGGGCGGCCCCGCCTACTCCACCGTCACCGACTTGGCGAGGTTGCGCGGCTGGTCGACGTCGGTGCCGCGCAGGATGGCGACGTGGTAGGCGAGCAGCTGCAGCGGCACGGTGTAGACCGCCGGCGCCTGCAGGTAGGTGACGTGCTTCGGCATCTGGATCACGGTCACGCCTTCGCTCGACTCGAAGCCGGCGTCCGGATCGGCGAACACGAAGAGTTCGCCGCCGCGGGCGCGTACCTCCATGAGGTTCGACTTGAGCTTCTCGAGCAGGTCGTTGTTCGGCGCCACGGTGATGACCGGCATGTCGGCGTCGACCAGCGCCAGCGGGCCGTGCTTGAGCTCGCCGGCCGGATAGGCCTCGGCGTGGATATAGGAGATCTCCTTGAGCTTGAGTGCCCCTTCCATGGCGATCGGGTGCAGGATGCCGCGGCCGAGGAACAGCGCGTGGTGCTTGTCGGCGAAGCGCGCGGCGAGCTCCTTCATGACCGGGTCGAGCACCAGCGTCTTCTCGATCAGGCCGGGAATCTCGATCAGGCGGTTGACCAGGCCGCGCTCGCGTTCGGCGTCGGCCCCGCGGTGCCTGGCGAGGGCCACCACCAGCATGGTGAGCGCGGCGATCTGGGTGGTGAAGGCCTTGGTCGAGGCCACGCCGATTTCCGGTCCCGCGCGCGTCAGCATCACGAGGTCCGACTCGCGCACCAGTGAACTCTCCGGCACGTTGCAGATGGCGAGCGTGGCGAGGAAGCCCTCCTGCTTCGCCAGTCGCAGGGCCGCCAGCGTGTCGGCGGTCTCCCCCGACTGCGAGATCGTCACGAACAGCGTGTTCGGCGTCACCACGGGGTTTCGGTAGCGGAACTCGCTCGCGATCTCGACGTGGCAGGGCAGGCGGCAGACCTGCTCGATCAGGTAACGCGCCACCGACCCGGCGTGGAAGCTCGTGCCGCAGGCGACGATGTGCACGGCCTCGGTACGGCTGAACACCTCGCCCGCATCCGGCCCGAAGGCGGCTGCCAGCAGCCGGCCGTTGGCGACGCGCTCCTCGAGCGTCTGCGCCACCGCCCGCGGCTGCTCGTGGATCTCCTTGAGCATGTAGTGGGGATACTGGCCCTTCTCGGCCGCATCCGCCGACAGCTCGCTCTCCTTCACGGGGCGCTGCGCCGCCTGGCCGTCGCGGTCGACGATGCGCACGCCGGTGCGGCGGATCTCGGCCACGTCGCCCTCTTCGAGGAACACGAAGCGGCGCGTCACCGGCAGCAGGGCCGAGACGTCGGAAGCCACGAAATTCTCGCCCTCGCCGATGCCGATCACCACCGGGCAGCCGCAGCGGGCGAGCACGATCAGGTCGGGGTTTGCCTGGCTCATCACCGCGAGTGCGTAGGCCCCTTCCAGTTCGCCGACCGTGGCACGCACCGCCTCGAACAGGCCGCGACCGCCCGCGAGATGATGGTGGATGCGGTGGGCGATGCACTCCGTGTCCGTGTCCGAGGTGAACACGTAACCGAGCCGCTTCAGCTCGTCGCGCAACGCCTCGTGGTTCTCGATGATGCCGTTGTGGACGATGGCCAGCCCGTCGTGCGAGACGTGCGGGTGCGCGTTGCGCTCGGCCGGCGCACCGTGGGTCGCCCAGCGCGGGTGCGCGATGCCGAGCGGCGCTTCGAAAGGATCTTCACGCAGGGCCGACTGCAGCTCGGCGACCTTGCCGAGCCGGCGCTGGCGGCGCATGACGCCGTGGCTCAGCACGGCGAGGCCCGCCGAGTCATAGCCGCGATACTCCAGCCGGCGCAGTCCCTCCATCAGGATGGGCACGACATTGCGTTCGGCGACGGCACCTACGATTCCGCACATGGTTCTTGCTGGTATCCCTGCCGGGGAAACGTCCCGGCGGCCATTGTCGGGCCTGGTGCTTAAGCCTGCCTGAACCCGGGTCGCAGAACGGCCCGCCCGGCCACCTATTTCTTGACGGGCCGCTTCCAGCCCGGGATCACGGCCTGGCGGCTGCGGGCGACGGTGAGCAGGCCGGGCGGTGCGTCCCGGCTGACGGTGGAGCCGGCGCCGATGGTGGCGCCGGCGCCGATCGTCACCGGCGCGACCAGCTCCACGCCGGACCCGATGAAGGCCCCGTCGCCGATCACCGTGCGGTGCTTGCCGACACCGTCGTAGTTGCAGGTGATGGTGCCGGCACCGACGTTGACGCCCTCGCCGATCGTGGCGTCCCCGATGTAGCTGAGATGGTTGGCCTTGCTGCGCCGGCCGATGAGGCTCTTCTTCACCTCGACGAAATTCCCGATCCGCGCCCCCTCGCCAAGGACGGTCTGCGGGCGTACGCGGGCGAAGGGCCCGATCGAGCAGCGTTCGCCGATGTCGCTCCCCTCGACGATGCTGTGGCTGTGGATCACCGTGCCGGCGCCCACGCGCGCATCGCGAACGAGGCTGAACGGCTCGACCACCACGCCGTCGCCGAGCCTGACCTCCCCCTCGAAAAGCACGTTCGGGCCGATCACCACGTCGCGACCGCAGGCGAGCGTGCCATGGACATCGACGCGTGCCGGATCGAGCAGCGTCACGCCGGCCGCCATCAGGGCGCGGGTACGACGACGGCGCAGCACGCCGGTTGCCTCGGCGAGCTGCAGCTTGTCGTTGACGCCCATGACCTCCTCCGCCGAGGCCGCCGATACGGCGGCGACCGGCATCCCGGCGCGCACGGCCATGCCGATCACATCGGTGAGGTAGTACTCGCGCTGGGCATTGGTGGACCGCAGCCTCGCGACCATCTTCGCCAGCCGGCCGGCCGGACAGGCGAGAAGCCCGGTGTTGATCTCGCAGATGCTGCGCTGGTCCGCCGTGGCGTCCCTGTCCTCGACGATGGCGACGATGTTGCCGCGCGCGCCGCGCAGGATGCGGCCGTAGCCGGTCGGGTCGGCGAACTCCGCGGTCAGCACCGCGAGCTTGCCCGCGGCGGCCCGCGCGACCAGCCGGCGCAGCGTCGCCGGCTCGACCAGCGGCACGTCGCCGTACAGCACCAGCACGACGTCGCGCGCCGGGATGCGTCCGAGCGCGAGCCGCACCGCGTGCCCCGTGCCGCGCTGCTCGGCCTGGTGCACCCAGGTCACGCCACGGTCGGCGAATGCGGCCTTCACCTGCTCGCCACCGTGGCCGTGCACCACGCGCAGTTCGCGCGGCTTCAGCGCGGCGGCGGCTTCGAGCACGTGGCCGAGAAGCGGGCGGCCGGCAAGCGGATGCAGGACCTTCGGCAGATCCGAACGCATGCGCTTGCCCTGGCCGGCAGCAAGAACGAGGACAGTGACTGGCATGGCCGCAATTATATGCGCCGCGCCCCACCCCGTAGGAGCGCCGCTGTAGGAGCGACGCCAGTCGCGACTATTTCCCCGCGATTCTTCTCTTCTCCTCTCTTTTCCCCCAACCCCCGCCTCCCCAACCGGACACCCGCCGTCGGGACGCTCGCTGCGGGCATCCTGCCCTCCGGTCGCTCGGGTCTCGCAGGCGCTCGGCATCCTGCCTCGCTGGCTCGACACGCACGCCGGCGGGTGTCCGGTTGGGGAGGCTGCCGAAGGCGTGGTTCGGGCCGTGGGGTGTCGATGTCGGTTCGGCTCGGCGGGCGTGGGCAGCAACCCTCGACCGAAGGGCAGGCGCAACGTGGAGGAGCACCCTGTAGGAGCGACGCCAGTCGCGATTCTTCCCGCGATTCTTCATCCATGAATCGCGAAGAGAATGAAGAATCGCGGGAAGAGGTCGCGACTGGCGTCGCTCCTACAGGGTGCTCCTACAGGGTGCTCCTGGCGGCGGGGTCAGAGCTGCTTGCGCTTGCCCTTGAGCTTCTGCGAGGCGCGGTAGCGGGCGGCGGCTTCGACGAGCTGCAGCTGGGCGTGGGCGAGGTCTTCCTTGCCCGTGGCGCCCTTCAGCGCTTCCTCTGCCTTGCGGCGGGCGGCGTCGGCGGCGGACTCGTCGAGCTGGTCTTCGCGCAGTGCCGTGTCGGCGAGGATCGTCACCTGGGTCGGCTGCACCTCGAGGATGCCACCGGTGACGTAGAGGAACACCTCATCCTTGCCCTCCGCCTGCACGCGGACCTCGCCCGGACGCAGGGTCGTCATCAGCGGGGCGTGGCGCGGAGCGATGCCGACATCGCCCATCTTCGCCGGGCAGATGACCAGGTTGGCATCACCCGAGAAGATGTGGCCTTCGGCACTGACGATTTCGACGTGGATGGTGGTCATGTGGGGTCGCGACTGGCGTCGCTCCTACCGTCTGGCTATGGCCATAAATCTTTTCGCGACTGGCGTCGCTCCTGCAGTCTATTGCAGCGTCTTCGCCTTGGCGACGGCTTCCTCGATCGTGCCGACCATGTAGAACGCCTGCTCGGGCAGCGCGTCGTACTCGCCGGCAACGATGCCCTTGAAGGCGCGGATCGTGTCCTTGAGCGAGACGTACTTGCCTTCCTGGCCGGTGAACTGCGAGGCGACGAAGAACGGCTGCGACAGGAAGCGCTGGATCTTGCGTGCCCGCTGCACGGTGAGCTTGTCGTCTTCCGACAGTTCGTCCATGCCGAGGATCGCGATGATGTCCTGCAGCTCCTTGTAGCGCTGGAGCACGGCCTGCACCGAACGGGCGGTGTCGTAGTGCTCCTGGCCGATGACGTTCGGGTCGAGCAGCCGGCTGGTCGAGTCGAGCGGATCCACCGCGGGGTAGATGCCCAGCTCGGCGACGTTGCGCGAGAGCACGAGCGTGGCGTCGAGGTGCGCGAAGGTCGTGGCCGGCGACGGGTCGGTCAGGTCGTCCGCGGGCACGTACACCGCCTGGATCGACGTG
>JADZBS010000120.1 GCA_020851975.1 Gammaproteobacteria bacterium | reverse complement strand
ACGCCCAGCCAGCACCCCGTAGGAGCGACGCCAGTCGCGACCGATTTCCAGCCCCACGCCCAGCCAGCACCCCGTAGGAGCGACGCCAGTCGCGACCGATTTCCAGCGCCGCGCCCAGCCAGCACCCCGTAGGAGCGACGCCAGTCGCGACCCGGCCCGGGCCCCCGGCGCTGACCTCAGCCGGCGACCGCCGGCAGGAGGTTCGTCTCCTCTTCTCGATCGAGCGCACCGAGCAGGGCGGCGGCAGGAACCGGGCGGCTGAAGAAGTAGCCCTGCGCATAGCGGCAGCCCAGCGACTGCAGGATCGCGACCTGGGCGGCGGTCTCCACGCCCTCCGCCACGCTCGCCATGCCGAGATTCTCCACCAGCGTGATGGTGGCGTGGATCACCGCCAGCACGTCGCGGTTGGTGGCGAGACCGCTCACGAAGGAACGATCCACCTTGATGCTGTCGAACGGGTAGTCGCGCAGACAGCCGAGCGACGACGTGCCGGTGCCGAAGTCGTCCATGGCGAGCCGGACACCTGCAGCGCGCAATTGGTGCATCAGGTCGTGTGATGCCTCCGGGTCACGCATGACCTCACGCTCCGTCACCTCGAGCTGCAGGGCGTCCGGCGGCAGGCCGTATTGACGCAGCGTGCCATCGATGCGCTCGAGCAGGCGCGATCCGAGCGCCAGCTCGGCACGCGACACGTTGACGCTGACGGTGCGCGGGGCCCGATCGGGCGCTTCGGTGCGCCACTGGGCCAGCGTACGGCAGGCTTCCTGCAGCACCCACTCGCCGAGCGGCACGATCAGCCCGGATTCCTCGGCGATGGGGATGAATTCGGCCGGCGAGATCGGCCCGAGCATCGGGTGCTCCCACCGCAACAGCGCCTCCGCCGACACCATGCGCCCGGTGTCGAGTTCGACGATCGGCTGATAGACGAGTGCCAGCTGCGACGTGCCCAGGGCCTTGCGCAGCCCGCTCTCGATGGTGACATGGCGCGTGAGCCGCGTGTGCATGGCCTCGTTGAACACCACCGAGCAGGCGCGCCCGCAACGCTTGGCCTCGTACATGGCCACGTCGGCGTTGCGGATGACCTCCTCGGCGCTTTCCTGGCATTGCTCGCTGGTGACGATGCCGATGCTCGCCGTCGAATGGACGTCGCGTCCGTTCACGCTGTAGGACGGCGCCAGCGCATTCAGGAGGCGCTCGGCGAGGCGACTCGGATCGGCGCCCTCGCGCAGATCGTTGATGAGGATGACGAACTCGTCACCGCCGAAGCGGGCGACGAGATTGCCGGTGACGTCGTCGTTCATGCCATCGGCTGCCCGCAGCGTGGCCAGCAGCCGCGACGCGATCTGGCGCAGCAGTTCGTCGCCAGCCTCGTGGCCAAGCGTGTCGTTGACCATCTTGAACTGGTCGAAGTCGAGGAACAGCACGGCGAACCGCGCCTGGACGCCAGCGCGCACCCGCTCGAAAGCCCGATGGATCCGCTCCATCAGGAGAGCCCGGTTGGCGAGCCCCGTCAGCTTGTCGCGCCGCGCCGCCTCCGTGAGTTCGCGTTCCAGCGCCTTGCGCTGCGAGATGTCCTGCACGATGGACCAGATCACGTCACGACCGCCGGCATCGGTCATGCGCATGCCGCTGAGAAGCACCGGGTAAGTGCTGCCATCCTTGCGGATGTACTCCTTCTCGTACGGCCCGTATCGCCCGCCGTTCTCCATCAGAAGTTTCTGCCGGTCCTCGTCGACAGAGTAGCTCTTCGGCGTGATGTCCCAGTAGGTGAGCGCGAGCAACTCCTCGCGACTGAACCCGGTAGGCGCGAGCAGGGCGTCGTTGACCTCGAGGAACCGGCCGCTGGCGAAATCGTTGAGCGCGATGCCGATGGGCGACGATTCGAACAGGCCCCGGAACTTCGCCTCGCTGCTCTTCAGGGCGATCTCCGCCTCCTTGCGGGCCGTGACGTCCTGGTGAGTGCCCACGACCAGCGCCGGGCCGCCATCCGCGGAGCGTTCAATCACGTCCCCGCGGGCGCTCACCCAGACCCAGCGCCCATCCCGATGACGCATGCGAAAGTCGTTCTCGTAGCCGGGAGAACCGCCCTTCAGCCGCATCTCGAGCCGCGCCTGGACCACCGCGAGATCCTGTGGATGCACGAGGCTCTGCCAGACGTCGAACGTCACGGGACCGAGTTCCTCCGCGGTGTAACCGAGCATGGAAGCCCAGCGCTCGTTGATTCTCACCTCGCCGGTCGCCACGTCCCACTCCCAGGTGCCGGCGGCTGTCCCGGCGATGACATTGCGCAGGCGATGTCTTTCCTGACCAAGCACTTCGGAGGTGCGCTCCGCCCGTGCAACGGCCGCGGTGAGGCCATTCGTCGAGGCGACGTTGCGCTGGCGCAGGCGCAGGAATGTCAGCGTGAAGCCAACGATGAGCGCGCCAGCCGGGACGAGTCCGAGCAGGACCTGGTCCCGTGCGGCCTGCATGCGTGCCATGTACCAACTGGCATCGACATCGACGCCGACCACTCCCACCTGGTGTCCATGCCTGTCATGAAACGGCGCGTAGCCCGTCATGAACGAGCCCCACTTGTCGCTGTACGGCTGATCCGTTGCGGTGCTGATGCCCGGCTGCCCAGCCCGACCGAGTGCGGCGAGCATGGCCGGGTCGGCATCTTCGTACGGTTCCCAGACAGTGGCACGGTCGACCACGCCGTCCTGGTCGGCGTCCACTGGATCGGCGGCATCGAGCACGAAGCGAATCGTCCCGCCGTCGCGCACCACCGTGTAGACGGAGTCAACCTCGGGAAATGCGGCGCGCAGCCGGCGCAGCGGCGCCACGGCCTGCACGTATGCGGGCGTGTCGATGAGGGCGGGATCGTTGAGCGCTGCATGCAGCTGCGGGTCGACCTGCTGGGCGACGGCCATGGCCAGCCCCTCGAGAAAATGCTGGTAGTTCTCGAGGATGGCCTTCTGCGAGGTGTACCACAGGCCGGCGATACCGACACCGACGGCCAGCGTGACCGAGACCCCGACCAGCAGGGCCTCGGCCAGTTCCCGCTTGTGCCGGACCGGAACCCCGGCCGTGCTGGCATCGCCAGCCGACGGGCTGGCCGATGCGATCGCCTTCTGGTGCATGTCCCGACTTTCGTTCCGCGCGACGCCCCTGCGTCCAATCCCCTGAGCGCCGGGCAGGTTGCCGATTGAGCCTGCTGGACAGGCCGTGGTCCGTGAACCTGTCGGCAGGGCGGGCTGAAAACTTGCGACCTGCACACATCCTGATCCCGCCTTTGTGATAGCGTTCACGCCCGCGCCAGCCGCCAACCGCCATGACGCCCATGCCAGCATTGGCTGCCACCATCAGCCCGAAGGACATCCTCGACGCCGCCCGTGCGCTCGGCATCCTGAGCGGAAGTGCGAGTTCGGCGCCGCGGCTGCTCGCCACGCTGTGCCAGGAGGGCGTTGAGCCACGTGAGGTCGCCCGGATCATCGGCCAGGAACCGGGCCTCGCCGCCCGCGTGCTGCGCGTGGCGAATTCGGCGTTCTACGGCGTGCCGCGTGCGATCGCCACCATCGACCGCGCCGTCGTGGTGCTGGGGCTCGATGCGGTGCGCGGAATCGCGGCGGCTGCCTGCCTCGACCGCAGCATCACGCGTGCCGGCGAGCCCTCGGTATTGGACATGACAGCCTTTCTCGACCACAGCGTGGCAACGGCTGCCGCCGCAGAGTCGCTCGCCCGCATCCGCCACCGCGTCATCGCGCCCGAAGCCTTCATCGCCGGCCTGCTGCACGATCTCGGCACGGTCCTGCAGTTGCGACTCGATGCAGCAGGCCTCGCGGCACTGGTGACGGTTGTCCGGGGCGGATCGGACTCGCCGATGTCCGAGATCGAACTGCAGCACGTGCGCGTCGGTCACGAGACCTGCGCCGCCGTGCTGTTCGAGGCCTGGAATCTGCCTGCCGGGATCACCGCCGCTGTGGCCAACCACCATGCGCCCGGCAATGCACCAGCCGAGCATCGGCCGCTCGCCTCCCTGGTCTATCTCGGCGACCGTCTCGCCCTGCGCAACCGCATGGGCTTCAGTGCCGAGATCGCGCCCGCAGGGCCAGACCCGGCAGCGCTCGCCGAGCTCGGTCTCGGACTGGCCGAGTTCGACGCGGTGGCCGAGAAGCTGCCCGATCTCGTGGCCACGCTGCAGGGCGCACTCCTCGGCTGAGCCGCAGCGCGGTCAGGCACACCGGTGCTACACTTCGCCCGTAGCCGCCCGCGCAGCCGGGCGGGATAATCGCGCAAGAAGGCCCGCAGAGCCCGGAGTCCGCCGATGTACATCAATTTCTGGTACCCGATCGCCCGCGCCACCGAAGTGACCGCCGACAAGCCGTTCAAGGTGCAGCTCCTCGGCCTGCCGTTCGTGGCCTTCAGGGACGAGACGGGAGCCGCCCGCGTGCTCGCCGACACCTGCGTGCACCGCGGCGGGTCGCTCGGCGCCGGCTGGGTCAAGGGCGGCTGCGTCGTGTGTCCCTACCACGGCTGGCGATTCGGCGGCGACGGCCGTTGCGTGCACATCCCCTCGCTCGGCGCGGACACGAAGCCCCCGGCACGGGCCAAGGTCGACAGCTACCCGGTGCAGGAGCGCTACGGAATTGTCTTCGCCTTCCTCGGCGACCTGCCGGAGGCCGAGCGGCCGCCGATCTACGACATCACCGAGTACGATCTGCCGCAGTGGAAAACCAAGCTCTACGTGCTCGACCTCGCGGCGTATTACGAGCGTTCCATGGAGAACGGCCTCGACCCCACGCACAACGAATTCGTGCACCCCATGCAGGGTGCGCCCATGCTCTCTCCGGAGATGCAGCGCAAGCCGCTGCCCGTCGAGGACATCCCCTGGGGCAGCAAGTTCTACATGCCCTTCGGTGGCAGGCACACCGAGGACACGGCTCTCGCCGGTGACCTCAGCGGCAAGCGCGTCGGTGCGGCCGGCTCCTGGCACCAGGGCCCGAACCAGCTCGTCACCTGGATCGACCTCACGGCCACCGCCTCGTTCCACCAGTACCTGTTCGAGGCGCCGGTGGACGAGAACCGCACCCGCATCTTCTTCGTCAACATGCGCAACTGGCTGCTCGAGGACAAGCACGACCAGCGCATCGAGGAGGTGACGCTCAAGGTCGTCGGGGAGGACATCGGCATCCTCGAAAGACTCAATCCGGTGCGCACACCCGACACCACGACCAAGGAGATCCTGCTGCCCTCCGACTACGGCGTGGTGCGCTATCGCGAGTGGCTGAAGAAGTGGGATGCGCTCGGCTGGCGCATCGACGTCAAGGCATTGCGGGCAAAACAGGGCGACGTCGCCATGGCCATCCCGTGCCCGGGCAGGCGTGAATCCGGCAACTGGGTCCTCGACACGATCCCGCTCCTGCCGGGATCGTAGGCCGGCACATGAGAGAAGGGCCGCATCGCTGCGGCCCTTCCGTGAGATCGGGTATCTCCCAACCTCGGGATCCTCACCGGACCCGTGCCCTCAACCAGCCACCGAAGGGTGCTCCGCCGTCCGGCCGAGATGCGAGGGTTGTATCGATACCTTCTGAATCTCACTAGACATTGGATCACCTCCTTTTCTGCCGTTGCGACCGGCTTCGAGTATCGAGGTTCACGGTGCGGAAAATCAAGATGCGCGGCACAAAACACGCGTCTGGTGTCCATCGAGCCGCCGGTTCAGGATCCGTTCAGGCGCCACTCGGCGCCGTAGTTCAGGCCCAGGCGCACGATCCGCTGCAGCAGGTCGGCGTAGCCGACGCCTTCGCTCGCTGCGGAGTCGGCGAAGTCCTCGCCGTTGGCGAGGTTCGGGTTGCAGTTCGCCTCCAGCACGAACACGCTGCCATCCGCGCGCAGGCGAAAGTCCATGCGCGCGTAGCCGCTCAGGTGCAGGGCGCGGTAGATGCGCCGGCTCATGCGCCCGATCCGCTCGTGATCGGCGGCGGTGAGGGCACCGGCCCGCCCGGTGCGGATGCCGTGCTTCTTCTGGTACCGGAGATCCCACTTCACCTTGCGCGTGGCGATGCCGGCGAGCGGCAGGGTGCCGAAGTCCATCTCCCAGACGGGGAACGTGGTCAGCCGCTCGTTGCCGCAGACGCCGACGTAGAGCTCGCGGCCCTCGATGTACTCCTCGACCAGCGCATCGGTCTTCGTGCTGTCGTGGATGAAGTCGATCCGCTCCTTCAGCCGCGCGTGGTCCTCGACGATGGACGCCTGCGCGATGCCGAGCGAGGCGTCCTCGGTGGCAGACTTCACGAACAGCGGGAACTTCAGCCGGCGTGACAGCCGGGAGTGCCGCCCGCGGCGGACGATGGCAAATCCGGGCGTCGGCAAGCGATGGTAGCTCAGGATCTGCTTCGACAGCACCTTGTCGCGCGATAGCATCATGCCGCGCGGGTTGCAGCCGGTGTAGGGCTGGCGCATCAGTTCCAGGTAGGCGACGATGTGCTGGTCGTAGGTGACGATGCCCTGGAACTCCTGCAGCAGGTTGAACGCCACGTCGGGCTTCCACGTGGAGATCGCGGTGCGCAGATCGGCGAGGTTGTCGTACAGGCCGAGCACGCGCACCTCGTGTCCCAGGCCCTGGAGGTGCGTCACCACGTCGTACTCGGTCTTCCATTCGTTGACCTGCTGCTCGGTGTAGCCGTCGAGGCTCTCCGGGGGCACCAGGCTCTCGTGGGTCAACACCAGCACTCGCAGCTTCTTCATAGCGTGAACCGCTCCCTCCCGCGGCGGATGAAATCGAACAGGATGCGCTCGAGCAGCGCGAGCAGCGCCCGCTCGGTGACACGCACACCCCTGATGACGACCAGGTCGAGTT
>JADZBS010000119.1 GCA_020851975.1 Gammaproteobacteria bacterium | reverse complement strand
GGCGCGCATCCAGCAGCTGCACCTCGCCCAGCCGCACGCCACCGTCGCGCGCCACCTCCGCCAGCAACTGCACGTAACTGCTCGACATCGCCAATACCGTCGGTTCGTCGAAGAGATCGGTGTCGTAATTGAAGGCGACGACGAGTTCACCATCGTGCTCGGCGACATGCAGGCTGAGATCGAACTTGGCCTGGGCGCTGTCGGGCACGATGGTCTCGACCTCGAGGCCGTCGAGCACGAGCGTCGCCCGCGGTTCGTTGTGCCAGACGAAGAACACCTGGGCGATCGGTGTCCAGGCACGGCTGCGCGGCGGCGCGAGCACCTCGACGAGTTTTTCAAAGGGTACGTCGGCATGGGCGAAGGCATCGAGCGCCGTGCGCCGCACGCGCGCGACGAGTTCGCGGAACGGCGGGTCACCGCCCGCATCCACGCGCAGCGCCAGCGTGTTGACGAAAAAGCCCACCAGGCCCTCGAGTTCCGTGCGCCCGCGCCCGGCCACCGGCGTGCCGATCACCAGGTCCTCGTCGCCACCGTAGCGCGCGAGCAGCGTGACGAAACCGGCCAGCAGCACCATGAAGGGCGTGGCACGTTCGCGCCGCGCGAGATCGTGAAGCGCTGTCGTCAGCGCAGCGGGCAGCCGGCACTGGTGCCAGGCGCCGTGATGACGCTGCACGGCGGGACGCGGCCGGTCGAGCGGCAGGCTGATGAGAGGCTTCGCGCCGGCGAGTTGCCGGCACCACCAGTCGAGCTGCGCGGCGAACGCCGGCCCGGCGAGTGCCTCGCGCTGCCAGCGCGCGTAGTCGGCGTACTGCACGGGCAGTGGCGTCCACGTCGGTGCCCTGCCCTCGCCCGACGCGCGCCAGGCCGCACCGAGCTCCCGCGCCAGCACCGCGAGCGACCAGCCGTCGGCGACGAGGTGGTGCACGACCAGCAGCAGCACGTGGCGGTCGGGCGTCCGGCGCAGCAGCGTGGCGCGCAGCAGCGGACCGCGCCGGAGGTCGAACGGGCGCGCGAGCTCTGCCGACAGCGACGCCGGCAGGTCGCCATCGTCGTGGAGGTCGACTTCGTCGATGACGACCTGCACCGGCTCGATGCGAAACGCCGCTCCGTCGGCGGTGTCGGCGAAGCGCATGCGCAACGCCTCCTGGCGATCGACCACGGCCTGCAGCGCGCGGCGCAGCCGGTCGGCGTCGAGCACACCGCGCAACTGCCAGGCGAGCGGCAGGTGCCAGGTCGCGCGGCCCGGATCGAGCCGCTCGAGGAACCACAGCCGCTGCTGGCTGGCCGCGAGCGGGCCGCGGCGTGGCCCGGTGCTGGCCGGTGCCGCGACGATCGCGGCCGTGGCCGGCGCCGACCCGGTGGCAAGCGCCACGGCCACGCCGGCCACGGTCGGTGCATCGAACAGCGTGCGCAGTGGCAACTCGACGGCGAGCGCATCGCGGATGCGCGCGACGAGCTGTGCGGCCAGCAGCGAGTGGCCACCGAGCGCGAAGAAGTCCTCGTCGCGGCCAGCCGCGCGGCCGAGACCGAGCACCTCGCCCCAGAGCTCGGCGAGCGCGGCCTCGACGGCGGTCCGCGGTGCTGTCACGACACCGGCCGCAGCCGACCAGTCCGGCGCCGGCAGCGCGCGCCGGTCGAGCTTGCCGCTCGGCGTGAGCGGCAACGCCGCGAGTGGCACGATCGATGCCGGCACCATGTAGTCGGGCAACCGCTGCCGCAACCAGTCGAGCAACGCGGCGACGGGCGGCGCCGGCGCCGTCGTCACCACCCACCCGACGAGACGCGGCTCACCCGACGGCGGCGCCCGCAGGCCGACGGCCGCGGCGCGCACGGCCGGATGGGCGCCGAGCACCCCCTCGATCTCGCCGGCTTCGACACGCAGGCCACGCAGCTTCATCTGTTCGTCGAGACGGCCGAGCAGATCGAAGCCGCCGTCGGCACGCTGGCGGGCGCGGTCGCCGCTGCGATACAGGCGTCGTGCCGGATCGAGTGGATCGCTGACGAAGCGCGCCGTGGTCAGTGCCTCGCGGCGCCAGTATCCGCGGGCCACGCCCGCCCCGGCGATCACGAGCTCGCCCGGCACGCCGCGCGGCACCGGCCGCAAGGCACTGTCGCGCACCCCGAGCACCGCCTGCGGGAAGGCACGACCGATCGGCAGCACGCCGGCTGCCGGCGGCTCGCCCTCGAACCAGGCGCTGTCGATGGTGGCCTCGGCCACGCCGTAGGAGTTGATCACGCGCGTGCGCGGCCCCACGCGTGCGCGCAGCGCGCGATATTCGTGCGGATGCCAGGTGTCGGAGCCGACGATCACCAGCCGCATGAAGGCGAGATTGTGCTCCTCGCGCTCGAGCCAGTCGAGCAGCAGGCGCATCGTCGCCGGCACGAACTCCGCCACCGTGACCGCTTCCCGCCGCAACAGGGCATAGAGCGCCGCTGGCTCGAGCAGCGTCTCGCGCGGGCAGAGCACCAGGCAGCCACCCGAGGCGAGCGAGCGCACGAGATCGCCGATGAAGACGTCGAATCCGGCCGGTGCCATCTGCAGGTGCACGTCGCGGGCCTCGAGCGCGTAGGCTTCGACCCAGCCGCGCCAGGTGGCAGCGAGGTTGCCGTGCGTGACGACCACGCCCTTCGGTGCGCCGGTCGAGCCCGAGGTGTAAACGAGATAGGCAACGTCATCCGGCGCCGGTGCGACCGGTTCGGCGAGCAGCGCCGCATCGGGCGGCAGCTCGGCCGGATCGAGCACGAGTGGTGCCGGAACGTCCGGCCCGCCTGTCGTCTCCTCCTGCCACGTCCTGCACGCGCCGATCACGACGGCCGCCCCGGCATCGGCCAGCAACGCCGCCAGTCGCGCCGCAGGCTGGGCGGGGTCGAGCGGCACGACGGCCGCCCCGGCCTGCATCGTGCCGAGCATCGCGGCGACGAGATCGACCCCGCGCGGCAGGCACACAGCCACGTGCGCGCCCGGGCCTGCGCCGCGATCCCGCAGCGACTGCGCGATGGCGCGCGAGCGCCGGTCGAGTGCGGCGTAATCGAGCCGCGTTTCACCCGCCACGAGCGCCGTGGCAGCGGGCGTGGCAGCGACCTGCGCGGCGAAGCGCACGGTCAGGATGTCGCCCGTTGCCGGCGCGGTGACCGCAACCGCAGGTGGTTCGACGACCGTACCGAGCGGCAGCGCCGACAGCGGCGTGTCGAGCATCTCCGGCCACGCCTGCAGGAGCGTCGTGTAGGCGTCGGCAAGCTGCACCACCGTGTCGGGCAGGAACAGTGCCGTGTCGTACTCGAACACCAGTTCGAGGCCGTCGGCGTGCTCGCCCACGGTGAGCGTCAGGTCGAAGCTTGCCGCGCCGTGGTCGACGAGGCGGCCGAGCTGCCAGCGGCCGCCCTCCACCGCGAGCGTACGCTGGGGGATCGGCACCAGGTTGAACATCACCTGGAACACCGGAGCGTGGGCCAGCGTGCGTTCCGGCCGCAGCCGCGCCACCAGTCGCTCGAACGGCAGCGCCTCATGCGCAAAGGCCTCGGTGGCGACCGCTCGCACGCGGGCAAGCAACGTGCCGAAGTCCGGGTCGCCACCGACGTCGAGACGCAGCACGACGGTGTTGACGAACAGGCCGACAACCTCCTCCAGCTCGGCGTGCGGGCGCGCCGAGACCGGCGTGCCGACCGGCAGGTCGTCCTGCGCACCGTGGCGCTGCAGGAGCGCGGCGAAGGCCGCGAGAAGCAGCATGTAGAGCGTGCAATCGCGCTCGCGCGCCAGCGCCGCGAGTCGCGCGGCGGGCGCCGCCTCGAGCGCGCGCCAGACCCAGGCTCCCGCGAAACGCTGGACGGGCGGACGCGGAAAATCGAGCGGCAGCGTGGTAAGCGGCGGTGCACCGGCCAGACGCGCCTGCCACCAGTCGAGCTCCGGCGCGAGCGCCGCCGGGTCGAGCACCCGCCGCTGCCAGGCGGCGAAGTCGGCGTATTGCGCCGGCAGCGGCGCCAGGGCCTCGCCCCGGTACAACGCGGCGAGCTCACGGAACAGGATGGCGTTCGACGTGCCATCGGTGATGGCGTGATGCAGGACGAGCACGAGTTCGTGGCTGTCCGACTCATCGCTGAGGAGCGTGGCGCGTAGCAGCGGGCCCTGTGCCAGATCGAACGGCTGGCGCGCGAGGGCCACTCGCCGCGCGGCGCGTTCGGCGGCAGCGACGGATTCGACGGCGAGCGGCACGACCAGCGCGGCCTGCACCTGCTGCTGCGGTTGCCCGTCCACGGCGGGAAAGCGCGTGCGCAGCGCCTCGTGGCGGTCGACCAGTGCCGCCAGCGCAGCCTGCAGGCGCGAGCGGTCGGGCACACCCTCGATCGTCACCGTCCAGGCGATGTGGTAGGCGGCACTCGCCGGATCGAGCTGGTCGAGCAGCCAGAGCCGCTCCTGGCCGAAGGACAACGGCAATGGCTCGTGGCGATCGGCACGGCCGAGCAGCGTGACCAGCGCAGCGCCGGCGCTCCCGAGCCGCGCGGCCATGCCGGCGACCGTCGGGTCGTCGAAGAAATCGCGCAGCGTGAGCGCGGTGCCGAAACGCGCAGCAGCGCGTGCCAGGAGGCGCAGCGCCAGCAGCGACTGGCCACCGAGGGCGAAGAATCCTGCGGTCGCATCCATCACCGGCACGCCGAGCACCTCGCTCCACAGCGCTGCCACGGCCTGCTCGCGCGCTCCCTCCGGCGCCCGCCCGGCTGCGGCACCAGCGCCTGTCGCCGGCGGCAGCGCTGCGCGGTCCACCTTGCCACTCGGCGTGAGCGGCAGACGCTCGAGCAGCACCCAGGCTGACGGACGCAGCGGCGCCGGCAGGCGCGCGCGCACCGCGGCCTCGAGCCGGGGCCGAAGATCCGCCGCCGCGGTGGCCACGTAGGCGACCAGGCGCGCGGCTGGACCCACGCCGTCCAGCCCGACCACCGCGTCGGTCACCTCCGGGCAGGCGCGCAGCACGGCCTCGATCTCGCCGGGCTCGATGCGGTGACCGTGCAGCTTCAGCTGCCGGTCGAGCCGGCCGAGGCACTCGAGGCTGCCGTCGGGCCGGTGGCGCGCGAGATCGCCGGTCCGGTTGAGGCGCGCCCCCGGCGTCGACACGAACGGATCCGCCACGAAGCGTTCGGCGGTGAGTTCGGGCCGGCGCCAGTAACCGCCGCCGACGCCCACGCCGGCGACGCAGAGTTCGCCGGCTACCCCGGGCGGCACAGGCTGCAGGCGCGCGTCGAGCACGTAGCAGCGCACGTTGGCGATCGGCCGGCCGATCGGGCTGCGCCCCGGCAGCGGCACGGGCGTGCCGGTGTCGCAGGCGGTGGCATCCCAGACCTCGGAGGTGCCGTAGGTGTTGACGAGGCGTACGCCCGGCAGCGCGGCACGCGCCTGCGCCAGCAGGTCGGCCGGCAGCGGCTCGCCGCTCGTGATCACCGTGGCCAGTTGCGGCAGACGCCGGCCCAGCGCGGGTCCGGATTCGAGCAACGCCCGCAGCAGCGGCGGCACGAGCACGAGCTGCGTGACGCCGAAGCCCGCGAGCGCCGGCACCAGCAGCGCCGGGTCGCGCGCCGAGCCGGCCGGCAGCACGGCGAGCGGGATGCCATGGATCAGCGCCCCGAAGATCTCCCACAGCGAATCGACGAAGTTGATGCTCGTGCGCAGGCAGAACACGTCCCGCGTGCCGTAGCCGCCGGACTGCCACAGCGCATGGCAGCGGTTGACCGCGCCCCGGTGCAGCGTGATCGCACCCTTCGGCTCGCCGGTGGATCCCGACGTGTAGAGGATGCAGGCCGGGCTGTCCGGGTCGTCGGCCACGAGTCTCATGGCCTGCGGCGTGCGATCGCCCGTGAAGCGGTCGGGCGCGAGGCGGGGAATCGCCGGCATCAGCGACGCATCCACCCCGGCGTCCGTGCTGATCAGCAGGCAGGCATCGGCATCCGCCAGCATGAAGGCACGTCGCGCCGGCGGATAGGCGGGATCGAGCGGCACGTAGGCGGCACCGGTGCGCAGCACGGCGAGGAGCGCGACCACGAGATCCACCGCAGGCTCGAGCGAGACCGCCACGCGCGTGCCCGGCCCGGCGCCGCGGACCTGCAGCTCGCCCTCGAGCGCAGCGACCCGCTGCTCGAGCGCACCGGCAGTGACGTAGCCGGCTGCGGTGCGCAGCGCGACCGCCTGCGGTGTCGCGCGCCAGCGAGCGGCGACGAGGCCGTGCAGCGTGGCGGTGTCCGGATAGGCACCCGCCGTATCGTTCCACGTCACCAGCAGCTGGTGGCGTTCGGCCTCGTCGAGCAGCGGCAGCTCACCGACCGGCATCGCCGGATCGCGCGCGATCGCTGTGAGCAGCATGAGGAGCCGGCGCGGCAGGGCCGCGAACAGCGAGGCATCGAAACGCTCGCGCGCGAAGGCGAGATGTCCGGTGAGCCCGGCCGCCGCACCGTGGTCGGTGAGGGACCATTCGAGATCCTGGTAGCTGGCGCAGGTCGCCATCGCCGGCACGAGGCGAAAGGCGACGCCGGCGGCGACCTGCGGCGGGGCAGCCGCATCGAACTGCACCAGGATCTGCGCGAGTGGCCGGCCGGCGGCCGGGCCCCGTGCCCCGAGCGCGGCGACGATGTCGCCGGGCGCGGCGGCGCGATGGGCCAGCGCCGCGAGCAGGCCGTCGCGCTCCTGTCGCAGCAGCGTGGTGAAGGCCGGGTTGCCCGCGAGCGGCGTGCGCAGCACCACGGTATCGATCAGGCAGCCGATCGTGCGCCGGCGCCGCGGCTCGTCGCGCCAGGTCACCGGCGTGGCAATGAGCAGGTCCTCGTCCGCGCCGTGGCGCACGAGCAGCACGCGCAGTGCCGCGAGCAGCAGCGCGAAGAGCGTCGCGCCCTCGTCGCGCGCCAGTGCGCGCAGCCGCGCGGCGAGACCCGGGTCGATCGTGAAGTCCCCCCGCTGCATGGCGCCGCCGCTCGCCGCCGGGCGGCCGGTCCCGGGCAGGCCGTGTTCGCGCGGCGCACCGGCGAGCCGGTCCTGCCACCAGCGCAGCGCCGCGGCGGCGCCGGCAGCCGCAGCGCGCCGGCCGTGGACGAACTCGGCGTACTGCGGCACCTCGTCCGCCCGCACGATGCGGCCAGCCCGCGCCGCTTCGTAGCCGCGCGCGAGTTCGTCGCGGATCAGCGGCACGACGAGGCCATCGGCGACGATGTGGTGCGCGGTGACCACGAGCACGTGGGATTCCGGGCCGAGGCGCGCGAGCCCGGCGCGCAGAAGCCCGCCGGCACGCAGGTCGAAGGCCGTGGCGGCATCCGCCGCGGCGCGTGCCTGCAGGCCGGCGTCGGTGATCTCACCCCAGAACTGCAACAGTGGCGGCGACGCATCGAAGACCTGCCACGGCTCGCCGCCCTCCTCGCCGAAACGGGCCCGCAGCACATCGTGGTGTTCGAACAGGTCCTGCCAGGCACGCGCGAGCGCCGCCCGATCGAGCGCGCCATCGAGCGCGATCGCGAACTGCTCGTTGGCGCGCGGCTCGCCGTGATGCAGGCTGTCGAGCAGCCAGAACGTCGCCTGTGCCGGGGCGAGCGCACGACGCCGGCCGCTGCCTTGCACCAGCTCGATGATCTCCGGCTTGTGGGTGCGCAGCCGCGCCAGCAGATCCCCGGTGAGCGCCGCTTCGGGCCCGTCGTAGTGCAGCCGCCCGCCTTCGGCCCAGACCTCCACGCCCGCATGGCGCAGGTGCCGGAGCAGTTCGGCGGCGGTCATAGCTCGCCGTGCGTGCGCCGGGCGCTGCCCGTGCCGGGCGCGCTGCCGGCGCGCGGCCGCGACGTGCCGTAGCGCGCGGCGACGGCATCGCGATGACGCTCGCCGAGATGACGGGCGAGCGCGGCAATGGTCGGCGCCTCGAACACGGCGGCCAGCATGACGCCGTCGTCGAGCAACTGCTGCAGGCGCGCGGTCAGGCGCACGGCGGCGATGGAGTCACCGCCGAGATCGAAGAAGTTGTCCTGCAGGCCGACGGCAGCCACGCCGAGAATCTCCGACCACAGCGCGGCGAGGTCGGACTCGAGCGCGGTCTGCGGCGCGCCACCGTGCCCGCCCCAGATCCGCGCCGAAGGCTGCGGCAGCGCATGGCGGTCGAGCTTGCCGTTCGGCCCGACCGGCAGCGCGTCGAGGAACATCCAGGCATTCGGCAGCAGCGGCTCGGGCAGGTGGCGCGCCAGCCAGGCGCGCAGTTCTCCCGGTGCCACGCCGTCGGGCGGTACTGCGTCTCCGGCAATAAGGCGCCGGTGCAACGCCGTTTCCCCGCAGCCGCGCCCGGGATGGCGACTGACATGCACGTGCTCGTGCGTCGCGCCGTCGTGTTCGTATGCACAGTGGATCGTGTAGTCGGGGCAGATCCCGCCGTCGCTGCCGGCCCAGGACCAGCCGGCGCGGATCACGGTACCGGCGGCGAGCGCCGGGCCATCCACCGGCAGCGGCAGGAACACCGGCAGCCAGGCGTGCTGGTGAGCCAGCGTGTCGACCGCGACGCCCGGTGCGTAGTCGGCGACGGCCCACAGCAGGAAGCCGTCGAAACGCCCTGCCCGTCGCAGCGTGAAGCAGGCTTCGCCCTCCCAGCGTTCGGGCAGCGAGCCGGAGAAATCGAGCGACTCGAACACCTGCCCGTCGCAGAGTAACTGTGCCGGCGGCAGGTTGCGCACGCAGAGACGCAGGTCGAAGCGCCGGCCTTCAGCGGCGAAGATGCGCTCGACATAGGGCTGCGCGAGCGGCGCAAACGCCGGGCGCGAGCGCAGTGCTTCGGGCAGCTCCACGGCAGCGATGAGCGTCGTGCAGCGCGCCGGCACGGCCACGGCGCCGGCGGCGAACTGTGCGCGCACGCGGTTCCAGAGCGCGGCGATGCCAACGGCGCTGCCGATGTTGCCGGCGATGCCCTGCGCGCAGACGCCGGCGGGTTCCGGCAGCTCGAGGTCGAGCGCGTCGGCCTCGAGCACCGTGATGCGCCCGGCGAGGCCGGCCGCGGCCACCGCAGCGCGGGCCTGGCGCGCGGCCTCGGGCAACACCTCGACGGCGTCGACATGCCGGGCGCCAGCCTCGGCCGCCAGGCGTGCGAGCAGCGCGTGCGGGCCCGTGCCGAGGTCGAGGACGACCTGGTCGCGCGCGCAACCGGCGAAGGCGGCGCGCAGCGCGGCGACGCGCACCGCATCGGCGCTCATGAGCTGGTAGAGGAACTCGTCGTAGACCTGGTAGCCGCCGAGCGACGGCCAGAACTCCGCTTCCCCGGGTGTGTCGCCTTCGCCCGGCACGACGTAGGCGACGAGCTTCTCCTGGCCGGCGGCATCGGCACGGATCGCGGCAGCGGCAGCACCGACGCGTGGATGCGTATGCAGCAGCGACTCGATCTCGCCGAGTTCCAGGCGATGCCCGTGCCACTTGACCTGCTCGTCGACGCGGCCGAGGAACTCGAGGCTGCCGTCGGCGAGCGCACGCACGCGATCGCCGGTGCGGTACAGGCGCGAGCCGTCGGCCTGCACCACGAAGCGCGCCGCGGTCAGCACCGGGTCGTCGAGATAACCGGCCGCCACGCCAGGACCGCCGACGTGCAACTCGCCCGCCTCGCCCGTGGCGACCGGCCGGCCGGCGGCATCGGCCACCTGCACGCTGACGTCGGGCAGCGGCTGGCCCAGGTTGGCGGCATCCTCCTCCCCGCCTGCGTACTCGCGGACGAGCACGTTGCCGCCGGTCTCGGTGATGGCGTAGGTGTTGACCAGCCGCGGCCGTGTCGTGGCGTGCAGGCGCCACCAGCGGACGAGGTCGTCGTCACGCACGGCCTCGCCGCTCAGCACCACCACGCGCACCGCGAGCGCCGGCCAGGCGCCGTGCCAGGATGGCGCGAGCAGCGTCTCGCGCATCGCGGTCGGCGTCTGGCTGAGGATCGTCACGCGGTGACGGCGCAGGAATGCCTGCAGCGCCGGGGCATCGGCGCGCACGCCGGCCGGTGCCACGGCGAGGCAGGCACCGGTAGTGAGCGCGCCCCAGATTTCGAACACCGAAAAGCCGAAGGCACAGGAATGGAGCTGGGCCCACACGTCGGCCGGTGTGCTGCCGAGGCGTGGCCCGAGATGCGTGAAGAGCCGCGCCACGTTGCCGTGGGTGACGACCACGCCCTTGGGCTCGCCGGTGGAGCCGGAGGTGAACATCACGTAGCAGGGATCGGCCGCCGCCACGTCGGCCGGTGCCGCGGCGAGACCAGGTGCCGCTGCCTGCCCGGCCGCGGCGTCGAGGCACAACGCCGGCAGGTCGGGCGCGAGCCGCGCAGCGAGCGGCGACACGGTGAGCAGCAGCTGCGGCTGCGCACGCGAGGTCAGGCGACGCAGGCGTGCCGCCGGGTAGTCCGGATCGAGCGGCACGTAGGTCGCACCGGTGCGCAGGATGGCGAGCAGGCCGACGATCAGGTCCGCACCGCGCGGCAGGCAGAGCGCCACGCGCGTGCCGGATCCGGCGCCGGCCGCCTGCAGGCGCGCGGCGAGCGCCGCCGCCCGCGCATCGAGCGCGGCGTAGTCGAGGGTGACATCGTCCGTGACGACGGCCGGCGCCCGTGGCGTGCACCGCGCGTGGCGCGCCACCACGGCCGCGAGGCTCTCCGTGCCGGCGCCGCGTGGCGGGCTCACGGGGCGCGCCGTGCGGTCAGGCCGACGACCGGCGGGTTGCCGAGATACTCCTCCCAGTAGGCGGCTCCGTGTGCCGTCACACCCGCCGGGTCGAGCCGCAGCCTGTGCCAGCAGACATCGACGAAGCCGGCCGCGGCGAGAGCTGCTTCGTAGGTGCTGCGTTCGAAGTGCCGGACCTCGAAGCGGAACAGCTCGCGCCCGCTCACCATGGCGTAGGTAATCGTCGAACCCTCGCGTCGCGGCGAGGCCACGCTCTTGGCGAAGCCATACTGCAGGTAGCCCGCATAGCGCTCCTCGGGCTGCGCCGGGTTCTCGTTGATGGCGACGAGGCGCGCGCCCGGCACGAGCTCGCGGGCGATGCCGGCGCACAGGCGTCGCAGTCCGGCGACGTCGCTCGCGTAGTGCAGCAGGTAGGCGGCGGCGGCGATATCGAAGGGACCGAGTGGCGGCAGGTCGGCGGCATCGCCGACGCGGTACTCGATTGCACAACCGGCCACCGGCGGCTCGGCCTGCGCCAGCGCGATCATCGCCGGGGAGATGTCCACGCCGACGACGCGCCGCGCACCGCGCCCGGCGAATGCGCGGCTGTAGGTGCCGGCACCGCAGGCGAGGTCGAGCACGGCGAGCCCGGTGACCTCGCCCACCAGGCCGAAGAACGTGTAACCCTCGACGTAGCGGCGGATGGGCGACTGGCGCGAGCGCTGGTAGGGCCCGGCGATGGCGTCGTATTGCGGGGGCGCCGCCTGCGCGTTCCCGGCCGCGACGTTCACGGCCGGTTCCTGGCCGCCCAGACGGCGAGCAGCTGGCGCGACTCCTCGCGCAGGCAACCGCCCTCCAGGCGCACCGCAGCGCCCGGCATTGCCACGTGCATGAGCTCGCCGCCGGTCAGCTCGTGCAGGTCGGCGAGGCTCGCGCCGTAGACGATGCGGCCGATGCGCGCGTAATGACTCGCGGCGAGGCACATCGGGCAGGGCTCGACGGTGGTGTAGAGCTCGCAGCCGGCGAGTTCGAGCGTGCGCTGCCGCCGACAGGCATCGCGGATCAGCACGGTCTCGGCGTGCGCGGTGATGTCGAGCGCGGAGATCACGCTGTTCGACGCCGTGGCGAGCACCTCGCCGTCGCGCACCAGGCAGGCACCGATCGGTGGCTCGCCGGCGAGCATGGCACGACGCGCGGCCTCGAGCGCCCGGCGCATGCAGCGCTCGTCGTCGCCGCTGCGGGTGACGGCCGCGCCCGCTGGCAGGCCGGCGCTCACGCGCCGGGCTCCTCCTCGCCCTGGTAGATGCAGCCGGTGCTGCAGGTCTCGTTGATCATGACGCGCGAGAGCGCAGGCAGCACGGGTTTCATCCGCTGCCAGATCCACTTCGCCAGCACTTCGCTCGTCGGGTTCTCGAGACCGGCGATCTCGTTGAGATAGTTGTGATCGAGCTGCGCGTACAGCGGCTCGAAGGCGCGGCGGATCTCGCCATAGTCCATGACCCAACCGCTGTGCGCACCGGGCGTGCCGCGCACGAACACGCTCACCTTCCACGAATGCCCGTGCAGGCGCGCGCAGCGATGCCCCACCGGCACGTTCGGCAGGCGGTGGGCGGCCTCGAAAACGAACTCCTTATATATTACCATCGCGGCTCACGTCGGGATCAGGAGGCTGGCGGCAACCGTTCCCAGGGCCGGCAACCGCTATCGGAATTCAATCAAGAATATTTGCTATCTGATTGTTTTAAATATGCTTATTTAAAGACAACGCATGCCAGAAAACTCGCCGGCCCGCTATTCTGCAATAGGTTCACCGCCGGAAGCCACACGGCAGACCATGCGACAACCACACCGCAGCCGCGACCCGGTCACCGGCTATGCTGCACGGCTTCCAGGGAAGCTCCCGACAGGACCCGCGTCATGCAGATCGACATCATCCTCGAGCCCGACCTCACGCCTGAGCAGGTCACCGAACTGGCCGTCGCCGCCGAGAACTACGGCTTTCGCACCCTGTGGCACTCCAACTATCACCAGAATCCCGACGCTTTCATGATGCTGGTGCCGGCAGCCATGGCGACCCGGCGCATCCGCCTCGGGGTGCTGGCGATCAGTCCCTACGAGATCCAGCCGCTGAAGATCGGCAACGCCCTGCTGACGCTCAACGAAATGAGCCGTGGCCGGGCCGTGGTCGCCATCGGCGGCGGCGGCTCGGTGATGGGCGCCTGCGGCATGAAGCTCGACCCGAAGGCGCTGCGCATGGTGCGCGGCGTGCGCGAAGCGGTGGAGATCACGCGCTGGGTGGTCTCCGGCAGGTTCTGTCCCGGCTACGCGGGCGAGCTGTTCAAGGTCTCGCGCCCTTTCAGGCACGGCTGGAAGAAGGCGCCGACGGCGCGGGTGTTCACCTGCTCCACGGGCGAGAAGATGCTCGAACTCGCCGGGCGCATCGCCGACGGCACGCAGATGAGCGATGTCACGCCGGAGAAGATCGACTCCCACATGGCCCACCTGCGCCAGGGGCTCGCCGCGCGCCAGCAGCCGGCCGACGACTTCCGCATCGGCAACTTCTGGGCCTGGCACATCAAGGAAGACCGGGAGAAGTCATTCTACGAGGCGCGCCGCGAACTGGTGTTCCGCGGCGAGCTGCTGCCACCGAAGTACGACATGCTGCCCTACGTCACGCCCGAGGAGCGCCAGCTCGTCATCGACAAGTGGCAGAACTTCGCCAAGGCGTTCTGGACCCGCAGCGGCCACATCGAGGACGTGCCGCCGTCGATCGTCGAGCGCCTCATTTCCGCCTGTTCCTCGGCCGGCGGGCTCGATGCCATCGACCGGCAGATCGAGCGTTTCCGCGTGTTCGAGCGTGCCGGGCTGACCGAGCTCTCGATCCGCCTGTTCGACGAGCCGATGGCGGGCCTGCGGATCCTCGCCGAGCACGTGCTGCCGAAGTTCGAGCGCTACGAGCCGCCCGCGGCATCGTGACGCCACGGCGCCCGGCCCCTACAATGGCCCGATGAATACTCCCTCGTCCCTTCCCGGCAGCATCGCCGTCATCGGCGGCACCGGATCCCTCGGCGGTGGCCTGGCCCGTCGCTGGGCGCGTGCCGGCCATCGCATCCACATCGGTTCGCGCGACGGCGCGCGCGCCGCCGCGGCAGCCGCCGAACTCGCGGCCAGCCTGCCCGGCACGCGCATCAGCGGCCACGCCAACCCCGAGGCAGCCGCAGCCGCCGAACTCGTGGTCCTCGCCGTGCCCTTCGCCCACCAGCGGCCCATCCTCGAAGACATCCGCGGCGCGCTGCGCGGCAAGATCCTCGTCGACACGACGGTGCCGCTGGTGCCGCCCAAGGTGATGCGCGTGCAACTGCCCGCCGAGGGCTGCGCCGCCCTGATCACGCAGGGCATCGTCGGTGCCGAGACCACGGTCGTGTCCGCGTTCCAGAACGTCGCGGCCGATGTGCTCGCGGCCGATGCCGACCCGGACTGCGACGTGCTCGTGGCCGGTGACAAGGCCGAGGCCCGCGAGGTCGTGATCGGCCTCGCCCGCCAGGCCGGGTTCCGGGCCTGGCACGCCGGAGCGCTGGCGAATTCCGCCGCCATGGAAGCGCTCACCTCGGTGCTCATCTTCATGAACAAGCACTACGCGCCCGGGCACGCCGGCATCCGCATCACCGGCGTCGCGCCGCGCAGCCACTGAGCGCTAGCACCCGGCCGTCCGTCCGGGTCGCTGCCGCGCCACCGATGAGCGATCGCGACCTGTCGTTCCGGCCGCTGCATGGCCTGCCCGAAGTACGGGCCGGCGACGACCTGGCGCCGCTCGTGCTGGCCGCGCTCGGGCGCGCCGGTCTCACGCTCGCCGACGGCGACGTGATAGCGATCACCCAGAAGATCGTCTCCAAGAGCGAGGGCCGTATCCGCCATCTCGCTGCCGTGACGCCGTCGGCGCAGGCGCTGGAACTCGCCGCCATCACGCGCAAGGATCCGCGCCTGGTCGAGCTGATCCTCGCCGAGTCGCACGCGGTGGTGCGCACGCGCCCCGACACGATCATCGTCGAGCACCGCCTCGGCCTGGTGCTCGCCAACGCCGGCATCGACCGCTCCAACGTCGAAGGTGGCGAGGACGTCGTGCTGCTGCTGCCGAAGGATCCCGACGCGAGTGCACGACGCCTGCGCGCGGCGTTCGAGGCCGCCGCCGGCGTGCGCCTCGGCGTGCTGATCACCGACAGCGTCGGGCGCGCCTGGCGCCGGGGCACCGTGGGCATCGCGCTCGGCACGGCGGGCGTGACGCCGTTCGAGGACCTGCGCGGCCGGCGCGACCGCCACGGCCGGGCGCTGCAGGTGAGCGAGATCGCCCCCGCCGACAGCCTCGCCGCGGCCGCGGTGCTGGTCATGGGCGAGGCCGCTGAAGCGACACCGGTGGTGCTGATCCGCGGCGCCGCGGGTGGCGGGAGCGATGTGCCAGCCACCGCGGTGCTGCGCCCACGCGCCGGGGACCTGTTCAGGTAGCACCGTGGCCGAGCCCGTACCCACAGGTCCCTGCGTCCTGCTGAGCGGCGGGATCGGTGGTGCCAAGCTCGCGCTCGGCCTCGACCGGCTGCTGCCGCGCGGGGCGCTCACGGTCATCGCCAACACGGGCGATGACTTCCGCCATCTCGGGCTCGACATCTCGCCCGACCTCGACACGCTGATGTACACGCTCGCCGGCCTCGTGAACCCGCACACCGGCTGGGGGCTGCGCGAGGAGAGCTGGCAGTTCATGGCGGCGCTCGGCGAACTCGGCGGCGAGACCTGGTTCCAGCTCGGCGACCGCGACCTCGCCACGCATGTGGAGCGCACGCGCCGGCTCGCCGCCGGCGAGTCGCTGGCGGCGATCACGCAGGCGTTCTGCGCACGGCTCGGCGTGACAAGCCGGTTGCTGCCGATGAGCGATGCGCGCGTGGCCACGCGCGTGGCGACCGATGCCGGCCTGCTCGATTTCCAGGACTACTTCGTGCGCCAGCGTGCCGAACCCGTGGTGCGCGGGCTGCACTACGACGGCGCCGCATCGGCACCGGTGCTGCCCGAAGCGCTGGCGGCACTCGCCGATCCGGGGCTCACCGCGATCCTCATCGCCCCCTCGAACCCCTGGCTCAGCATCGCGCCGCTGCTGGCGATGCCGGCGCTGCGGGCGGCGCTGGCCGCGGCACGGGCGCCGGTGGTCGCTATCTCGCCCATCGTCGGCGGCGCGGCCATCAAGGGCCCGACGGCGAAGATCATGCGCGAACTCGGACTCGAGGTGCACAACGCCGTGCTCGCCCGGCACGATCAGGGCCTGATCGACGGCCTCATACTCGATCGCGTGGACGCGCCCGACGTGGCCGCCATCGAAGCCCTCGGCGTACGCGCTGCCACCACGGCCACGGTCATGCGCACGCTGGAGGACCGCATCGCGCTGGCTGCCTTCGCCCTGCGCTTCGCCACCACGCTGCACTGAGCCGGGTCGCACGAGCACGCACATGAACGCCATCTGGGCCCTGGTGCCCGTCAAACCGTTCGCCCGCGCCAAGAGCCGGCTCGCCCCGCTGCTGTCGGCGGCCGAGCGTGCCGGGCTCGCCGCCGCGATGACCGCGGATGTCCTGGCCGCGCTCACTGCCGCGCGTGGCCTCGGCGGCATCGCCCTCCTCGCCGCGCCCGAGGCCACGGCGCTGGCGCAGGCGCACGGTTGCCGGCTGCTCGTCGAGGACCCCGCACTCGATCTGCTGGCGAACCTCGCTGCTGCCGCAGCGCGGCTCGGCGAGGACGGCGCCGGCGGCGTGGTGATCGTGCCGACCGACCTGCCCACGCTCGCGCCAGCCGACGTCGAGACGCTGCTCGCAGCGCTCGGCCCGGGCGTCACGGTGGTACCGGCGGACAGGGACGGCGGCACCAATGCGCTCGGCCTCGTGCCCACGAACGCCGCGCCCTGCCGCTTCGGGCCGGACAGCGCCCGGCTCCATCTGGAGGCCGCGCGGGAGCGCGATGTGCCGGCGCGCCGTCTGGACCTCGCGGCCTTTGCACGCGACGTGGACACGGCGGATGATGTGCGCTGGCTCTGCACCCGGCCCGGCACCGGCCACACGCGCGACTACCTGGTCGCGAGTGGCCTCTGTGCCCGGCTCGACCCGCGACAGGAACGACGCACGGCGTGACCGCCCGATGAACGACTGGCAGCACTGGGACAGCGAACGCATCGCGACGGCGGCAGCCGGCATGCCGCTCGACGAACTCATGACCCGGGCCGCGGCGGTACGCGACGCGGGCAAGGGTGCCGTCGTTTCCTGGTCGCGCAAGGTGTTCATCCCGCTCACCGAACTCTGCCGCGACGTCTGCCACTACTGCACCTACGCCAAGACGCCGCGGCGGTTGCGCCATGCCTACCTCGCGCCCGACGCCGTCCTCGCCATCGCGCGCGCCGGCCAGGCGCAGGGTTGCCGCGAGGCCCTGTTCACGCTCGGTGACAAGCCGGAACTGCGTTACCGTGCGGCGCGCGACGCACTGGCCGCTCTCGGCTACTCCTCCACGCTCGCGTACCTGCGCGCCATGGCCGGGCAGGTCCTGAAGGAAACCGGCCTGCTGCCGCACCTCAACCCCGGCGTGCTCTCGCCCGACGACTACCGCACGCTGCGCACGGTGGCACCCTCGATGGGCATCATGCTCGAGTCGGCCTCGCCGCGGCTCGCCGCGCGCGGCGGCCCGCATTACGGCTCGCCCGACAAGCAGCCGGCCGTGCGGTTGAAGGCCATCGCCGATGCCGGCGAGGCCGGCGTGCCGCTCACCTCGGGGCTCCTGATCGGCATCGGCGAAACCCGCGCCGAGCGCATCGCAAGCCTCGTGGCGCTGCGCGAACTGCACGAACGCCACGGGCACATCCAGGAGCTGATCATTCAGAACTTCGTGCCCAAGCCCGGCACGAAGCTCGCCGCGCATCCGCCACCCGCGTTCGAGGAACTGCTCTGGACCATCGCCGTGGCACGCCTGCTGCTCGGCCCCGGGGCGAACCTGCAGGCACCGCCCAATCTCAATGCCGGACGGCTCGCACGACTCATCGCTGCCGGCATCAACGACTGGGGCGGCGTCTCGCCGGTGACGCCCGACCACGTCAATCCGGAGTCACCGTGGCCGCACCTGGCCGAACTCGCGCAGGAAACCGCCGCCGCGGGCAAGATCCTGGTCGAGCGGCTCACCCTCTATCCTGACTACGTGCGCGCCCGCGAGCGCTGGCTCGACCCGGGCCTCGTCACCGCCGTCCTGCACCACGCCGATGCGGAAGGCCATGCGCGCGAGGACGGCTGGACCGCGGGCGACGGTGCCGCGCAGGTGCCGGCCGCGCGTCGCAGCGCCGGCGGGTTCACCGACCCGCGCCTCGCTCCGCTGGTGGACCGTGCGCTGCAGGGCGAACGCCTCGACGAAGCCGGGATCGTCGCGCTCGTCGCCGCGCGCGGCGACGATGTCGAGCGGCTCTGCGAGCGCGCCGATGCGCTGCGCCGCGCGACCTGCGGCGAGACCGTGACCTACGTCGTCAACCGCAACATCAACTACACCAACCTCTGCAGCTACAAGTGCCAGTTCTGCGCCTTCGCCAAGGGCCGGGCGCACGAGGACCTGCGTGGCGCTCCCTACGTGCTCGACCTCGCCGAGATCGCCCGGCGTGCGGAGGAAGCCTGGGCGCGCGGTGCCACCGAGGTGTGCCTGCAGGGTGGCATCCACCCGGCGTTCACGGGCCAGACCTACCTCGACGTGCTGCGCACCGTGAAGGAGACCGTGCCGGGCATCCACGTGCACGCCTTCTCGCCGCTCGAAGTCACGCAGGGCGCGAAAACGCTCGGCCTGACGGTCGAAGCGTTCCTGCGCCAGCTGCGCGACGCCGGGCTCGGCAGCCTGCCCGGCACCGCCGCCGAGATCCTCGACGACGAGGTGCGCCGCATCATCTGCCCCGACAAGGTGACCACGCTGCAATGGCTGCACGTCGTCGGCACCGCGCATCGCCTCGGCCTGCCCACCACGGCGACCATCATGTTCGGCCACCTCGAGAGCCCGCGGCACTGGGCACGGCACCTGCTCGCGCTGCGCGACCTGCAGCAGCAGACCGGCGGCTTCACCGAGTTCGTGCCGTTGCCGTTCGTGCACATGGAAGCGCCGCTGTACCGGCGCGGTCGTGCGCGCCCCGGCCCGACCTGGCGCGAGGTGCGCCTGATGCACGCCGTGCCGCGGCTCGTGCTGCATCCCCTCTTCACGCGCATCCAGACCTCGTGGCCCAAGCTCGGCGACAGCGGTGCCGCCGCCGCGCTCGTTTCCGGCGCGAACGATCTCGGCGGCACGCTCATGAACGAGTCGATTTCCCGGGCCGCCGGCGCCGGCCATGGCCAGGAGATGGCGCCCGAGCGCATGGATGCGCTGATCACCGCCTGCGGGCGCCTGCCGCGGCAACGCACGACGCTCTACCGCGAGCCTGTCGCCGAGAGGATCGAACGTTCCTACGGCGCACCGGCACTCGCCGCCATGCAGTTCCGCACCGCCCGCGACTTCCGGGCGGCGTCCTGAATCCTCACTGCGTCCACCGGTGAACCCCGCCATGGCCCAGCGCAAGCCCGCCCCGCCCGAGCCGCATGTCCACGGACCCGGCTGCAACCACGACCACGAGCACCACCCGCCGGCCGAGCCCTACCGGCGCGAGTCACCGAAACCCGGACGCAACGACCCCTGCTTCTGTGGCAGCGGCCGCAAGTACAAGAAGTGTCACGGCGCCAGCAACTGAGGGAATCCGGATTCTCAATTGAGTCAACTGTCCCGCAATTACCCGATCCCCGAGGCCGAGGTCGAGATCACCGCAGTGCGCGCGCAGGGCGCCGGCGGCCAGAACGTGAACAAGGTGGCGACGGCCGTGCACCTGCGCTTCGACGTACAGGCCTCCTCGCTGCCGCCGGATGTCAAGGCGCGGATCCTCGCGCTGCGCGATCGCCGGCTCACGGCCGACGGCATCATCGTCATCAAGGCCCAGCGTCACCGCACGCAGGAAGGCAACCGCGCCGAGGCGCTGGAGCGCCTGCAGACGCTCGTCGACAGCGCGCTCGTGACACGCCGGCCACGCAAGGCGACGCGCCCGACGCGCGCCGCGCGCGAACGCCGCATCGAGGCCAAGAAGAAGGCGGGGCTCACCAAGCGACTGCGCCGGGCGGTCACGGAGGGCGGGTGATGATGGCCTGTCATACAGCTTGCCGGGCTTGCGTCACTTCGCCTCCGCCTGCGGCGCCCGCCCTCCGTCTGCAACACAATCCTGCACATTGGCGTAGGCAGTGAAGCGCAAGACTTCGGCGAACCGAGCGCTCGTCGCATCCACGCACAGCCCGTCACGCGACTTCTTCACGATGCTGATGTCGTCCGTATCGTAGAGCGCCTTCTCGTCGCCCGTGCGGGTCTGCTGGCACAGCGGTGCCGAGCCCTTCGGCAAGTGGCCGCCGGCGGCCACGCATTCGGTCAGCGAGTTGAAGGTCTGGTACTTCTTGATCTGGTTGTAACTGGGACTCGATGCGTCGTGGCAGATCATCGAGCTCAGCGCCATGCGGACGAGAGGCGGGTCCTCGGCATGGGGCGTGCTCGTCACTGCGAGCAGGGTGAGGACCAGGAGACTGGCGGCGGATGAGCGGGGCATGGTGGTCCTCCTTGAGCGTGGCGCGGCATGCGGGCTGGGTGGGCCTCAGGTGCCGGTGTTACGGTTTCGGTAACTCAAGCATCGCTCTCTAAGCCAGTCCAGACTGTTGGGGCTGGCGGTAACCGAAACCGTAACACCGGCACCGCAAACCTACAGCAGCTCCTCCGCCAGCAATCGCAGCGCCTCGATCGAGGCCCCACCCGCCATCATCGTGTTGACACGTCCGGCGCGCCCCGCGGCGCGCCAGGCGCCGATGCGCTCGCGGATCCGCGCTGCCGGGCCGATCAGCGCGACCTCGTCGAGGAGCTGGTCGGGCACCGCGGCGGCGGCCGCTTCTCGCTGGCCCGAGAGGGAGAGATCCTGGATGCGGTTCGCTGCTGCCTCGTAACCCATGCGGCAGGTGTAGTCGTGGTAGAAGTTGCGCCCGCGCGGGCCCATGCCGCCGATGTAGAGCGCGAACTGCGCGCGCACTGGCGCGCGGGCGCGTTCGAGGTCGTCGTCGAGCGACACCGGCACCATCGGCGCCACCGTGAAGTCGGCACGGCTGCGGCCGCCACCACGGGCGAGCCCGTCTGTGACGTGCTGTTCGACGAGGTCCTGGCGTTCCGGATTCATCCAGACGGGGAACACGCCATCGGCGATCTCGGCAGCGAGCGTGATGCCCTTCGGCGTCACGGCTGCCGTGTAGATCTGCAGGTGCTCGTCGGCGTGCAGGATGCTCTTGATCGGCGTGCCGAGGCCGGTCGCGCCCGGCCCGTCGTACGGGATGCGGTAGACCTCGCCCTGGTGCACCAGCGGGCCGCGACGCGCGGCGATCTGGCGGATGATATTGATGTACTCGCGCGTGCGGGCGAGCGGCTTGCCGTAGGCGACGCCGTACCAGCCCTCCGCCACGCGCGGTCCGGATGGCCCGATGCCGAGCAGGAAACGTCCGCCCGAGAGCGCATCGAGCGTCATCGCCGTCATGGCCGTGCAGGTGGGCGTGCGCGCGGGCATCTGCATGATGGCCGTGCCGACGCGGATGCGCGTCGTGCGCGCGAGGATCCAGGCGGCCACGGACACCGCGTCCGTGCCGTAGGCTTCCGAGGTCCACACGGAGTCGTAGCCGAGGCGCTCGGCCTCGATGATCTGCTCCAGCGGCAATTGCGCCTGCGCCGAGCCGTAGCCGGCGACGAATCCGAGTTTCATGATCCGGTCTCCTGCGGGCCGCCCGCGCGGCGGCGCCCTAGTCTACCGTGCTCCGGCAGGACCGGGTCGAATCGCGGGATGAGCGGATAATCGGGTTCAGCGATCCTTGGGATCGCGCAGCGGCAGGCGCGTCACCTTCGACGGGCGATGGGTGCCGGTCACCTCGGCCTGCAGGGCACGCAGCTTGCCGGTCAGTTCCTCGCGCTCGGCCGCGAGGCGACGGATCTGGTCGAGCACGGCGTCCGAACCGGCTCGTGCCACACTGAGTTCGGTCTCGGCGTCCTTCACCCGCACGCTGGCGCGGATCGTCTCCTCGGCGCGGTTGGTCAGCTCCTGGCGCAGGCTCGTGGTCTTGGCACACTCGTCGCTCAGGTTCTGCCGCAGTCGGCCGACCTCGTCATCGCGCGCCGCGAGCTGCTCGCTCTTCGCGGCCAGTTCGTGCCGCATGCCGTCGGCTTCCTCGCGCATGCGTTCCAGGGCGAGTTCGGCTTCCTCGTTCTTGCGCTGGGCAACGCGCAGGTCGGCTTCGAGGGCCCGCACGCGATGCTGGGCCTTGTCCCCCGGACCCGCGACATCCCCGCCGCGCCGCTGGTTCGCCCACGAACCGATCCGCCCGACGGTCCAGCCGCCGAGCAGGCCGATCACGGCGAATATCAGCAGGATCTCCTGGATGGTTAACATAACGCTGAAGCGTACGCCCATTAATGGAACGCACGCTAGTGCAAACCCCCGCTCCGCCGCCATGCGCTGGTTCTCAACCCGCAGCACCTCTCCCCTGCAGGAGCGACGCCAGTCGCGATCTATTTCTTCGCGATCTTCTCTCCTCAACCTCACCGCCCGGCTGTCGCCGGCGGCTCCCCGGCGGGACGCTCCCTGCGGGCACCCTGCCCTGCGCTCGCTCGGGTCTTGCAGGCGCTCGGCTCCTGCCTCGCTGGCTCGACACGCCCGCCGGGGAGCCGCCGGTGACAGCCTGATCGGGGGCCGCCACGCATCCGGGTAGGGTTCCCGGGATTAGCGACGACGTCCGGAAGGGCTGCCGTCGGTGCCCGGTCGTCGGGCGTGCGCAGCCAGCGAGGCAGGAGGCCGAGCGCCCGCGGAGCCCGAGCGAGCGAAGCACAGGGATGTGCGTAGCGAGCGTCCCGACGACCGGGTGCCGACGGCAGCCGGGCAGTTAGGTTGAGGAGAGAAAGGTCGCGAAGAAAAGATCGCGACTGGCGTCGCTCCTACAATTGTTTATAGACCAAAGCGCTCGGTGATCAGCATGATCGGTGCGCGGGCGTTGAAGACGCGGTAGGTGCGCACGAGAAATTCACCGGGCCAGCGCGCGGCGACGGGCGGTGGCACGTCGGCGGGGCGCTCGCGGCCGAACCACAGGCCTTCGCGACGCGTCTCCAGCGCCTGCTCGAGCAGGATGCGGCCGAGGCCGCCCTCCTCCTCGTCGAGACCGCGGCGCATGCCGGCGTCGAGCCGCCCGACTGCGATGCGCGAGTCTGCCCAGAGGAAGAACCGGTTCGTCGTGGCTCCGTGCAGCAGGACGCGCCGTTCGATCACCGGTGCTCCGGCCGGCAACTCCAGCCACGCATCGGGCGCCGGGAGGCGCGTCTCGCGCTGTGCCAGCCGGACCACGGTGACCGGCTCGAGCCAGTACGCCTCGACGAAGCGCGTCAGCGTGCCATCGACGGCGAGGAGCGCCCGCTGATACGGCGTGAGATCCCCGAGTGCGACCGGGGCGAGCCCGGGCGGACGCCGTGCCTGCGCCGTGAACAGGTCGGCAGCCAGTTCGCACACCGGGCCGTCGCCTGGGGTAGTCGCTGCGCTCGCTGCCGTGGCGTGCGTTGGATTCATGATGCGCAGTGTAGTGGCCCCGCCGCCGCTGCGAAACGGCCCGGCGCCGCCCGCACCCCGGCAACAGCGCCGCAGCGGCTAAGATGCACGCCATGACAACCGCCATCACTCGCCATTTCGTCACGCTCGAGGGGCGCTGGGGCCCGCGCCAGGTGCATTACCGGCGCGCCGGCCAGGGGCCTGCCGTGCTGCTGCTGCACCAGTCGCCGCTGTCCTCGCGCGAGATGCTCGACCTCATGCGCCGCTGGGCGCCGCACTTCACCCTGATCGCACCCGATACGCCGGGCTATGGCCAGTCCGATCCGCTCGGAGCGGACACGGTCCCGATCGACGGGTTCGCGACGGCCGTCGCCGAGTTTGCCGACGCGATCGGCCTGCGCCGCTTCGGTGTCTTCGGCAACCACACCGGGGCGAGCATCGGGCTGTGGCTCGCGGCGGCCCATCCCGAGCGCGTCACGGCGCTCGCGGCCCACGGCCTGCCCTGCTTCGACACCCGGGAACAGGCGAACATCCTCGCGAACTACCTGCCGCCGCTCGTGCCGTCGTGGGACGGGGCACACCTCGCCTGGCTCTGGGCGCGCCTGCGCGAGCAGTCGATCTTCTTCCCCTGGCACGAGCGCCAGGCCGAGGCGCGCCTCGCGCTCGACATGCCCCCGCCCGCCCGGCTGCAGTTCAATCTCCTCGAGTTCCTGCGCGCGGGCGAACACTACGCCACCGCCTATCGCGCGGCCTTCGCCTCGCAACCCGGCGCCGTGCTGGCGACGCTGCGCGTGCCGCTGCTCGTCACGGCCACGCCGGGCGACCCGCTGCGCGGCCATTTCACGCGGTTCGGGACACTGCCGCCGCTCGCCACCGTGACCCCGGCGGCAGACCCCACCGCAGCACTCGAGCACTGCCTCGCCTGCCTCCTCGCCTGGCCCGGCGATCCGGCGCCGGCACCGGTCGCCACCCGGCCGGTCGCCGAACGGCTGTGGAACACGATGGTGCGCACGGCCGAGGGCGAGCTGCGCGTGCAGCTCAGTCTCTGCGGGAACCGCGAGCCATTGCTCCTCGTGCACGGCGCCGGTGAATCGTCCGACACGGCGCGCCACCTCGTGACGCGACTCCTGCCCGACCGCCCGGTCATCCTGCCGGACCTGCCGGGCCACGGCGAGTCGGCGCCGCCCTCCGGTGGCGCCGGCCCGGGCGTGGCGCAGGCCGCGCAGGCCGTGCTCGCCACGCTCGCCGCGGTCGGCGTGAACCAGGCGGCACTCGCCGGCAGTGGCGCGGGCGCCTGGGTGGCGCTGGAGGCAGCCCGCCGGGGCACCGTCGCGCGCGACCACCTGGCCCTCCTCGATGCCCCGCTCCTCGATGCGCCGCTGGCCGGGCGCTGGCTCGCCGAGGGCGTGCCGGCCATCGAGCCCCAGTGGCACGGTGGTCACCTGCTCGCCGCCTGGCATCTCGTGCGCGACAGCCGGCTGTTCTTCCCGTGGTTCGAGCGCAACCGCACCGGTGCGCGACGCATCGCGCCGGATCTCGATCCGCACCGCTTGCACCTCGAAGTGCGCGACCTGCTGACGGCAGAGGGCGCCTGGCAGGATCTCTGGCGATCGGCGCTCACCTGGGACGCAGCAGCCGCCCTGCGCGACCGCGGCGCCGGCCTGCTCGGTGCCGCGACCACGAGCAGCTGGCAGGCCGCCACGCGGGCCGCCGCCACGCACAACCCGCGTCTCGGCTGCATCGACCTGCCCGCGGCGCCGCCCGACTGGCTGCCGGCGCTGCTGCGGCACTGGGATTGACGGCACGCGTCCGCGGTGGGGGCAGGCGCTCCCCGCTGCGTTGACCGGTCGACCCGGTCCCGTATACTCCGGCGCGTCTGCAGGGGATCGCCGGCATCCATCCGGCGCGGGGAGAAGGCGACGATGACACGCATGGCAATGGTGGCGCTGCTGGTCCTGACGAGCGGCCCGGCGCTGGCGGACGCAGAACCGTCCAGGTGGCAACTGGGCGCCGCGGCGGCTTTCTCCGACTTCAGCGGCGACATCGCCGGCGCCGAGTTCGAGGACTCCGCCGTCGGTGCGAAGCTCTACGTGCAGTACCGGTTCAACGACTGGCTCGCGCTCGAAGGCGCCTACCACAACACCGGTGACCTCGAGCAGTACTCGGCCACGGAGGCAAGCGAGTTCGACCTGTCGCTGGACGGCTACTCGCTGCAGGGCCTGCTGTTCCTGCCGTGGCAGGCCGCGGGCCTGCAGCCGTTCGTGAAGGCCGGCTTCTTCGACTTCGACGACGAGCTGGCGGACGACGGCACCACCATCGACACCAGTTCCGAGGTCGGGGCCGTCGCCGGCGCCGGTGTCGTCATGGCGATCGCCGACCGCTTCGGCATTCGCGCCGAGGCCGAGTGGTTCAACACCGACGTGGGCGACCTGTGGGCGGTGAACCTCGGCCTGGAGTACCGGTTCGGCGATGGACGTCGGTGAGCCGCGCCTACGCTCCGCGCCTGCCATCCCGCCATCGCCGCCTGCCGCTACGGACCCTCGAGGTTCATTGTCACGAATGGGGTGAGGTCTCGGCCGCCACCGCGCAGCGTCCGACCCTCGTGCTGACGCACGGGTGGATGGACGTCGGCGCCTCGTTCCAGTTCCTCGTCGACGCCCTGTCGGCGCTCGACCCCCGGCCACGCCACATCCTCGCCCCCGACTGGCGGGGCTTCGGCGGCACCACCGGGCCGGCTTGCGACACGTACTGGTTCCCGGACTACCTGGGCGATCTCGATGCCCTGCTCGACACCGTCTCGCCCGGGCATCCGGTCGACCTGCTCGGGCACAGCATGGGTGGGCACGTGGTGATGGCATATGCGGGCGTGCGGCCCGAACGCGTGCGACGCCTCGTCAACGTCGAGGGCTTCGGTCTGCCGGCGACCGACCCGGCCGAGGCGCCGCAACGCCTGCGACGCTGGCTGGACGAACTCAAGGAACCCGTGCGATCGCGCGACTACGCCGATGCGCACGACGTCGCCTCGCGGCTCGTCGCCAACAACCCGCGCCTGGACCCGGCCCGGGCCGCCTGGCTGGCGGGCCAGCGGGCAGCACCGGATGCCACCGGGCGCTGGCAGCTGCAGGTGGACCCGGCCCACAAGCGCGTCAACCCGGTGCTGTACCGGGCCGAGGAAACAATCGCCCTGTGGTCGGCGATCGAGGCGCCGGTGCTCTGGGTCGAAGGCAGTGAGACCGACATCAGCCATTGGTGGGGCCAGCGTTATCCGCGCGCCGAGTTCGAGCAACGGCTGCGGCGGGTGCCGCGGCTCGAGATGACACGGATCGACGGCGCCGGCCACATGCTGCACCACGAACGACCCGAAGCCCTGGCACGGGTGCTGATCGATTTTCTCGGTTGACCGCAGGCGGGCCGCGCGCTTGCCCGCCCCCGGGCCCGCACCCAGAATGCCCGCATGAGTACCCCCACCCGAACCGCGGGCCAGTGGTGGGACACGCCCGGCGAACGCATCGAGGTGTCGCTGTCACAGGCGCGCGACAGGGCCACCGAGCTGCTGGTCGCCGCCGGCGCGGGCCGCAGCGATGCGCAATTCATCGCCGACGTGCACCTGGCCAAGGCGCTGCAGGGCGATCATGAGCGCGGCGTGGGCATGTTGTGCCTGCAGATCCGCGCCGCGCAGGCTGGCGCGGTGGACCTGGCCGCAGCGGTGCAGGTGGTGCACGAGCACGGCGCCACCGCGGTGGTGGACGGCGGTCCGCGGGCGAGCGGCAAGCTCGTGTGCCGCGAGGCGATGGCGCAGGCCATCGCGCGGGCGCGCACGCACGGCCTCGGCTGGGTGAGTGCGCGCGCGGCCGGCGAGATCCTCACGCCCTACATGGAGCAGGCGGTGCAGGCCGGCATGGTCGGCATGGCGCTGATGCAGAGCCTGCCGATCGTCGCACCGCACGGCGGCGTCGCCCCGTTGCTCGGCAACGCGCCGATGGGCTGGGGCATCCCGGCCGGGCGTCACGCGCCCATCATCGTCGACATGTCGCTCACGCAGACTTCGGCCAAGGGCGTCGAGCGCGCCGCCGCCGAAAACCAGCCCGTACCGGCCGGCTTCCTGCAGGATGCCGGCGGCCACCCGACCACCGACCCGCGCGCGTTTCTCGATCCCGACTGGCTGCAGAAGGGCAAGCTCGTGGCGCAGGGCAGCCTCCTGCCGATCGGCGCCGGCCACAAGGGCTACGCGCTGGTGTTCGTCGTCGGGCTGCTGACGTCGCTCCTCACCGGCACCGACTTCCCGTGGAACCTCGGCCCGCAGGCGCCCCGCCCGCAGCGCATCGGCACCGTGTTCCTCGCGCTCGACCTGGCCGCCTTCGGTGAACCGGCGGCGCTGCAGGCGCGCGTGGACGAGTTCATCGATCGGCTGCGCCGTTCGCCGCGCAAGGACGGCGTCGCCGACATCCTGTATCCGGGCGAACGCTCGCAGGCGCTGCGCCGGCAGGGCATGGCGCGGGACCGGCTGGAACTGCCGCAGACGCAGTGGCGGGAACTCGCGGCGATGTGGGATGAGCTGAAGAAAGGTGCCGGGTCGTAGTTTCGAAGTTTTCCGAAG
>JADZBS010000118.1 GCA_020851975.1 Gammaproteobacteria bacterium | reverse complement strand
GGCGCGCATCCAGCAGCTGCACCTCGCCCAGCCGCACGCCACCGTCGCGCGCCACCTCCGCCAGCAACTGCACGTAACTGCTCGACATCGCCAATACCGTCGGTTCGTCGAAGAGATCGGTGTCGTACTCGAAGCTCACGGCCAACCCGCCGCTGTGCTCCACCACCGCGACAGTCAGATCGAACTTGGCCACATGACGCACGAGGGCGAGCCGCTCGACCTCGAGCCCCGCCAGGGCGAACGCCTGCGACGGCTCGTTGTGCAGGTTGAACATCACCTGGAAGAGCGGCGTGCTGCCCGGGTCGCGCGGCGGCGCGAGCACCTCGACGAGTTTTTCGAAGGGCACCTCGGCATGGGCGAAGGCATCGAGCGCCGCGCGCCGCACGCGCGCGACGAGTTCGCGGAACGGCGGGTCACCGCCCGCCTCCACGCGCAGCGCCAGCGTGTTGACGAAAAAGCCCACCAGGCCCTCGAGCTCCGTGCGCCCGCGCCCGGCCACCGGCGTGCCGATCACCAGGTCCTCGTCGCCACCGTAGCGCGCGAGCAGCGCGACGAAACCGGCCAGCAGCACCATGTACAACGTGGCATCGCACTCGCGCGCCAGCCGGTGCAGGCCGGCTGCAACGTCGGCCGGCACCGCACACGCCAGGCGGGCACCGCGGTGGCGTTGTACCGGCGCGCGCGGGCGGTCGTGCGGCAGGCGCATGCGCCGTGGCGCATCGCCGAGCTGCGCCTGCCACCAGGCGAGCTGCCGCGCGATGGCCTCACGTCCGGCCGGGCGCTGCTGCCAGGCTGCGTGATCCGCGTACTGCAGCGTCAGCGCGGGCAACGCCGGCGGCCCGCCCTGCCGGCATGCATCGTAGGCTGCCGCCAATTCGCCGAGCAGCACCGCGAGCGACCAGCCGTCGACGACGAGGTGGTGCACGACCAGCAGCAGCACGTGGCGGTCGGGCGCCCGGCGCAGCAGCGTGGCCCGCAAGAGCGGGCCGCGTTCGAGATCGAAGGGCTGCTCGACCAGCGCCGTGAGTTCCGTGCGCAGCGGCGCGTCGTCCACCCCGGCGCGATCGAGCACAGCCAGTGTGACGTCGCTCCGCGGCGCGATGACCTGCCGCGGCTCGCCGTCGCCGGCGACAAATGTGGTGCGCAGCGACTCGTGCCGCGCGACGAGCTCCTGCAGGGCGCGGGCGAGCGCGGTCGCATCGAGCGGGCCCTGCAGCGCGAAGGCCAGGTGCAGGTGGTAGGCGGCCGTGCCCGGTGCCAACTGTTCGAGGAACCACAGCCGGCGCTGCCCGTCGGTGAGCGGGGCATCGGCCCCGGCCGGGCGGCGCGGGATCGCGGGCAGTGCGGTACGCGTCGCCGGCAGCGCCTGCGCCAGCGCCGCCGGCGTCGGGCCCTCGAACAGCGTGCGCAGCGCGAGTTCGGCACCGAACACGTCGCGCACGCGCGCGAGCAGCCGCGTGGCGAGCAGCGAGTGGCCACCGAGCGCGAAGAAGTCTGCATCGCGGCCGACGGGGGCCGTGCGGCCGAGCATCTCGGCCCAGAGTTCGCAGAGCACCGCCTCGACGCCATCGCGCGCCGGCGCCTGCCCGGCACCCGCCGCACCTGCAGGAGCGACGCCAGTCGCGACCGATGGCCCGTCGACGCCGGTCCTCGCGACGCCCCAGTCCGGCGCCGGCAGCGCGCGCCGGTCGAGCGTGCCGCGGGGCGTGAGCGGCAGTGCCGCGAGCGGCACGACGATCGCCGGCACCAGGTACTCGGGCAGCTGCGCACGCAGCCGTTCGCGCAACGCAGTCCCGCGCAACGACGCGCCAGGCGCGCCGACCACCCAGGCGACCAGCCGCGGATCGCCCGGTGCGGCCTCGCGCACCGCCACGGCACAGGCCGCCACGCCCGGAAGCGCGGCGAGCACGGCCTCGACCTCGCCGGGCTCGATGCGAAAACCGCGCAGCTTCACCTGGGCGTCGAGCCGGCCGAGGAGCTGCACGCGGCCGTCGGCGAGCCAGCGGGCGCGGTCGCCGGTGTAGTAGCGACGCGCACCGCCCGGCGAAGCCTCCCGGAAACGCGCCGCGGTCAGCTCGGGCCGCGCGTGGTAGCCGGGCGAAACGCCCACGCCGCCGATGACCAGTTCGCCCGGCACACCGGGCGGCACCGCGCGATCGCGCGCGTCGAGAATCCCGAACGTGGTACCGGCAATCGGGCCGCCGATGCTGACCTCGTGCGCAGCGGTAATGCGCGCGCAGGCCGACCAGATCGTGGTTTCCGTCGGGCCGTAGAGGTTCCAGAGTTCGCCGCAGCGGGCGAGCAGCGCCGCCGCCAGCGCGGGATCGAGCGCTTCGCCGCCGCAGAAGACGCGCAGGGCCGGGCGGCCCGCCCAGCCAGCAGCAAGCAGCAGGCGCCAGGTGGCCGGCGTGGCCTGCATCACGTCGATCCGGGCCGCATCGAGGAGGCGCGCGAGCGCCGCACCGTCACGCGCCTCCCCCACGGTCGCGATGACCACCGTGCCGCCGGCGACGAGTGGACCGAGGAGTTCCAGCACCGCGATGTCGAAGCCGGGCGTGGTGACGGCGAGCAGCCGCTCGCCGGCGCCGAGCCCCGGCTCGCGGCCCATGCTGGCGAGGAAATTGACCACCGACCCATGCGTCACCCGCACGCCCTTCGGTGTGCCGGTGCTGCCCGAGGGATAGATGAGAGAGGCAAGGTCGTCGGGCGTCACCGGCACCGGCGCCGGTCCCGTGGCCGCGCAGGCGGCTGGCGCGAGGTCCTCGATGCAGAGCAGGGGCAGCTCGGCGCCGGCGAAGCGGGTCGCGAGCGCGCGCGACGTCACGACGAGCCGCGCGCCGCTGTCGGCGAGCATGAAGGCAAGCCGCGCCGGCGGATACTCCGGATCGAGCGACAGCCAAGCCGCACCGCTGCCGAGCACCGCCAGCAAGGTGCCCGGCAGTTCCGGCCCACGCGGCAGGGCGACGGCGACGACCGCCCCGCGCCCGGCACCGAGCGCACGCAGGCGATCGGCGAGCTGCTCCGCCCAGTCCTGGAGCATGGCGTAGGTCCAGCGCACGGTGCCACATTCGAGCGCGATGGCCCCGGGCCGCGCGCGCGCGGCCGCCGCCACCATCGCGTGCACGGATGCCGCCGGTGCGAGGGCCGGTGGACCGGCAACGGCTGCGGCCGGCTCACCGAGCGGGAGCGCTCCGATCGGCGCGTCCGGATCGGCGACCGCGGCACGCGCCAGCGCCTCGAACTGCGCCGCCAGGCGCTCGATGGTGGCCGCCGCGAACAGGTCGGTGTTGTACTCGAAGGCGAGCCACAACTCGCCGCGGAACTCGGTGGCCGACAGCGTGAGGTCGAACTTCGCCGCCTCCGGCGCATCGATCTCGGCCGGCTCGACGACGAGGCCGGGGATGGTGGCGGCCTCCCAGGGTGAGTTCTGCAGGATGAACATCACCTGGAACACCGGCGAGTGGCTGAGGCTGCGCGGCGGAGCGAGCGCCTCGACGAGTTTCTCGAACGGCAGATCCTGGTGGGCGAAGGCCGCGAGCGCGATGCGGCGCACGCGCGCGAGCAGTTCGCGAAACGGCGGATCGCCGGCGAGACCGGTGCGCAGCGCAAGCGTGCTCGCAAAGAGGCCGATCACCGGCTCGAGCTCGGTGCGCGTGCGCCCGGCCACCGGTGTGCCGACGACGATGTCGTCGCTGCCCACATGCCGCTGCAGCAACAGGCAGAACACGGCGTGCAGCACCATGAAGAGCGTCGCCTGTTCCCCGTGGCCGAGGGCGCGCAGCGCCGCCGTGAGGCCCCGCGGCAGGATGCGCGTCCAGCGGCTGCCGCGAAATCCCTGCAGCGCCGGGCGCGGGAAGTCCGTCGGCAGCTCGAGCAACGGCGGGGCACCGGCGAGCGCCTCGCGCCAGAAGTCGAGCTGGCGCGCGCAGGATGCACCGACCAGGAGTTCACGCTGCCAGCTCGCGAAATCCGCGTACTGCACGGCAAGCTCCGGCAGGTGCGGTGTGCGGCCCTCGGCGAGCGCCGTGTAGTACTCGGCGAGGTCGCGGAACAGGATGCCGGAGGACCAGGCATCGGCGATCGCGTGATGCAGCAGCACGAGCAGCACGTGATCGTCGGCGGCGAGGCGCAGCAGCACCACGCGCAGCAACGGCCCGCGGGCAAGATCGAAGACGTGCCGCGACAGGTCGCCGATCCGCCGGCGTTGCGCTGCCGGCGCGGCGTCCGTCGCATCGTGGCGTTCGATCGCGACACGCGCCGACGCGGCGACCTGCTGTACGGGTTCGCCATCGCGCGCAACGAGCGTGGTGCGCAGCGCCTCGTGCCGTGCCACGAGCTGGTCGAGGGCCGCCTGCAGGCGCGCGACATCGAGCGGCCCGCGCAGGCGCACGGGCAGGCGGATGGTGTAGGCGGCACCGGGGTCCTCGAGCTGCTCGAGAAACCACAGGCGCTGCTGGGCGAAGGACGCCGGGAACTCGAACGTGGCCGCGGGCGTATCCGGATGAGTGGTCACGGCGCAGTGTCCGTCGGTTCGCCGGCGCTCCGGCGCGGCAGGCGGCGAATCGCACCGGTGGCTGCGGGATCGCGACCCGATGCCAGGCGCGCCGCGAGCCCGGCAACGGTGGGATGTTCGAACAGCGCAAGCAGCGGCACCTCCAGGCCGAAGGCGTCGCGGATGCGGGCGATCAGCCGCGTGGCAAGCAGCGAGTGCCCGCCGAGGGCGAAGAAGTCCTCGTGCAGCCCCACCGCCGCGCGTCCCAGCACCGCGCACCAGAGCTCGGCGAGCCGCCGCTCGAGCGCCGTGCGCGCCGGCACCGCGCCAGCGG
>JADZBS010000117.1 GCA_020851975.1 Gammaproteobacteria bacterium | reverse complement strand
CGGGTCGTCAATGCTCGCAATGATCTTCACCTTCCCGCCGCAGCGCTCGCAGGTGTCGATGTCGATGCGGAATACCCGCTTCAGCCGCTTGGCCCAGCTCATCGCCCGATGCCGCTCGGCGGGGCTGTGCCCGGTGATGCCGTTCATCTTTCCACGTCCCGCCAAGGTGACCTGCGCGCGCAGCGCGCTGTGCGGGGCGAGGACACCGTGATATCTGGTCAAATGCACCCGCGGTTTGGGCACCAGCCGCTCGTGTTCGACGACTCGTTTGCCGCGCGGCTGCTCGGCGATGAGGCCCGCGCGCGGATCGCGGGCGATCGGCAGCTGTTCTGCTCCGAGGGCATGCGGCTGATCCGCTCGATGATGATGATGCGCAGCCGCTTCGCCGAGGACGAGCTCGCCACCGCGCTCGCGGCCGGCACGCGCCAGTACGTGATCCTCGGCGCGGGCCTCGACAGTTTCGCCTGGCGCCAGCCGCCGGAGGCGCCCGCGCTCACGATCTACGAAGTCGACCACCCGGACACGCAGCGCTGGAAGCAGGAGCGGCTGCGCTCCGCCGGCCTGGCGGCGCCGGGCAACCTGCGTTTCGTGCCCGCGGATCTCGGCCGCGCCAGCCTGGCGCACGCGCTCGCCGCGGCAGGCTTCGACGCCGGCGCACCCGCCTTCTTCACCTGGGTCGGCGTGACGTACTACCTCGAGCGCGCGGCGTTCCTCGATACCCTGCGCTTCATCGGCAGCGCCGGACCGCCGGGGCAGGTGGTGTTTGACGTGGCGCTGCGCGGCGCCGCCGTGGCGGTGGAGCACCGCGAGTTCACCGACGGCATGACGCGCTATCTGGAACAGGCCGGAGAGCCCTGGCGGCTCGACTGCGAGCCGGGCGAACTGCAGCGCGAGCTGCACGGACTCGGCTTCGACAGTGTCGCGTTCCTCGGTCCCGGCGCGGCCGATGCCCGCTACCTCGCCGGGCGCCGCGACGGGTTGCGCGCCGGGCCGCTCGTGGGGCTCGTCTCGGCGCGCGCTTCGGGCCGGAACGATCGCCGCCTCGCCGGTACCGGCGCGTTGGGCTAATCTCTGGCGCATCGACCCATGTTTTTCTGCAGGAGAACGAACATGAAGCTATGGCACGGATGCGCGCTGTTCCTGGCGCTCGGTTGGAGCATCGCCGCCCCGGCGGCGCCGGTGGCGGAAGCCGAGCGCCTGCCCATCGACCTGCGGCGCACGACGCTGATCGTGCGCGACATGGAAACCACGCTGCGCTTCTACCGCGACGCGCTCGGCCTGCGCGTCGCCTACGACCAGGTGATCCGCACGCCGCGCGATACGCCCGACGACGCCTCGGCCGAGCGCTCGCTGCGGCTGGTGTTCCTGCAGGCCAACGACGACTTCATCGGCATGATCGGCCTGATCCAGTACGCCAAGCCCGTGAAGAGCGTGCAGATGGCGCCGGAGCCCTTCAGCATCGGCAGCATGGTGTTCGTCTTCAACACGAAGGACCTGGCGAAACGCTTCGAGGCCGCGCGCGCCGTGCCGGGCGTGAAGGTGATCGAGAAGCCGACCCGCACCGGCTACCCCGGCTACGACGGCAAGGGCGTCATCCCGGTGATGGTGAGCACGCTGACCGACCCGGACGGGTTCACCGTGGAGCTCAACGAGCTGCTGGTCGACAAGCCGCGCTGAGCGGGATCGCGGCGGGGCGGAAAGAAGAAGATCGCGGCTGAAGCCGCTCCTACGCCTCGAGGGGCGGTGTCGCCCGGGGGGATCGCGGCTGAAGCCGCTCCTACGCCTCGAGACGGCGGGGCTGGAGGCGGAGGAGCGGCTTCAGCCGCGATTTTCAATTGAACCCCCTGCAGGCACAGCTTCAGCCGCGATCCCCCCGCCGGATCCCGCGATGCATTGTCTGCGGAAAAAAGAAGCCCGCGTCACCAGGACGCGGGCTTCCTGCCGGGCGTGGCCCGAGGGGGGAGGATCTAGTCGGACCCGCCGAACCGGTAGTTGACCTCCACGCCAAAGTTGCGCCCGCGGCGCAGGTCGCCGAAGAAGGCCCGCGGGTAGCTCGTCGAACAGGTGGGCGGGAAGGGGTTGCAGCCGAGCTGGAACGGCGTGCTGCCGGCGCCGCCACCCGCCGCACCGCTCGCGACCGGGTCCTGGATCCAGCGCGTGACCATCGTCGGTGCGTCCTCGTCGGTGAGGTTGCGGCCGTAGAAGGCAAGGCTCATACGCCCCGTGTCGATGCCGATCCGGGCATTGACGATGGTCGCGTCAGGCACCCAGGCGAGGTTGTGCACCTGCACGGGCTTCTCGTCCTCCCAGCTCACGTCCGCATTGGCGAAGAACTCGAGGTCCTCCAGGATCGGACGACGGAAGTCCGCAAACGCGCTGAACATGTTCTTCGCCGCGAGCGGGAAGGCGTTGCCGTCGATCGAGCCGTTGGCGTTGCCGGTGAGGTCGTTGCCCGTGCAGGGCGTGGCCGCGTTCGGATTGAGGAGGCCGCCGCCCGAGGTCAGGATGTACTGGAACTCGTCGCAGCCCTCCGTGAACTCGGTGTCGGCCAGTGCGTAGTTCGCGCCGAGCGTGATGTCGTCGGTGAGAAGGTACAGCAGCTCGAGCTCCAGTCCCTTGACCTCGCCCTGGCCCTGGTTGGTGACGATTGAGCAGGGTATAGGACGTTCAAAGCCCATGCACCCACTCGCCTTCGATGTCGCTTTCGGCGGCCCGAGCCTCGCGCACGCCGAACTGGTCGTCACCAGCAACAGTGCGTCCGGGTTCTTCGAGGCCCATAGGGTGGACGCCTGCGCACAGTTCTCGACCACGAACCCCACGACGCAGTGCGCGGTGAGTTCGTCGCAGACGAACCAGGCCGGCGTCAGCCTGACGGTTCCGTTGCTCTCCGGGGATTCCGCCCTCGTCAGGATCCTGGCCAGCGGCCGTGCCGACAGCAGCGTCCTGCCGATCATCGCCTCTTTTTCCGCTGTGGCCGACCCGTACATCTGGATCGACCCGACGCAGCTCATCGATGTGAATGGCGAGCTGATTCCGGCAAACCAGCTCTACACGCTGGTAGGCGACCCGGAGGTGAACTTCCTGAACATTCCCGATCCGGCCTACGTGCCCCTGCCGCCAGCCCTATGGCAGTTCGGCGCTGGCCTCGCACTCGCCCTGGCTCGCGCGCGGCGCCGGGTCAGGTGACCGCTGGACCCAGCGGCTCAGGAGGGGTGTTTCCCGTCGACGTCAATCGTCCTCGATCTGGAAGATGCCGATCCCGAGGCGCCGCACGCGCTGCGCGCGCGGCGAGCCTTCCGCAACGGCACGTTGCTCGAGCCACGCGTCCGCCCGCTCGAGCAGGGCCTGCCCCTCAGCCTCGATGAACGCGCGGAAATCCGCTGCGTCGGCGACGCGGATGCGGGTATTGGTGGCGCGGCCAAGGAAGCGCGACGTCGCCGTCGACGGGCGCACCAGGTTGTAGTGGGCCGTGTTGCCAAGATCGTTCAGCATGCTCCCCGCCTGCAGAATCGCTGTCGGATCCACGACCACCGGCATGTAGTAGCGCTTCAATACCCTCAACCGCCCGTCGGACAGCTCCTCGATGGCGCCGACGCGGCTTAGTTCATGCAGCATCGTAACCGCCGCGATGTCGCCGCAGTAGCGGCTCGCAAGCGCGGTGAAGCTGTCCGAGTCACCGGCAAACGACAGCACGCGCGGTTCGCCGGATGGGGACACGAACTCCGGGTCGAGATGCCAGGCGGTCAACACGCGCGTCGCCGCATTCATGCGGACGAGTTCGCCCGGCTCCTCCACGGCGGACTGCCGCCGCATGCGACTCACTTCCCGCCGGCCGAGGCCGGTGAGAATCGCCACCCGCGAGATACTCGTCGGGCGGCCGTGAAGCCCGTAGTCCTCGGTCGCGATCTCGACGAAGACGGCCTTGCATGCTTGCGCGGCTTCCCTCCAGGTCACCCCGCTGCGCAGGAGGATGCGCACGACCGGCCGTAGCAGCAGCCGGAATGCGCGTAGCGATGCGCTCTCGACGGCATCGCTCATGGAGGGGACTGCCCGCCCCCGGCCCGCGCAGGCACGAGCGGGCTGCGCAACGCGGCGAGCCCGAGTGGGCTGCCCGACCAGCGCTGCCACACCCGCTCGATCTCACCCTCGCGCTGCACGGCCAGGCTGACGGTGCCGGCCGTCCCGAGCCGCTCGATCTGGCTCACGGTGAGCGGCAGGAACAACACGCGGGCGGAAGCCACGGGCGCCGCGTAGGGGATGCGCCTCACTCCCGGCACGGCCGGTGCAGATGCCGTCATGTCGAGATCCATGGGCTCGCCGTCCACCATCAGGCGCAACGCTGTCACCGCCGGCATGGCCGGTTCTCCGGTGGTGACGCCGCGGTCGATGGTGCTCCAGATCGCCACCCAGAGCCACCGGCTCTGGTGCCCTCCCTGACTCACCCCGAGGGGGGCCACATGAATGTAATCCCGCGCGTTCGCGGCACGGGCCGGATCGTCCTCGAAGAACACGAGCGGGCCGGCCACGCGGGTCACGGCGCTGCCGGTGACTTCGTCAAACTCCTCCCATGAACGCTCGGCCTGGGTCCTGCCGCTGCACGCGGCGAGCAGCAGGAGCGCGCAGCCCGTCAGCGCGGCCGCGAGCGGTGCGGAGGATTGTTGCGTGACGGTGCCGTCCATGGTCAGAAATCCGCGCGGTAGCCAAGGTTCAGGTAATAGCCGCTGGGGCTCGACGACTCGCCGCCCGTCTCGTCGCTGCCGAAGTGGCTGCCGACCTCCAGTTCGAGCTGGAAGCGGCGGGCGAGGCGGTACAGAAGTCGCACGCCCGGCGTCACCAGCAGCTCGGTCTTGTCCCCGGGCGTGATCTCGCGGCGCGACACCAGCAACCGCGGATTCAGCCGCAGCGACGGCGACAGTGGGACGCGTGTATCAAGCAGGAGGCCGGCCGTGCGCCACGCGCCGGTGTCGGCGTAGCGCAGACCAAGCACGGACACGTCGCCCTCGCGCATCAGGCTCGTGCCGATCAGGCTCAGGTAGGCGTAGGACATGGAACCCGAGTCGGGAGTCTCCGGCGCGCCACCCGAGGCCGGCGTGCCGTCGTAACTCGACGCCGTGAGGTCCACGCTCATGTGGAAGCGTGCGGACAGCGGCATGGCTGCGCCGAGGGCCACGCTCTGCAGCGTTCCGGAGCGGTCCAGCGCCAGCTGGCGGATCTCGCCCTCCGAATAGGTGAGGAGCAGTTCCTGGATGCTGCCAGCCGGCTGATCCACCAATGCGATCTCGGTCGTGAGATACGGCGCCTGGCGCCGGTCGAGCATCGCGTTGAACGTCACGCGGTCGGCCACCGTCCAGTTGCCGAGGGCGGCGAAGCTGTTGAGTTCCCCATAGCCGAAGTCGTAATCGAACGAGGTGACGAGGGACGCGTCCGCGCCGAACCAGCGCAGCTCGGCGCCGATGGACTCGCGGTCGTTGATGCCGTCCACCTCCTGGAAGCTCGCAAACACGTTCACGTCGAGGATGTCGAGGAACTCCAGCGCGTCGATACTGAACCCGACGAATCGACGGTCCGTATCCGGGCTGTCGTCCGGGTCGTAGACCGGGAAACCCGCCAGCACGTTGAAGCGCCACGCCGGTGTCCACTGCCACGACGCGTACAGCCCGTCGAAGCGGCCGAGCGCGCCCTGATTGCGCACGGTCTGGCGCCCGAGGCGTCCGGAAAGACCGTGATCACGATCGCCGAGGTCCATGTACAGGTTGTAGATCCGCGTTTCGTCGCCGGGCGCGCGCTCGCCCCCGGTCGTGTCGAGTGTGTGGCTGACCGTCGCCCGCGACCCGAAGTCGAAACGCTCGCCCCTGCGTTGCGCGGCGAAATCCGCGTCCGAGAACAGACCGGAGCGGTCCACTTCTCCGTACTCCCCGCCCCAGTCGATGGCGTCGCGCCGGTAGTACTGCGACACGCCGCCCGAGGCCGACCACGCGCTCGCGCGAGGCTGCTCGCCACCTTCACGCAGGCTCTCGCGCGGACGGTCACGCGCGCTGACCAGTGCGTCGAGGCGCTGGCGCACGCGGTCGGCCCCTTCGCTGTCCGGGTGGTCGGCGAGGTAACGCCGATACTCGGCTGCAGCCTGGGCAGCAGCGCCGGTGCGCTCGCGCGCGAGCCCAAGGAGCTCGCGCGCATCGGCTGCCTGTGCGGGGACCGTGCTGGCGAGCACCTGCGTCGCCAGTGTCGCGGCTCGGCCGTAATCGCGGTCGACGATCGCAGCGCGCGCCTGCGCGAGCAGGTGCTCGGCGTCGGCGGTTGAGAGCGCGACACCACCGCCGGAGGCTGTGGTTGCCACCACCGCTGCTGGCACTGCGGCTCCCGCAGCGTCGCGCTCGGCGGGCGGGACGCGCGTGACCCAGGCGCCGGGATAGCGATCCCGCAGCGTGAGCCAGGTCGCATGCGCTTCCTCCTCGTTCGCGAAGAAGCCGAGCCGCAGGCGGTACCACTCGCGACCCTCGATGGTGGTGGTATCGACGTACGCGACCCGGCCCGCCGGCGCCTCGGGCAGCTCGCTGATCGGCTCGCGCGACGAGCGCAGGTTGACGACGTGGAGCCCCGGCCCCAGGGCCACCGCCGGTGCGCCGGCGGTGGCCTGCCGGGCGCGCTCCTCGGCCCGGGCAACCTGCGCGGCACTCGGGCCCGTCAGGGCGGGCGCCGCGCCGCGCGGCAGGGGCGTGGCGGCGGCAGCGGGATCCGGCAGGGAGCCGGGCGGGATCTCCACGCGCACCCGCAGGGCGTGCAGGTCGGCGGACGGCACCACGGTGAAGCGTACCGGCCGGTCGAAGCGCAGCGTCAGCGCGGCCTCGGTGCCACCAGCCGAGTCGTAGGCCAGATCTTCCAGCGCTGCGAGCGCACGCCCGTCCGGTCGCGTACTCTCGCGTGCTGTTGCCGCCGCGCAGTCGTCCAGGCGCACGAGAGCGATCTCGGCGCGCGTCGCCTCGGTCGGCAGCGTACCGATCACGACGCGGTGGCGGCAGGCGAAGCGGATGTCCACATCGGCGATGCCTGCCACCTTCGACACCAGCACGGACTGGACCTGCGGCGGTCCGGCCGCAACCGCACCGCCCGCGAGCACGAGGCATGCCACCAGCCAGGCGCGCAGGTCCTGACCCGGGGAGGCCACGGCAACGCTGGTGATCGGGTCGGCCACGCCGGCCTACTCCACGGGATACCAGGCGCGGGTCGAGTGGCAGGCCTCGCAGTCTGCACCCGTCGGCACGTGGCGCGGCGGCTTGCCGGTGGCCGTGCGCCCGTCGTGACAGCCCGCACAGGTGCCGGCGACGGCCGAGTGGTCCACGGCGAGGATGTACGACCAGCTCGACTCCCGATGGCAGGCGTCGCACTCCGCGACGGTACGGATGTGATTGAACGGTGGCGCCTGCGCCTTCACCAGGCCGGCGCGTGCATGACAGGTGCCGCACAACCGCGGCGTACCCTGGAATACGCCGCCGACGTGGCAGGACGCGCAGTCCACGCTGCGATGGGCGCCCTCCAGTGGCCAGCTCGTGGTGAAGTGGTCGAAGGAGCTGTCGAAGGCGGTCTGCGCCAGCGCCGCTCCGCCACAGGCGGCGCCCAGAGCCAGTGCCGCCGCGAGCAGTGCCATCGTCGGGCACGGGAAGGGTCGGAGATTCATCGGGTATTCCTCCGCGCGCCCCGGAAGGTGCGCGTGTCGTGGCAACGCGAACAGTCACTGCCGAACTGGCCGTCGTGCACGTCGTCGCTGCGGTGGCAACTGCCGCAGTCACGGGCCATCGCCCGGCCCTGGCCGGGCGCGCGCTGGTGGCAGGCGATGCAGGTGAGCCCGTCGTGGGCGCCGTCGATCACGAAGTGCGTCTGCGTGTCGTGGTCGAAGCGCCAGATGCGCCAGTCGTTCGGCGTGTGGCAGTCGGCGCAATGTTCGCCCAAGCCACCCTCGTGGACGTCGTCGGCGCGATGGCAATCGACGCAGGCCGACGGTGTCCCCGCATAGCGTTTGTCGAGGTGGCAGGACTCGCACGAGGCCGTCGCGTGCAGCCCCGCCAGCGGGAACTTTGCCAGGTCGTGATCGAAGCGCACGGCGTCGGCCCATTTGCGCTCGTTGTGACACGCGCCGCAGTCGGTGCCGAGCGATTCGCGGTGCGGGTCATCCGCCCGGTGGCAGGCCACGCAGGTGGTGGTGAGCTTCTCGCGAGCCGCGACGCCCTTGTGGCAGGCGACGCAGGTGAGCTCGGCGTGCGCACCGTGCAGCGCGAACTCGGTCCTGGCACCGTGGTCGAAACGCACCTCGTCCCAGACCCGGGTCGCATGGCAGTCCTGGCACTGCGTACCGTTGCGGCCCTGGTGCGCGTCGTCGCTGCGGTGGCAGTCCACGCACTGCTTGCCCGCCACCTTCTTTGGGTTGCCGCCCTGATGGCAGGCTGCGCACGCCAGCCCGCCATGGCCCGCCGTAAGCCCGAAACCCGTCTTGCGCAGGTGATCGAAGGTCGGCTCCTTCCAGGCGTCGGTGTCGTGGCAGTCGGCGCAGGCGGTGCCGCGCTGCCCCTGGTGGACGTCATCGATGCGATGGCAGGCGGCACAGTCAGTCGGCGTGTCAGCGAAACGCTGGCCGGCATGGCAGAGCTCGCAGACGACTTTCGCGTGTTTGCCCGTGAGCGGCCAGGGCGGGTCGCCCGCCTTCGCGTGGTCGAATCGGGTCTGCTTCCAGGACCCCGCGTCGTGGCAGGATGCACAGTCCTCGCCGAGCCGGGTCTCGTGCACGTCGTCTTCGGCGTGGCAGTCGTTGCAGGCGGCCTTGGCGTCCCGGTGCTTCACTGCGGGCTCGTGACAGCCGGCGCAGGGTACCGACCGGTGCCCGCCCTCGAGGGCAAAGTCCGTGACGGCATGATCGAACGTCTGTGGCGTGAGCCTGACGATGTCGGCGTCACGACCCTCATGCTCGGTGTGACAGTTGCGGCACTGACTGGTACGTGCCGGCTCCGAGCGTCCGTGGAAGCCCCGCTTCCCGTCCATGTCGGCCGCAACCGCGTCGTGGCAGTCGAGGCACAGCGCGCGCTGCTGGTCGCGCGCGAACGGCGCATGGCACTTCCTGCATTCCTTTTCCGTTTCCCGATGCCCGGCGATGACGGGCCCTGGCATCACCAGGCTCTCCCAGTCGACGGCGGCGGCCGGCTGCATGGGCAGTATCGCCACGAGCCCGACGGCGAGCGCGGTGAGCCAGGCTGTGCGCGGCAGCGTCACGCGGGCATCCGGCTAGAACATGTGGACCGCGAACACGTGGAACATGGCGGAGAGGATCATCATGAAGAAGAACGGCACGTGCACCACATGCCACAGCGCGAACAGCCGCTCGAAGGCGTTGAAGCGGGCGACCTGCCGGATCCGGCCGAGATGCTCCGCGAGGTAGCGCGCGATGGCCTCGCCAAGGCGTTCCGCGTGCTGGTCGACGACGGACGAAGTCAGCGCCTTGCGCAGCAACTCCAGGCGGACCTCGCGCAGCAACCGTCGGGAAATGGCACGCGTCTGCATTCCGAGGCGCAGGTACAGCGCCACGCTGCCGCCGATGGTCTCGGGCGGCGCGAGCACGCAGCGATCGAGCGCCACCAGCTCGTCACGGATGGGTCCCAGCAGCGCGCTCACGGTGGCGCCCGGAGCCAGCTGTTGCAGGTCGGCTGCGAACTCCTGCAGTTGCGACTTCCTGCCGTACAGGCCGTGGTGGATGCCGGCATAGAGATAGCGGCCGACGACGCCGCTGCCGGCGACCAGCAACGTGCACATGAGTGCCACCCGCGAGTTGAGATCGCCGAGCTCGAAATTGCAGTGATAGAGGATCAACACCGGGCCAACGATGCCGAGGACCATGTGCAGGCGGAACCAGTGGCGGGTTGCGCCGAGGTGCTCGAGCCAGCGGATGCGCTTGCGCAGCGAATAGACGAGCAGCAGCAGCATCAGCGAGCCACCGGTGATGCCCAGTGCGTAACCGAGACCGCGCCCGGCATCGATGTTGCGCTGGTCGCGACCAAGCCATCCGAGCCACGCCAGCGCGGCAGCGAGGGTGTAGCCGGCGAGCGCACCGTAGCGCGAGTACAGCAGCCGCAGCCCCGCTGCCGTTCCGTGCCCCGGCGCGGCGTTCGCCAGCCGTGGTATCGCCCGCGCTGTCGCCGAAGCCCCACTCATACCCGTCTCCCCGAATTACCGCGCTGCAGCCCGGTGCCGGGCAGTCACCGCCATGGCACCTGGACCGCTGGACGGATTGCAGTCATCGACTCAATTGTGCATCTTAGTCACAAATGCGCATGTTTTCACCCAAGGCGGTTCAGGATTATGTCCAGTGCCGAGGGCCCGCTCCGCGAGACGGTCAGGGTAGCGCCCGGCCGGGCGCCGCTCTGTGAGTGCCCTCACGTCCGGCTGCGCCGGGGCAGAAGACAATGGCTGCTCCGTCTTCTCCACACGGCCGCAACGCGCTGAGAGCACCCGCACCATGATGTCGCCGCTCGCGTTCCTTGCTTACGCCGTACCGGCCGCCGCGATCGTCGTCGCGTACAGCCAGGTGCAGCGCCGGCTGCACCGGCGCAGCGTCGCGGTTCGCGAAGCTTCGCACGCCGCAGGCCTGACGGAGCCGCCCGCGCTGCACCCGGTCATCGACGCCGACCTGTGCATCGGCAGCTTCTCG
>JADZBS010000116.1 GCA_020851975.1 Gammaproteobacteria bacterium | reverse complement strand
GGTGCACCTCTGGGTCGAGGGTTTCTTCGAGGTGTTCGCCACGGCCGGGGTGGCGCTGATCTTCATGCGCTTCGGCCTGGTGCGCGCGAGCACCGCCAACACGGCCATCGTGCTCGAGACCGCCGTGTTCCTCCTCGGCGGCATCCTCGGCACCCTGCACCACCTGTACTTCTCCGGCACGCCGACCTCCGTGATCGCGCTCGGCGCGGTGTTCTCGGCGCTGGAGGTGGTACCGCTCGCGCTGGTGGGCCTCGAGGGCTACCGTACCTGGCAGCGCAGCCGTGCGGCACCCTGGCTGGCCGACTACCGCTGGCCGATCCTGTGCTTCGTGGCCGTGGGCTTCTGGAACACGGTGGGCGCAGGCCTCCTCGGCTTTGCCATCAACCCGCCCGCTTCGCTGTACTTCGTGCAGGGGCTGAACCTCACCCCGGCCCATGGTCATGCGGCGCTGTTCGGCGTCTACGGCATGCTCGGCATCGGTCTGGCACTCTTCTGCCTGCGCGGCATGTACCCGCAGGCTCGTCACGCCGACCGCTACCTGGCCTACGCCTTCTGGGGCCTGAACATCGGGCTCGCCATGATGGTGTTCATGTCCCTGCTGCCGGCCGGCATCTACCAGGCAGCGGCGAGCATCACCGAGGGCCTGTGGTATGCCCGCTCGCCGGAGGTCACGCACTCGGCGGTCATGGAGTTCCTGGTGTGGCTGCGCGTGCCCGGCGACGTGGTGTTCGGGCTCGGTGCGGCGGCACTGGGCGTCTACCTGTTCAAGCTGCTGGGGCGCCGACCTTCCCAGGTGGTGCAAGGTGGCCTCGCGGAGGCTGGCGAGGTCGCCTGAGCGCGCGTGAGGCATAATGCGAGGCGCCCGGGCATCGGCCCGGGCGCCTCGGCATTTCGGGCCGGTGACGGCTCCTCACGGCGGGCAACGGCATGCGGCTCACGGCCTTCACCGACTACAGTCTGCGCGTCCTGATCTACCTCGCGGTGCGGCCCGAGCGGCGCACCACCATCGCCGAGATCGCCACGGCCTTCGGCATCTCCGAGGGCCACCTGATGAAGGTGGTGCACTTCCTCGGCAAGCAAGGGTTGCTGAACAACGTGCGCGGCAAGGGTGGCGGGCTCATGCTGGCGCGAGCGCCCGAGCAGATCAACGTCGGTGCGGTCGTGCGCCTGACGGAGGCCGATACGCTGCCGGCCGAGTGCTTCGACCGCAACAACAACACGTGCGTCATCACCCCGGCCTGCCAGCTGCGCAAGATGCTCGCCGACGCGGTGCGCGCCTTCTTCGCCGTGCTCGAGTCGCAGACGCTTGCCGACCTGGTGGTGCAGCGGCGCAGCCTGTCGAAGATCCTGTCGATCCCGATCGAGAGCGTGGCGCTGCCGAAGGCGAAGGCGCGCTGAGTTCCCCGCTCAGCCGGGTGCGCGCCAGCGCACCCACAGGCCGAGCGCCACGACGGCCAGGGTGATCGTCCCCACCATCTCGAACACCGCATGCGGGCCGATGGCGTCGAAGAGCCGCCCGCCGACGGCGGTGCAGAACAGGATGCCCACTGCACCGGACATGTTGAACAGCCCGACGACCGCGCCGCGCGACTCGCGCGGCGCCTCCTGGCCGATGAGCGTGGCCGAGGCGGCGAAGGCACTGATCTGGCCGATGCCGAGCAGGACGAAGTACCCGAGGTTGTCGCGCGCCAGCGGGTCGTCGACCAGGTCGGTGAACAGGAAGCCCACCGCCGCGAGCGACATGCAGACGATGGTGCCGGTCACCCGGTTCAGACGGTCGAGGATCATTCCGGCCACCGGCAGCCAGAACAGGCCCGAGAGCGTGGTCACCAGGAACAGCAGCCGCGCCTGGGCCGAGGCCTCCGCCGGGTCGAGCCCGTCGGCCATCGCGGCACTGGTGCCCCACAGGTTGACGAACGTGCCGACCACCACCATGTCGCCGCGGGCGATGAACGCGCAGGCGTAGGCGAGCGCGATGCGGGGATTTCTGGCAGCCGCGAAGCCACTGCGCACCAGGGCGCCGATCGGCAGGCGCTCCTCGCGGCCGACGACGGTGCCCGGTCGCAGCCCGCGGCCGACGATCACCGCCGAGGCGAGGCACAGGCCGGCGATGACGAAGTGCGTGAGGTAGCCGGCCATCTCCGGATCGAAACCGCGCCTGACAAAGGTCCGCATCAGGCCGCCGAGCCCGACCGAGAGCACGGCGACGCCGAGGCCGTTGAGGACGCCGATGAGCGCCGTGGCGCGGCCGCGCGAACTGTTGGCCGGATAGTCGGCGAGCGTCGTCTGCAGCATGGCGGTGACGAGCCCGACACCGATGGCGTAGATCACGCGATAGCCGGTCAGGGCTGCGACGGAACCGGCGAACGGGTACAGGGCGTAGGCCAGGGCCATCACCACGAAGCCGAACGCATACACCTGCCGCCGGCCGATGCGGTCGGCGAGGATGCCCGCCGGCCCGAACACGAGCAGCAGCACCACCTCGGTCCAGGCGGCGAGGTCGCCGGAGATCCGCCCCTGTTCACTGGCGGGGATGTCGAGGTAGACGTTGAGGACGTAGGGCGTGCCGATGGAGACGAAGGCGAGCAGGCCGACCGCGGTGAAGGCGCCATAGAGCAGGGTGCCAAAGTGCCCGCGGCGTACGCCTTCGGCCAGTTCCACGAACAGGAACCGCCCGCGGGGTGCCGGCTTGTCGATGTCGGTCATGGGCGGCTTCGCATCCTCAGGCACAGACTCTTCCTCACGCCCGCCGCGCAACGGCGCGTTGGGCGTATCACCGGGGAGGCATGGATGGCGGTGTGCAGGCTATGCCAGGTTTGCGCGAGTATAGCGGCCGGCTGGCGCAAGCCAAGCGCAGGCCGGCAGCGCGTCACGATCAGAGCGCGCGTCGGAGCGCGACTGCGCCGCGCACCTGACCGGATACGTAGCCCGTCGCCTGGTCGTCCGGGTACAGCTCGTCGAGGCGTGACCGGACCGCCGGGCTTACCTGTTCGGCCGAGCCGTGGCAGGCGAGGCACAGTTCCTGCGTCGGCAGCGCCTTCAGGTAGCGGTATTCGCGCCGGCCATCCGCCTCGACGACGGCGCCCCGCTCGAGGCCGGCCGCCGGCTCGCCGGCGGTGACGCGGCGATCGAAGTCCTCGAGCACTTCCCGTTCCCAGGCGTCAGGGACGGCCCTGGGGTTGCGGTTTTTCAGGCTGACACGACGGAGGTGCCAGCCGCTGTCGGCCGAGGCCTGTGCCGCCAGCCGCGGTGCGAAATCGCGGCAGGCCGCGATGGCGCCTTCGAAACCACCGCGTGCGATTTCCTGCTGCAGCACCGAGAGCAGCTTCGGCGGCACCGCGGTGGCCACGCTGCGGGCCTCGGCGAGCAGCGCAGGCTCGTCGTCGCCGGCGATTACCGAACCGGCCAGCATCAGCAGGAATAAAAGTGTCAGCGGTCGGGTACTCATGGCAGTGCTCCGTCGGTTCGTCGCGGTAGAAAGTCAGCGAGAGGCGCGCAGCAGGTATTCGAGGATGCGTCGGTTGCGTTCCGGGCTGGCCTCGTAGCCGATCATCGGCGGGTAGCGCATGCGATTGTGGGGCACCATGCCAGCCGGGTCTTCGATGAACGCGGCCATGGTCTGCGGCGTCCAGATGAGCCCGTTCTCGCGCGCATTCACGAAAGCGTCCGAATAGTGGAAACGGCTGACGACGGCTGCCGGCTGGCCGAAGATGCGGTGCAGGTTCGGGCCGACACGATTCTCGCCCCCCGCCTCCACGGTGTGGCAGAAGCGGCACCAGGTGAAGGCAGCCTTCTGCGCGGCGAGTTCCTCCTCGCTCACGGCTGGCAGCGGCGTGGCGTAGTAATCGGGGAGTTGCGTGCCGGCGAGCAGCCGGTCGATCTGCGCCTGCAGCACCACGGTGTCGGAGCCGATCGGCACGACACCGAACCACCAGTACGGGAAGTAGAGGGCGAGGGCGAGAAAGGCGAGCAGCACGGCGGCGTGCCGGGCGCGGGTCGCGGCAGAAACACTCACGGTGCCATCTCCATCGGAGTCGGCATCAGACACGGCGGCCCGGCAGGAGCCGTCGCAGGCCGGCACCGTAGCGTCGATGCTGGTAGAGCCCGAAGACGAGCCAGATGCCGAACAGCATGAGGTAGTAGAAGGCGAGCGTGCTGTGCAGGTAACCCATCGGGATGCGCACGGCCTCGCTGCGCGCGACGAGGTGGGGCAGCGTCACGCCGAACAGCACCACGTCACGGCCTTCGCCCCAGGCGTAGACGAAGCCGATCACCCCCGTCACGGCGAATACCAGGCAAAGGGCCACGAGGATGGCGCGGTTGAAGGCGAAGGAGGCCTGCGGCAGGCCCGCCGGTGGCGATGGCGCCGGGTCGCGGGCAAACCACCACAGGCGCACCGCCGCCATCACGGCGAGGACCAGCCCGAGGCTGTCGTGGACCAGGCGCAGGGTGGCACGCTCGTCGAGCGCCGTGCGCGGCAGCATCACGATGTTGATCAGGAGCACGGCGAAGACCAGTGCCAGGGCCCAGCCCATGCGGGCGGAGCACGGATCCTGCTCGCCTGTCATGTACTGCATGTTCACCGGGGCGGCCTCGTCGGGGTCAGGGAAACCAGTCGGGGAGAGCTTAGCTCAACACCAGGCGGCGGGCCGGGCGCCGGTGGCGGGGCATGGCCCGGGGTCCGCCTGCCGGTCGGCACGCGGGCGCAGCGGGTGGGCGCTGTGTACGTCTGTGGCACACTGCCTCATAGGTGTTTTTCACGAGGGCAGGTGCGGTCTTCGCCTGCTATAGGTCGTCCGCCAACCGCGGACAACCCCGCGTCTTTCAACAAGGAGCCTGACATGTACATCAACTTCTGGTACCCGATGGTCCGCAGCGAGGACCTCGGGCCCGACAAACCCGAAAAGGTCAAGTGCCTGGGCCTGAACTTCGCGGTCTTCCGCGACCAGGACGGCGTGGCCCACACGCTGAGCG
>JADZBS010000115.1 GCA_020851975.1 Gammaproteobacteria bacterium | reverse complement strand
TGCCGTTGAGGTCGATGACCGTACCCGTGGAGTCCACGAGGATGGTCGAATCGACCCCCGCGCCGCGGATCACCACGGGCGATCCCGAGGTCCCGGGCGAGGTCCACGAGAAGCCGCTCAGCGTGTAGGTGCCCGCCGCGAGCACGATCACGTCGCCCGCCACCGCGCCGGCCATCACGCTCGTAAAGTTGGCCGTGGTGGCGCTCTTGGTCTGCGCAGCGCCCTCGGCGGGCAGGGCGCGCGTGGCTCGCGTGCCGGTGATCTGCCACGAGCCCACGCCGGGCTCGGTCACGTCGAGCCGCACGTCGTAGGTGGTGCCAGGCTGCAGGTCCACCACCCAGCCCGCGAACGAGTTGGCCGCCGAGCCTTGGCTCGTGCGCGTGCGGTAGAGGTACCCGCCGTCGATCCACGAGCCGCTGCCGGTGACGCGGTAGTACACCTGCGCCGTCGAGCCCTCGGCCAGCGTGCGCGTGTGCGGCGCGTTGATGCTGATCTGGTGCGGCGTCTGCGCGTCGTAGGCGAGGGTGACTGGGCTCGTCTGGGCCGAGAGCGCGATGGGCCGACCGGCGCGCGTGAGGTTTGGGCTGATGGTGAAATCGACCGAGTAGGTGCCGTCGCTCGGCGCCGTGACGGTGAACTGCCCGGTGGAGTCGCCGCCGTTGATGTTGAATGACCCGGGGGCCACCGTCGTACCAGGGCAGCTCGGCGTGACGACGTAGGTCTGCGTCGCCGCCACGTTGAGCGTGACGGTGTAGGTGACGGCGATGCCGGTCTGCGCGGTGCTCGGGCCGCTGAGCGTTGCCGTGGTGAGAGGATTGACCGACTGGAGATCGCCGGACGCGTCGAGCGTGGAGACGATCGCCGTCGGGCGCAGGGGCGCCCGGAGGGCCCACTCTGGCATCAGCTGAGCTGCAGCGACAGTTGCAGGCCGCCGGTGCAGGTGACGCTGGTGGCCGTGCCGGGCACGACGTTGTCGCTGACCTGCAGATCGCCCGAGCCGACGCCGACGGTCCCCGCGATGCGGCTGGAGCCGCCGGAGGCGCGCAGGTCGAACTTGCCGATGGTGCCGGCGGTCACCGTGTTGTCGGCGGTGATGGTGTTGGACACGGCCACCGAGGGGCTGGCCGTGCTCGCGGCGGCAAACGCGGTGGCCGCGAAAGTGAGGTTTGCGAGTTCGACGTCGGCCGCGGTGAGCAGGCGGAACTGTCCGGCGTTGAGCAGGGCGCAGATGCCGTCGAGCGCCGCCTTGCGGCATTCATTCGCGATCGTGAGTGCCATCGGTGGGCTCCGGTGTGGTGATCTGTTGCAACAACGCCTGCCGGTCGGCCTCGCTGATCGGCAATGCCTCGAGCGGCACGCTGCCGCTCAGCTCGAGGGTCTTGACGACGGCGCCGGTGGCATCGCGGCACTCGAACGTGCCGCGGATGCCGAGGCGCGCACCCAGCGGGTTGACGGCGTAGCTCATGACGATGGATTCCTGAACGGAAGCACAAGAGCCCGCGGCATGCGCGACACGCCGCGGGCGAACAGGGCTATCGCTTCAAGCCCTAGGAGGAGACCCTGTGCGTCAGTTCTTGACCTCGAGCACCGAGGAATTGTCGAAAGCCGAGGCCGGGCCATACATCGGCTCGAGGCCGAGCACGATGATCGAGCAGGTGCCACCGGTGGTGTTGCCCGTGGTGATCTTGCCGCGGATGTATTCCTTGCCCGAGGCGATCATCTCGTCGACGTTGATGCCCATGACGAGCTGCTTGCTATCGTTGGCGCTCGCGCTGGCAGCGAGTTGCGTGTGCGCCTTGAGCGATACGTTGTTGGTACCGCCGCTATCGCACGTCTCGACGATGGCATCGATCGTCTCGTTGGCCATGTCGCCCAGCACGAAGACGACCAGGGCTTTGCGATAGCGATTCATACGCACGGCGGTGCCGGCCAGCGGGGTGCTGCTGGCCGTGCCGGTGTTGACTTGCAGGACGGCGACTTGCTCGGCCGCCGAGCCGGGGAATCCAGACATGGTGTGACTCCTTTGAAGTGTTGACGCCGGACGCTTAGCGGGCCTCGAGCGTGACGAAGTGGGACAGCGTGTTGCTGCCGTTCTTGCGCGACACGGCCGCCTGCAGCCACGGCTGACCGCCCACGCGCATGGTCCACTTGAACGCGGTGGTGTCCTGGTCGAACCACAGGTGCATGGACACCGAGTTCTTGATGCCGCCGGACTTGAACGGCGCGAAGTAGCCGCCCAGGAACGCGAACACGATGTCGCCCAGGTCGCCGATGGCGGCGCAGGCCTCGGTGGTGATGACCGGGCGGCCCAGGATGGTGCCGTAGGGCGACGCCGACAGGCCGCCGGGCGGCACGTAGATCAGCGAGCCGCCGGTCTTGGTGCCGGAATCGGCCGGGCCGACCTGGAAGCCCAGCTCCATCATCTGCGGCTCGACGTCCTGGTTGACGAGCCACACCGATTTGGAGCGCACGGCGCCGGGCATGCGCGCCCACATCTTGGCGATGTTCTTGGCATGGATGGTGTCGGCGACCTGCGAGCTCTCTTTGCTCACGGTGACCAGGCACGGCGAGTTCATGATGCCCAGCGGCTGGCCCACGCCGCTGCCGTTGATGATGGCGTCGGTGAGCTTGAACTGCATCTGCTCGCCGGCCTTGCGGGTGATGAGCGCGGCGGCGAGCGGGGCGTCTTCCATCAGCTCTTCGGTCATCGGCACCAGGGCATGCAGCTTGTGCAGCCGCGTGGTGTGTTCCTTGAGCGCGAGCTTGCTCTGCGTCATGGTGCCGGCCTCGGCGCCCCAGTAGGCGCGCACGCCGCTGGTGCCCCAGGCGGTGGTTTCGTCGGTGGGCA
>JADZBS010000114.1 GCA_020851975.1 Gammaproteobacteria bacterium | reverse complement strand
TGTCACGCTACTCACAGGCGCACCTGAACAAAGTGGCTCTGCAGCTCAATCAACGGCCGCGCCAGACGCTCGGCTTTGACACACCGGCGAACGTTCTTCATGCTCGCGTTGCATCGACCGGTTGAGACCACCCTGGACGCGATCACCGCCGAAGTCGCCATCGAGCGTGGAATCTGTCTCGGCGACCTGATGTCGCGGCAGCGACGTCCGGACCTGGTGCGGGCTCGGGTCGACATTGCGCGACGAGCTTTGAGAGAAGGTGCGGCGATGTTGTCGCAGGTGGCCCGTCACGTCGGCCGGGCGCCCTCGACGCTGAGCGACTTGCTTCGCGGGACGCGGTCCGGCACCTTACCGTAACCGTAACCGTAACCGTAACACCGGCACCGGTAACCGCTACGCGATCAGCACCTCAGGCGACGCTGGCGTCGGCGTGTCGGCTTCACCAGAATGGCGCGGGGGAGCAGCTGGGGCTGCGAGGATCTCTTTTTCGATTTCTTGGGGGCGACGACGATGAGGAGCGACAGAAACCGGGCGGCGGGAGCCCTGCTCGGCATGACCATGGCGATGTCGATCGTGCTGCAGCCCGTCGCGGCGCAGAAGCTCGAAGAAATCGTCGTCACGGCGCGGCGCCAGGGCGAGGAAAAGCTCATGGAGACGCCACTCGCGATCACGGCCTTCGACGCCAATGCCATCGAATCCAAGGGCATCAGCAACCTGCAGGATGTCGCGAACCTGACCCCTGGCCTGTCGTTCTTCAATCCGCTGGGCGAGGCGCTGCCGACACCGGTGATCCGCGGCGTGGTGCCGCAGGACATCTTCGGCGAGAACTCGGCGGCCATCTTCGTGGACGGGGTCTATGTCGCCGGCCGCGAGGGCCTGAACTTCAGCCAGCTCGACATCGAGCGCATCGAGGTGCTGAAGGGACCGCAGAGCTCCGTCTACGGACGCAACGCGTTCAGCGGCGCCATCAACTACGTGACCAAGCCGCCGAGTGACGAGTTCGAGGCCAAGGCCGAGGCCACCGGGGGCAACCGCGGCAAGCAGAAGATCCTGGGCGAAGTGAGCGGCCCGATCTTCAGCGACAGGCTGACGGGTCGCTTCTCGGCGATGTACGACGAGTGGGACGGTTCCTACGACAACACGCTCGCCCCGGAGAACGACATCGGCGGCTATCGCTACCGGAGTTTCCAGGGAAAACTCCGCTGGGTGCCGGTCGACACCCTGGACATCACCCTCAGCATCTATCGCTCCAACGACGAGATCGACGATGCGGCTACCGGTGCCGTCCTCGCCAACTGCGAGGATCAGGTGAACCAGACCTCCGCGAACGCCGCCGCGAGCCCGGGTACCCGCTGGCTGAACTGGTGCGGCCAGATTCCGAAGCTCGAGGACCTGCCGGACCCGCTCGACCCGGCCCAGTTTCCCCTGGGCATCCCGCAGCCGCACATGCTCACCCGGGATTCCATGCCCAAGGACGCCCAGGCGCTGGGCCAGGACCGCAACCTGACCCGCGGCAACCTCAACATCGCCTGGGACACGGACTACGGCGTCCTGAGCTCGCTCACCGGCTACTCCTTCATGAAGGAGAGCGCGATCTACGACTTCAACCGCATCACGGGGCACGGCACGCCGCTGGTCTACTGCTTCCCATCGACCAACTTCGAGCCGCCGACCTGCGATTCGCCGCTGTCGTGGTCGCGCATCCCCATGGGTGTGCTCGACCCCGAACCCGGCCCGCGCGTGGAGGAATGGAGCCAGGAGCTGCGCTTCACGGGCCCGCGTGACCAGCGCCTGCGCTGGCAGGTGGGCGGCTACTACTTCCACTCGGTCCTGGAGGACCGCCAGGGCAATCCGGCCCTCTCGCCCTCGACACCGCTGCCGCCCGGGTTCAACTACGGTCCCGGCGGCAGCAATGCCATCGGGCCGGTCGCCATGCCGACCAGCCTGGCGATCGGCACCTACGTGTTCGCCGCATCGCTGCTGCCCAACGGCGGCCTGGACCCGCTCAACCGGCCGTTCGTCGAGAACAACAACAAGTCCTGGTCGTTGTTCGGTTCCCTCGACTTCGACGTCACCGACAAGCTGCAGGCCCGCACGGAACTGCGCTACACCAACGACCACAAGTACGCCTACGGCTTCAACCACAGCCGCTGCGTGTCGCCGACGGCCGGCAGCGCCTATCCGCTGGCCACGGACCTGCCGCCCGAGTGCGGCGACGAGCTGTTCGACCTGCGCGACGTGGCGCCGGTCGGGTATCAGACCTGGGTCAAGGACGTCAACGGCATCTACCAGCTGGTCGACATTCCCGGCGTCGAGAAGGGCAGTGCGCGCTTCGACAACATCACCGGACGGGTCGGCCTGGACTACAAGCTCGACAGCGGCTGGATGGTCTACGGCTCCATCGCCTACGGCGAAAAGCCGGGCGGCATCAACGTGCTGGCGGCGAAGGAGGTCATCGACCCCTCCGGCGGCGTGCGCCCGAGCACGATCTTCAACGATTTCGATCCTGAAAAGATCACGGCCTACGAGCTCGGCCTGAAGGGCTATACGTCCGACCGGCGCATCCGCCTCGACATGGCGGTCTTCTACAACGACTGGCAGGACATCGTGCTGCGCCAGCTCACGATGACGGACCCGGTCACGGGCCTGCAGTTCCGCCAGCCGCAGGGCCTGAACGTGAACTCCGGCGATGCCCGCGTATTCGGCTGGGAGTTCACCGCGGACCTGGGCTTCACCGAATCCCTGACCGGTCGCGTCACCGTGGCCTACACGGACTCCCAGGTGAAGAACGGACGGCTGGATACCCTGGCGCTGTTCCCGAGCTTCTACACCGCCGAACCGAGCTGCGCCCCGGCCGCGATCCAGGCACTGCCGGTCAATCAACAGGACGCCAAGGCCACGGCCTGTCGCGGCATCTCCGGCAGCATCGCGGGCAACACGCAGATGCGCCAGCCGGAGTGGACCGCCAGCGCCTCGCTCGACTACCGGCACCAGCTGGCCGGGGACTGGGACCTGATGTCCAGCCTCACCGCCAACTACATCGACCAGGTCTTCATCGGCAATGACAACCAGGGCTGGGTACCGTCGCGTACCAACGTCAATTTCAACATCGGCGTCGCCTCACCCCGTTACACGCTGACGTTCTGGGTACGCAATCTGCTCGACAACGACGACCCGCTGTCGGCCTACCGTGACATCTTCTGGACCAACGACTCCGACCTGTATGCCACGGTTCCCCCCGGAACGGGCACCATCCGCGATGTCTCCACCTTTGACGACTTCCCGCCCATGCGCATGACCATCAGCTACCCGAGCCTGCGCACCTTCGGCCTCGACGCGCGGATGCGCTTCGGCGGCGCCGAGAAGTAGGATCGACGTGTAGGAGCGACGCCAGTCGCGACCCTATTCGCGACCCCATTCCCGACCCCATTCGCGACCCAAATCTCCACGGGCCGTTTCGTTCGATCCGGCCCGCCTTGACAGCACCTCTCTCCGCGGCGCATTCTCTGCCGCGGCAATCATTGCCATGGCAACTAATAAATGGCCATCAAGCACTACGACTCCCGTGGCTTCACCCCCTCGGAGAGCCTCGGCTACCTGCTGAAACTCTCCCATGCCCTGATGCATGACGCGGCGGCGGCGGCCTTCGAAGGGCATGACCTGAGCTTCATGCAGTGGCTGGTGCTGGTGAAGCTGCACGAAGGCATCCGCACGGTGTCCGGGCTGTGCCAGAACATGCGCCACGACACCGGCGCGCTGACGCGGCTCGTGGACCAACTCGAACGGCGCGGCTATGTCGAGCGCCGGCGCAGCACGGCCGATCGTCGCGTCGTGGAGCTGCAGCTCACCGCTGCCGGCCGGCGCAAGGCAGCCGGGCTCATGCCGCTGGTGATCGAGGTCCACAACACGGCCCTCGAGGGCCTCGGCAAGGCCGAGTTCGCCCAGTTCATGCGGTTGCTGAAGAAGATCGTCGCCAACCTGCGCGAGATGGAGCGCTCGCGCAAGGCCGCCGCGTGAGAGCTGCCGGCCTCCTGCTGGTCGGCTGCCTGCTCGCGGGCTGCGTGGCGCCGCCGCGCGAGGCACCGCCAGGGGCGTTGATCGAGCCGCAGGCCCTCGGCCTGGATGCCGACACCGCCTTGCCCGCCATCGCCGTGGACTGGTGGACGGCGTTCGGCGATCCCCAGCTCGATGCCCTGATGGCGGAGGCGCTGGGCGACAGCCCGACGCTGGCGCAGGCGATGGCGCGGGTGCGCCTGGCGCTGTCACGCGTGCAGGCCGACATCGCCGCGAACCGGCCGCAGACCGCGCTCGACGCGGATGCCAGCTGGGAGCGCCTTTCCGAGAACTTCTACATCCCCCCGCCGTGGGCAGGCGACACGATGTGGATCGGGCAGGTGACCGCCAACCTGCGATGGGACCTCGATGTCTGGGGCCGGCAGGCCGCGCTGATCCGCGAGTCGCGCTCGCAGGTCATGGCGAGCACGCTCGACGTCGCCGCCGCTCGGCTCGCGCTGGCCGGCGCCGTGGCCACGGCCTACGTCGATCTCTACAGGTCCTGGGAACTGGTCGACATCGCGACGCAGGCGCAGCAGCAGCGGGAGCAGGTGCTCGAGCTGACCCGGCAGCGCACCGCCGCCGGGCTCGGTACGCAGATCGAACTGAAGGTTGCCGAGTCCGGGGTGCCTCCGGTACGAGCGCTGCGCCGGCAGGCCGAAGCCGCTCGCGACATGGCCCGCCACCGCCTGGCCGCACTGGTCGGTGCCGGGCCAGACCGATATGCGCGTTTCAGCCGCCCGGCGTTGTCGCTCGAGGCGGCGTTGCCGATTCCCGAGCGGCTGCCGGTCGATCTGCTCGCCCACCGCCCGGACGTGCTGGCGGCGCGGGCCCGTGTCGAGGCCGCCACGGCCGGACGCACCGCTGCCCGCGCGGCGTTCTATCCGAACGTCTCATTGACCGCTTTCGTCGGCACGCAAGCGATCGACCTCGGCGACCTGGCCGACAGCGGCAGCCGCGTCTACGGCGTCGGCCCCGCATTGCACCTGCCGATCTTCGACGCGCAACGTCTGAAGGCCGGCTACGCGGGCGCGGCCGCCGAACTGGATGCCGCGACAGCGGCCTACGACAGTGCCGTGCTCGAGGCCGTGCGAGAGGCCGCCGACCAGCTCACGCAGGATGCCTCGATGACGCAGCAGACGGCGGACGGTGAAGCGGCGCTACTCGCCGCCAGCCGGGCGCATGAACTCGCCGGGCGGCGCTACACGGCTGGCCTGACCACCCGGATCGCCGTGCTCGATGCGGAATCGCGCGTGCTCGACGCCCGACGCCAGCTGCTGGCCGCACGCAGCGGTGGCGTGCTCGCCCGCATGAATCTCCTGCTCGCGCTGGGCGGCAGCTTCGATCCGGCCTCGCCACCTGCTGCCGCCCACGCCGGAGCCCCCCCATGAACACCCCGCAGTCCGACCTCCCCGACGAATCCGCAGCCAGGACACGCCGCCAGCGACTGGTGGTCTTCGGCATCGTTCTCGTCGTGCTGGGCGCGGCAGCGGCCGCCTACGAGTTCCTGCACGGCCGCTACTTCGAGTCCACCGACGACGCCTATGTCGCTGCCGACATCATCCAGATCACGAGCGAAGTGGCCGGCACCGTCAGCCGCGTGCTTGTCGACGATACGCAGCACGTCGAGCGCGGCCAGGTCCTGGTCGAACTGGACACCGCCGATGCGCGGATCGCTGCGGCCGCGGCCGAGGCCGGACTGGCCCGGGCGGTGCGGGAGGTCCATGCGCTCTGGTCGGAAGCCGACGAGCTGGAGGCCCGCATCCGTGAAGGCAGCCTGTCGCTCGCCGCGGCCCGTGCCGACCTGAAGCGGCGCGACGCCGCTGGCGATGACGGTGCCGTTTCGGCGGAGGAGCGCGAGCATGCGCGCGACCAGGTGGTGCAACTCGAGGCCGCGCTGGCTGCCAGTCGCGCGTCGCTCGAGAGCCTGCGTGCCCGGATCGACGGGACCACGATCGAGACTCATCCGCTGGTCGTTGCCGCCGCGGCGCGGGTGCGGGAAGCCGCACTGAGCCTGAGCCGCACATCGCTGGTCGCGCCAGCCGCCGGCACCATCGCCAAACGCTCGGTCCAGGTCGGCACGCGCATCGCGCCCGGCACGCCACTGCTGGCGGTGGTGGCGCTCGACGGCGCCTGGGTCGATGCCAACTTCAAGGAAGTGCAGTTGTCGCGCATGCGGGTCGGCCAGCCGGTCGAACTGCACGCGGACGTCTACGGCGACAGCGTCACCTACCGGGGCCGCATCGCCGGCCTGGGGGCGGGCAGCGGCAGCGCCTTTGCGGTCCTGCCGGCGCAGAACGCCAGCGGTAACTGGATCAAGATCGTGCAGCGCGTGCCGGTGCGCGTCACGCTCGATCCCGAACAACTCGGGCAGCACCCGTTGCGTGTCGGCCTGTCGATGCGGGCCACCGTCGACCTGCACGACACCACCGGCCCGCTCGTGGCCACGCAGGTGCGCGACGCGCCGGCGGCTTTCTCCCGGGCGGCGGACGGTGAATCCGCAGTGGACCGGCAGATAGCCGCGATCATCGCGGCCAACGGCGGCGCGGGCGACATCGGACAGCCTCCCCGGTGAGTGGCGCGGCGGCCGTACCGGCCCTGAACGGTTCGCGGTCACTGATCTCGACCGCGCTCGCGCTCGGTACTTTCATGCAGGTGCTCGACAGCACGATCGCGAACGTATCGCTCCCCACCATCGCCGGCGATCTCGGCGTGTCGAGCGACCAGGCCACGTGGATCATCACCTCGTTTGCCGTGGCGAACGGCGTCTCGGTGCCGCTGACCGGCTGGCTCATGGAGCGCTTCGGCGTGGTCCGGGTCTTCGTCACCTCCGTCGTGACGTTCACCCTGGCCTCGTTCCTGTGCGGCGCGGCCTGGAGCCTGTCGTCGCTCGTCGTGTTCAGGGTATTCCAGGGACTCGTCTCCGGGCCCATGATCCCGGGCTCACAGGCACTGCTCCTGATGATCTTCCCGCCGCATCGCAAGGGTGCGGCACTCGCGATCTGGTCGATGACCACGCTGGTGGCGCCGGTTGTCGGCCCGATTCTCGGCGGTCACATCTCGGACAACTATTCCTGGCCGTGGATCTTCTACATCAACGTGCCGGTCGGGATCGTCTGCAGCCTCGTCTGCTGGCAGGGCCTGAAGCATCGCGAGACTGCCACCCGCAAGGTCAGGATCGACGTCGTGGGACTCGGCCTGCTCGTGCTCTGGGTCGGCACGCTGCAGGTCATGCTCGACACCGGCAAGGACAGCGACTGGTTCGCCTCACCGCTGATTCGTGCCGAGGCGATCATCGCGGCCATCGGCCTGATTGCCTTCGTGATCTGGGAGCTGGGCGAGAAGCACCCGATCGTCGACCTGAGCCTGCTGCGCAATCGCAGTTTTCTCGCCGGGGCGGTCGTCTTCGGTCTCGGTTACGCGACGTTCTTCGGTGCCCTGCTGATTCAGTCCCTGTGGATGCAGACCTGGCTCGGCTACACGGCAACCTGGGCGGGCCTGGTCGCCGCACCGAGCGGGATGGTGGCCCTGCTGTTCTCGCCGCTGGTCGGAAAATACATCGGCCGGGTCGATGCGCGCCTCATGGCCTCGGTGGCGCTCGCGGCCTTTGCCCTGTCCTACTTCATGCGCGCCGCCTACACGGCCGACGCGAGCTTCTCGGCCTACGTGGTGCCGATTCTGGTACAGGGCATCGGCATGTCGATCTTCTTCGTCGCCATGTTCAGCATCCTGCTGGAAGGCGTTGCGCCGGAACGGCTGCCAGCGGCATCGGGGCTCGCCAATTTCATGCGCATCACCGCCGGCGCTTTCGCAGCATCGATTACCACGACCTTCTGGGACCGCCATGCGGCGTTTCATCAGAGCCGGCTCGCCGAGGCGAGCAGCCTGTACGACCTGTCGTTGCAGCGCATGCTCGATGCCCTGCGCGGCATGGGCCTCGGCGAGCTGCAGGCGCTCGATGTCATCGCGCGGGAACTGGCCAACCAGGCCTATCTCAAGTCGGTCCTGGACTTCTTCTGGATCTGCGGCTGGTTGTGCGTGATCCTGCTCGTGCTGGTCTGGATCACCCGCAAGCCGCGGCACATCGGCTGAATTCGGTGCCGGGTCGAAGTTT